>NZ_JBSNCD010000019.1:0-2717 GCF_053764735.1 Rhodococcus sp. 5G237 | reverse complement strand
AGGCGTAGTCGTCCCGGTGATCGAGGACGAGGCGGATCGCCTTCTCACGGACCTCGTCGGGGTACTTCTTCGGCATGAGGCTTACCTTCCCAAGAATGAAGGTGTGCATCAAACCCGGGACGGTTCAGCGGGGCCTTCCGCCACTGCATGTCGGTATCGCATGGGGTGCGGTAGTGCACAGCGCGGGTGATTGGGTGGGGCAATCATTGAACCGGGCCAGCAGGATCGTTGCGGTTGCGGAGCCACTGGAGATTCTGGTGGATAGCGAGACGATGAGTCGTTTGGATGCATCTGTAATGGAGACTGATTTTGCAGGGTCGTACCCGCTGAAGGGGTTCAGCGGTGAGCAGGAACTCTACCGTGTGCGCTCTGCAACGAACGAAAGTGGATGATCTGCAATCAACTCAAGCAAAAGACGAGTGCGAGAGCCTATTTCGGAAACACATGGTGCGGACGGTAGTGGCGCATGGCTTCTGAGCGAGCCGTAATCGACAGTGCACCGTCCGAGGAAGCCTCGAGGACTAATTTCCTCGGTAGGTGCGCGAGTCGGCGAGGATCTCGACCTCGGCCGCCGATCGATGCTCAGGGTGGGGTCTCACGCGACGAGCGCGGTCCGCGGTGCGATGCGATGCTTCGTTGTGTTGGGATGGAACTGCTGTGCAGCAGTATTACTCGGGATGGGTGGTACGCCAGGCGTCCCAAATCCGGGGGCGCAGTTGCCCTCGGCCGGGGACGTCCAGTCCGGTCGCGCGGGCCCAGGCCCGCACGTCTGCGCTCGACGGTCCGGTGTCGGTCGTGTCCGACACGACGGTGGGTGCTTCGGTCGGCGGAGATGGGGCGGGGCGATGATCGGCGTCCCCGATGTCGCATCAGTGCCGGGCCGCAGCGAGATAACGGTAGGTCCATTCTTCGGCGAGCTGCCTGTTCTCGCAGAACACGATCGGCACGGTCGGATAGCGGATCTGCAGTTCGGCCAGTGCGTCGGCGACAACCGCCGGACGGACCCGCTCGAGTTTGAACACCGCCGAATAACGGTCTTCGATCACCACTGCCGCGCGGGGGAGTGCCACGAGTTCAGCGAACGCGAACCGCAGTTTTCCGCTGGTCAGGCTGGATACCAGGTCGGGGAGCGATTTTCGTTCGACCGAGGCAATGAGTCGATCTGAACCGTCTCGGGTTTCTTGCCGCTCCTATATCGGTGACGGCTCCGGTTGTGGAGTCGACAGGTGAGCGTAGTACGCCGCCTCGAATTCATCCGGCGGGACGTATCCGAGACGGCTGTGCAGGCGACTGCGATTGAACCAGTCGACCCACTCCATCGTGGCGTACTCGACGTCCTCGACGGACTTGTAGGGACCCGGATGGAACGGGTTTCCCTTGGCGATCACTTCGGTCTTGAACAACCCGATCGTGCTCTCGGCCAGAGCGTTGTCGTATGCGTCTCCGACGCTGCCGATCGACGCGGCAATACCCTCCAGCACAAGGGTTTCCGCGAAAGCAATGGAAGTGTACTGACTGCCGGCATCGCTATGGTGGATCAACCCTGAGCCGACCGGGTGGCCCGTGTGGTCACGTCGCCACAATGCCATCTTCAAGGCGGTGGTGACCATCGCGGTGTCCTTGACGGTGGCGGCATGCCAGCCGACGATCGCCCGCGAGAAGCAGTCGATCACGAACGCGACATAGACGAACCCCGCCCAGGTGCGGCAATAGGTGAAGTCGGTGACCCACTTCCGATTCGGAACCTCGGCGGTGAAATCACGATCGACCAGGTCAGGGGCGCGGCGGCTGTCCGAGCCGCCGGGCATGGTGGTGCGGTGCCGACGGCCCCGGACCGCTCCGGACAGCCCTTCATCGCGCATCAACCGGTCGACGGTGCATGCCGCGACGTCGTGGCCGTGTCTGCGCAGGTGCACGGTCATCTTCCGGCGACCGTAGAGACCTTCGGCGGTCCCGACGGTCTCACGCAGAGCGTTCGTCAGATGTGCATCGGCGACGGTCCGGCGGGATGGAGAAGCAGTTTTCCAGTTCCGATACGTGCGTGGGGCGACCTTGACGCCACGCTCGGTGAGCACGGCGCAGATCGACTCGGGCCCCGTGTCCTTGTGCACGCATCTGGTCGATGAACTGGCAGATCAGCGGCGGCGAGGGTCGAGCTCCCTCGCGAAGAAAATCGAGGCCGATTTCAAGATTTCGTTGGCCTCACGGAGGTCTCGGACTTCGCGTTCGAGCTCTTTGATTCGTTGCTGTTCAGCGGTGGTCACGCCGGGTGTCTTGTCGGCATCGATCAGAGCCTGGCGGGTCCAGGTGCGCAGCGACTCGACACCGACGCCGAGCTTCGGGGCGATGGCTTTGCACGCCGCGAACGGCGAAGAATATTCGTCGAGGTGGTCGAGGACCATCTTCACCGCTCGTTCACGCTGCTCGGCGGGGTAACGCTTGGACATGATGTGCATCCTCCTCAAGAAAGGAGGCGGCATCAAACCCGAGACGGTTCAAGATGACCGCGTATGCGATGCGGGACTGGTGCCGTTTCACCGGTGTGGATGCCTCGTTCATCGATCCTGGTTCGCCGTGGCAGAACGGGATCTGTGAACCGTCCCGGGTTTGATGCACACCTTCATTCTTGGGAAGGTAAGCCTCATGCCGAAGAAGTACCCCGACGAGGTCCGTGAGAAGGCGATCCGCCTCGTCCTCGATCACCGGGACGACTACGC
>NZ_JBSNCD010000018.1:0-3466 GCF_053764735.1 Rhodococcus sp. 5G237 | reverse complement strand
AACGGGTGTTCGGCGGTGTCCTACTCTCCCACACCCTGTCGAGTGCAGTACCATCGGCGCAGACAGGCTTAGCTTCCGGGTTCGGAATGGGACCGGGCGTTTCCCTGTCGCTATGGCCGCCGTAACTCTATGAAACAATATTCCACGCAGACCTCGAATCACCTGCTGCTGCAGGATTTTTCGGATCTGTGTGTGTTGTTTCAGATACCGCACAGTGGACGCGTAACATCTTCGTGGTAAGTCCTCGGCCTATTAGTACCGGTCACCTCCACCCATTGCTGGGCTTCCAGTTCCGGCCTATCAACCCGGTGGTCTGCCGGGGGCCTTACCCCCTCGAGGGGGTGAGAAACCTCATCTTGGAACAGGCTTCCCGCTTAGATGCTTTCAGCGGTTATCCCTTCCGAACGTAGCCAACCAGCCATGCCCCTGGCGGGACAACTGGCACACCAGAGGTTCGTCCGTCCCGGTCCTCTCGTACTAGGGACAGCCTTCCTCAAGTTTCTAACGCGCGCGGCGGATAGAGACCGAACTGTCTCACGACGTTCTAAACCCAGCTCGCGTGCCGCTTTAATGGGCGAACAGCCCAACCCTTGGGACCTACTCCAGCCCCAGGATGCGACGAGCCGACATCGAGGTGCCAAACCATCCCGTCGATATGGACTCTTGGGGAAGATCAGCCTGTTATCCCCGGGGTACCTTTTATCCGTTGAGCGACACCGCTTCCACATGCCGGTGCCGGATCACTAGTCCCGACTTTCGTCCCTGCTCGACCTGTCAGTCTCACAGTCAAGCTCCCTTGTGCACTTGCACTCGACACCTGATTGCCAACCAGGCTGAGGGAACCTTTGGGCGCCTCCGTTACATTTTGGGAGGCAACCGCCCCAGTTAAACTACCCACCAGGCACTGTCCCTGAACCAGATCATGGTCCGAGGTTAGAGGTCCAATACGATCAGAGTGGTATTTCAACAACGACTCCACCCATACTGGCGTATGAGCTTCACAGTCTCCCACCTATCCTACACAAACCGAACCGAACACCAATACCAAGCTATAGTGAAGGTCCCGGGGTCTTTTCGTCCTGCCGCGCGTAACGAGCATCTTTACTCGTAATGCAATTTCGCCGAGTCTGTGGTCGAGACAGCAGAGAAGTCGTTACGCCATTCGTGCAGGTCGGAACTTACCCGACAAGGAATTTCGCTACCTTAGGATGGTTATAGTTACCACCGCCGTTTACTGGGGCTTAAATTCTCAGCTTCGCCACCGAAATGGCTAACCGGTCCTCTTAACCTTCCAGCACCGGGCAGGCGTCAGTCCGTATACATCGTCTTACGACTTCGCACGGACCTGTGTTTTTAGTAAACAGTCGCTTCTCTCTGGTCTCTGCGACCACCCCCAGCTCACGGAGTAAATCCGGTCACCGGGCGTGGTCCCCCTTCTCCCGAAGTTACGGGGGCATTTTGCCGAGTTCCTTAACCACAGTTCTCTCGATCGCCTCGGTATTCTCTACCTGACCACCTGTGTCGGTTTGGGGTACGGGCCGTGTACCAACTCACTAGAGGCTTTTCTCGGCAGCATAGGATCACTGAATTCCCCTCAACGGGTACGCATCACCTCTCAGGCTGTATGAATGGCGGATTTGCCTACCATTCGCCCTACCGGCTTACACCAGGTATTCCATCACCTGGCCCAGCTACCTTCCTGCGTCACCCCATCGCTTGACTACTACAATCGGGGTCCCGTGCAGCCAGTTCGTCGACTCCCGAAGGAGACGACCAACCTTTTGGACGGTTAGCACAACTGATTCGCCATTGGGCGCGGATACACGGGTACGGGAATATCAACCCGTTGTCCATCGACTACGCCTGTCGGCCTCGCCTTAGGTCCCGACTCACCCTGGGCGGATTAACCTGGCCCAGGAACCCTTGGTCATCCGGCGGACGAGTTTCTCACTCGTCTTTCGCTACTCATGCCTGCATTCTCACTCGCGCAGCCTCCACACCTGGATCACTCCGGCGCTTCCGCGGCTGCACGACGCTCCCCTACCCACCCACACACCTGGCTCCCTTCCCGTGGGAAGAAAGCGGGCTCATGTGAGTGCCGCGGCTTCGGCGGTGTACTTGAGCCCCGCTACATTGTCGGCGCAGAACCACTTGACCAGTGAGCTATTACGCACTCTTTCAAGGGTGGCTGCTTCTAAGCCAACCTCCTGGTTGTCTCAGCGATCCCACATCCTTTTCCACTTAGTACACGCTTAGGGGCCTTAGCCGGCGATCTGGGCTGTTTCCCTCTCGACTACGAAGCTTATCCCCCGCAGTCTCACTGCCGCGCTCTCACTCACCGGCATTCGGAGTTTGGCTGATTTCGGTAAGCTTGTGGGCCCCCTAGACCATCCAGTAGCTCTACCTCCGGTGAGAAACACGCGACGCTGCACCTAAATGCATTTCGGGGAGAACCAGCTATCACGGAGTTTGATTGGCCTTTCACCCCTACCCACAACTCATCCCCTCAGTTTTCAACCTAAGTGGGTTCGGGCCTCCACGACGTCTTACCATCGCTTCACCCTGGCCATGGGTAGATCACTCCGCTTCGGGTCTAGAACATGCCACTAGATGCGCCCTATTCGGACTCGCTTTCGCTACGACTACCCCACACGGGTTAACCTCGCGACATGCCACTAACTCGCAGGCTCATTCTTCAAAAGGCACGCCATCACCCCCAGCAGCAAGCTGCTCGAAGGCTCTGACGGATTGTAAGCGCACGGTTTCAGGTACTATTTCACTCCCCTCCCGGGGTACTTTTCACCTTTCCCTCACGGTACTAGTCCGCTATCGGTCACCAGGGAGTATTCAGGCTTATCGGGTGGTCCCGACAGATTCACACCGGATTTCACGGGCCCGGTGCTACTCGGGTATTCGCATCGACAGTCGCCGTGTTTTCGTCTACGGGATTCTCACCCTCTACGACAGGCCGTTCCAGACCACTTCGACTAACACGACGATTTCTCACTGTCGGCCGGCATGGCAGCGCCGACACAACGAACCCCACAACCCCGAATACACAACCCCTGCCAGGTATCACATGTACTCGGTTTAGCCTCATCCGCTTTCGCTCGCCACTACTCACGGAATCACATGTTGTTTTCTCTTCCTGTGGGTACTGAGATGTTTCACTTCCCCACGTTCCCTCCACACACCCTATATATTCAGATGCGGGTAACACGACATCACTCGTGCTGGGTTTCCCCATTCGGAAATCCTCGGATCACAGCTCGGTTGACAGCTCCCCGAGGCATATCGCAGCCTCCCACGTCCTTCATCGGCTCCTGGTGCCAAGGCATCCACCGTACGCTCATAAACACTTACAACAAAGATGCTCGCGTCCACTGTGCAGTTCTCAAACAACACACAACAACCCCTACCAACGCCGGCCACACGGCCAACCGCCTTCGTAAGTCATCGTCGCTGA
>NZ_JBSNCD010000017.1:0-19195 GCF_053764735.1 Rhodococcus sp. 5G237 | reverse complement strand
TCCGAACCCGGAAGCTAAGCCTGTCTGCGCCGATGGTACTGCACTCGACAGGGTGTGGGAGAGTAGGACACCGCCGAACACCCGTTCCGAAAGGGGACCCACATTGTGGGTCCCCTTTCGTGTTTTCCGGGTTCTCTTCAGACCTGTCGGAGGATCCCACCCCCACCGGGAAAGTCCTTACGCTCCAAAAGGATTTCGGGTACGGTGCGCCCGCTCCGATCGCCGGCACCCAACGGATCACGACCTCGTAACAAACACGCTCTGTTCCAGGCTATGCCTACTTATGTCGGTAACGTCCGCTCATGCACGATCGCACGGTTCGTGTGGGTTCGGCGTGTGAGCGCCTGTCGGGGCGTTCTCGTCGACGACGAGGAGGGGCGAGACGATGACGAATCGATCGACTACGGGTACCGCCGGCAGGTTCACGGCGGTGATCGCGGGACTGGGACTCATCGGCGCGGCCGTCACAGGATGTACGAGCGTCGACACCGACACCGAGGGCTCGACCCTCGAACGGCTCCAGCAGGAAGGCACCGTCACCGTCGGGTTCGCCGGCGAGGCACCCTACAGCTTCATGCAGGACGGCGAACTCACCGGCGCCACCGTCGCCCTGCACCGCGAGATCTTCAAGAACCTCGGCATCGACAACGTCGAAGGTGTGGCTACCGACTTCGGTGCGCTCATCCCCGGCCTGCAGGCCGGACGGTTCGACGTCGTCAGCGCCGGCATGTCGATCCTCCCGCAGCGTTGCGAACAGGCACTGTTCAGCGAGCCGGAGTTCAACTACACCACCGCACTCATGGTCCCGCAGGGCAACCCGGAACAGCTCGCCGACATGCAGTCGATCGCCGAGAGCGGCGTCCGGATGGCGGTCATGACCGGCGCGATCGAAGCCGACTACGCCTCTGCGCTCGGTATCGACGCGATGCAGGTGGCGTCTCCCCAGGACGGGATGGATGCGGTCGTCAACGGACGCGCCGATGTCTTCGCGCTGACGGGTATCTCCCTCAACTGGATGAAACAGAACAACGAGGGTGCGCCCGTCGACGTCACCGAGTCGTTTGTCGCGGAGATCGACGGGGTGCCTCAGGTGGGCGCCGGCGGAACGGTCTTCCGCAAGGAGGACACCGAACTGCGCGACGCCTACAACGAGGAACTCGCGAAGATCACGTCCGACCCTCAGAAGTACCTGTCGATCGTCGGCGAGTTCGGGTTCACGGAGGCCGAGATGCCCGATCCGGGGCTGACGACCGAGATGCTCTGCGAGGGCGTTTCCTGATCTCGGCTGCGTCGTAATGGATCTCGGTTCCAAGATCGAACTGCTGTGGAACTCCCTTCCGCAACTGTTCGACGGTCTGCTCGTCACCGTCGAATTGACCGTGGGGAGTGCGGTCTTCGCGTTCCTGCTCGCCGTGGCCCTCGGGCTGGCGGCAGGCGCGAAGAACCTCGCCCTGCGTGGCAGTGCTCGGGTGTTCATCGAGTTCTTCCGCGGCACTTCGCTTCTCGTTCAGCTGTTCTGGTTCTTCTATGTCCTGCCGTTGTTCGGGTTCCGGCTCGAATCGATCGTGTGTGGGATCCTCGCCCTGTCGCTCAACTACGGCGCCTACGGAGCGGAGGTGGTGCGCGGTGCGATCGCCTCGGTGCCGAAGCCGCAACTCGAGGCGGCGACAGCGCTGAATTTCGGCTACTGGCAACGCATGCGACGGGTGATCTTCCCGCAGGCCTGGGCCGAGATGATCCCGCCGCTGACGAATCTGCTCATCCAGCTGCTCAAGGGAACGGCACTGGCGAGTTACATCCTCCTGCAGGACCTCACATTCCAGATCGAGCAGCTCCGTAGAGGCAGTGGCGACACCATCTTCGCGTTCGGTGTGGGGTTGGTGCTGTACTTCGTGCTCGGCTATCTGCTGACGCTGCTGATGAATGCGCTCGAGGTGCGTGCCAAGAGTCGACTCGGGACCGGTCCCACTCTGCGTGAGATCTTCGGGCTCGCCCCGGTCTTCGATCAGCCGGTAGGGGCACGTTCATGACTGTCGACTGGAGTTGGGAACGCGCGGCCGACGCGCTCCCGGTACTGCTCGAAGGATTCCGGATCACCCTGCTGGCCACGGTCCTCGGATTCGTGGTCGCCGCGGTGCTCGGGCTGGTGGTGGCCGTCGCCCGCCGCTCGCTGCCGAAGGTCCTCGCGACGGCGTTGTCCGCTGTCGTCCAGTTCATCCGGCTCACCCCGCTCGTGGTGCAGCTGCTGTTCGTCTACTACCTGCTCCCGCAGTTCAGTGCGTTGCAGATCGGCATCGCGGTACTGGGGATCCACTACTCGACCTACATGGCCGAGGTGTACCGGGCGGGCATCGACGCGGTTCCGAAGGGACAATGGGAGGCGTGCCGCGCCCTGTCGTTGTCGCCGATGCGTACGTGGCGTGCGGTGATCCTGCCGCAGGCCGTGCGTCGTGTCGTGCCTGCGCTGGGCAACTATGCGGTGTCGCTGTTCAAGGACACCCCGTTCCTGTTCACGATCTCCGTCGTGGAGATGGTGACCGCGGCGCAGCAGTTCGGTGCGCGCAACTTCCAGTACCTCGAGCCGCTCACGCTGGCCGGCCTGATCTTCCTCCTCGCCAGCTACCCGACGTCGTTGCTCGTCCGCCGATTGGAGCGTCGCCTTGCCTATTGAGATGCACAAGGAAGCCGGTGCCGACGGCGACTCGCTGTCCGCCGCCACGTCCGACGGGTCGATGATCCGATTCGACTCCGTGGTCAAGAAATTCGGCGATCACGTGGTCCTCGACCATCTCGACTTCACCGTCGCTCCGGGGGAACGGGTCACGTTGATCGGTCCGAGCGGTTCGGGCAAGACGACCATCCTGCGCCTGCTCATGACCCTCGAGAAGATCGACGACGGTGTGGTGTGGGTCAAGGGCGAACCGCTCAGCCACGAACGCAAGGGGTCGCGCCTCGTCCCGGCCTCCGAGCGCTACCTGAGGACGATGCGCCGCAACATCGGCATGGTCTTCCAGCAGTTCAACCTGTTCCCCAACATGAACGTGATGGAGAACCTCACCGAGGCTCCGGTCCACGTCCTCGGCCGCAGCAAGGCCGAGGCACGCGACCGTGCGCGCGAGTTGCTCGCGATGGTCGGTCTGTCCGACAAGGAGACCGCCCATCCCACGCAACTGTCGGGTGGTCAGCAGCAGCGGGTCGCGATCGCCCGCGCCCTCGCGATGGATCCGGAGATCCTGCTGCTCGACGAGGTCACCTCGGCCCTCGACCCCGAACTCGTCGCCGACGTGCTGGACGTGCTGCGGACGATCGCCGAGACGACCGACATCACGATGCTGATCGTGACACACGAGATGCACTTCGCCCGCGACGTCTCCGATCGTGTGCTGATGTTCGATCAGGGTCGCATCGTGGAGGAGGGTCCGCCCGAGCGCATCTTCACCAGTCCCCGGGAGGAACGCACCCGCAAGTTCCTCGACGCGGTGTTGGCGGGGGAGTGAGCCCGGCGGTCACTCCGCGAGCGGGGTCGCCAGCCGGGTCGGCTCGGAGCGGCCGCGCAGGGTGATCTCCTCGCCCGGCTCCCACCGAGCGCGTTCGTCCTCCGGGGCCAGTTGCACGGTGCGGGCCGACGCCGCGACGTAACCCGGAACGGTCTTCGCGAGATCCGACAGTCTCGCGGCTTCGTTGACCGGATCGCCGATCACGGTGTACTCGAAGCGTTCCTGCGCGCCGATGTTTCCGGCGACCGCGCGACCTGCCGTGACCCCGATCCCCGCGCGACACTCCGGCACTTCGTCGGCGAGGCGTCGCGCCATCCTCCTTGCGGCGCAAAGTGCGGAACCGGCGGCGTTGTCGAGGGCGACCGGCGCGCCGAAGATCGCGAGCGCCGCGTCGCCCTCGAACTTGTTGACGAATCCTTCGGCCGCGTGGACCTCTTCGACGACGACTGCGAAGAAGCGGTTGAGCAGTGCCACCACTTCGGTCGGCGGGCGACTCGCGGCCAACGCGGTGGAGCCGACGATGTCGACGAACAACACCGCGACGTCCCGTTCCTCACCGCCGAGGACACCGGGATTGGCCAGCGCCGCGGCCGCGACCTCCCGTCCGACATGTCTGCCGAACACGTCGCGCAGCTTCTCGCGTTCGCGCAGTCCTTCGGCCATCCGATTGAATCCCGTCTGCAACTGCCCCAATTCGGTTCCGTCGTAGACGACGACCGCGGTGTCGAAGTCGCCCGACGCGATGCGTTGCATCCCGGCGCGCACCGATTCGATCGGTGCGATCGTCGACCGGATGGTGAGGAACATCAGCAGCGAGCCGGTGAGCAGACCGAGTCCGCCGATGGCGAGGATGGTGATCGCCAGTCGCGTCGATGTGACGGGACGGATGAAGCTGAACACCGCGATGAACAGCAGGCCGACGACGGGCACCGCGCTGCCCAGGGCCCAGGCGAGCATCACCCGTCCGGTGGTGCCGGCCAGTCGCGGGCGACGAGGCGTTCCGACCTCGAGCGCACGCGCCGCGATGGGGCGCAGCGCGAAATCGGTGAACATGTACGCGAATCCGCACACCGTGACGCCGGCCAGGGTGATGGTCAGTGCGACCTTCGGGATCGTCTGCGGGTCGATGACCCCGAAACCGACGGTGAACAGGATCAACCCGATGAACCACAGTGCTCCCTGCTGGAGGGTGGTGCGCCAGGGCATCCGCAACGCGATCCGCTGTTCCTGCGGGGTGGGTGGGCGGTTCTCCAGCGCCCACCGCAGCCTGCGGAGCGTCGCCCGGGTACCGAGCACCGAACCGACCACGACGGCCGAGACCACGTAGACCGGAGCGAGGATCGCGGTCACGATGAGGAAATCGGAGCTCAGCACGGACGGGCCCGGGATCACGACGTTGATGAGAGCGGCCACGATCAGGGCACCGACGAGATGCGTACCGATCAGGGAGAACGTCAACAGGGTCTGGATCCGGATGCGTTGCCGTCGGATCGGTTCGGCAGGCTCTCCCAGGATCGCCGATCCGAGCGGGGCCGTGCGGTGACTGCGTGCGGGCATGGTCGTTCGAGACTAGTCGAGTCGATCCTCTAGGGTGGCTGTGTGCGTCTTGTGATTGCCCGTTGCCGTGTGGACTACATCGGACGCCTGACGGCTCATCTGCCGACGGCCCGACGTCTCCTCCTCGTCAAATCCGACGGTTCGGTGAGTGTCCACGCCGACGACCGTGCCTACAAGCCTCTGAACTGGATGAGCCCACCCTGCTGGCTCGAGGAAGAGTCCGTCGAGGACGCCGAGGCCCTGTGGGTCGTCACCAACAAGGCGGGCGAGCAGCTGCGCATCACTCTCGAGGAGATCGACCACGATTCGAGCCACGAGCTCGGTGTCGACCCCGGTCTGATCAAGGACGGTGTCGAGGCGCACCTGCAGGAACTTCTCGCCGAGCACGTCGAGACCCTCGGGACGGGTTTCACCCTCATCCGGCGCGAATACCCCACGGCGATCGGCCCTGTGGACCTGTTGTGCCGTGATGCCGACGGAGCGACCGTTGCCGTCGAGGTGAAGCGCCGCGGCGAGATCGACGGCGTGGAGCAGCTCACCCGTTATCTCGAACTGCTCAACCGGGATCCGTTGCTCGCTCCCGTCAGCGGTGTGTTCGCGGCCCAGCAGATCAAGCCGCAGGCACGGACGCTGGCCACGGACCGCGGCATCCGCTGCCTCGTGCTCGACTACGAGGCGCTGCGGGGTACCGAGAGCACCGAGTTCAGATTGTTCTGATCGTGCCGCGCCGCAACAGATCCCGCACCGGCCGCAAGCGCGGCGGGGCGGCCGACGAATCCCCGACCTACTTCGGGGCGACGGTGCGCACCGAGAACGGTCCCGCGGGGGCCGACGGGGAACGCTTCACCGTGCGCACCGTGCCGGGTTCGCGTGCCACCAAGCCGTACCGGTGTCCGGGATGCGATCACGAGATCGCGCCGGGAACACCCCATGTCGTTGCCTGGCCGACCGATGCGCTCGGCGGTGCGGAGGACCGGCGGCACTGGCACAGCGGATGTTGGGCGGGACGCGGGACCCGCCGCCCCACGCGACGCTGGTCCTAGCGTCCGGTCGCCGTTCGGCCGTCGCCTCAGGGAAGGTCGGCGAACGCCTTCTTGACGTCGCGGTACCACCCCATCGCTTTGATCGGGTGCCGCCAGCGTCCTTTCATCTGTTCGTGTGCCGGCTGATGGGTCGCGTCGCCACCTCGAGCGGCATCGCGCAGATGACGATCCTGTGCCTTGATGATCTCGTCGGCGGTCTCTCCGCTGAACTCCAGGTCGCAGGGGCCACCCAGCTGTCGGCAGGTCATGGTCTTCACGGCGTCTCCTCTGTCGGTGAGGGTCGGTTGCACCCGAGATACTGCGTCGAACTATCGGCACGGTGTGTGCCGATAGCGAGAATCATGCTCCCGATTGCGGCGACCGTCAACGGCACGGAGCGTGTCGATAGAATTGCGCGTATGACCGATTCGCCCACTGGCCCGCGACGCCGCGGCGCTGCGCGCACCCGAGAGCTGCTGCATGCGGCGCTCGAACTCGCGGCCGAGGTCGGTTACGCGGGGCTGAGCATCGAAGCGGTCGCACGACGGGCCGGAGTCGGGAAGCACACGATCTACCGGCGCTGGCCGTCCATCGCAGCGCTCCTGCTCGACGCGCTCGGCCTCGTGTGGGTCAACGATCTGGATTACCGCACGGACGGGGACATCAGGTCGGACCTGCACGAGCAGTTCGTGCGCTCGTGTCACGCCCTGTCCACGCCGCCGATCGGACCCGTCTACCGAGCCGTCATCGCCGAGGCCCAAGCGGACCCACAACTCCGGGCCACGTTGTACGAACGGTTCCTGTCCACGGTCGAACAGCGCACCTACGATCGGATCCTGCGAGCCCAGCGCAACGGTGAACTCGTCCCCGGGGTGGAGCTGGAGTATCCCGCGGAAGTGCTGTGCGGAACCCTCTACTACCGCTGGTTGTTGACACCCCGGCCTGTCGACGAGCAAGCGATCGACGGCCTGATCGACATGTTCATGGCCGCCTACGGGAACCGGGCATAGACGGCCGCGGCCGATCGGGACCGGAGCGTCGGTTCGGCGCCTCAGCCGGCGGTGCCCGGCGCAGACGCTCGCGGCGCGGTATCGCGGTCGGCGATCGCCTGGCGCACCTCGTGGACGGCCGTGCGGATGGTGTCGCCGTAGGGATCGTCGGGGAGCGCGGACATGTGGTCCTGCCCGCGGTCGAGATGTTCCGCGGCCGCCCGGAACGACCCGAGGCGGCGGAAGTCGTCGGCCAGGTTCAGGTACAGGCTGGGATAGAAGCCAGCGACCCGGAGGGTGTCGTGGTGTCGTTATGCGCGCCCGTCGGTGAGGGCATCGGCAGCGTCGAGGGCGCGGACATTCCAGACCAGGGACTCGGCGGGATCGTCGTACAGATCGGCGAGGTAGCACCGTCACCACGCGGCGTTTGCCGAGGGTGACCCGCTGCGTCACCGCGGGAGAGATTTCAGGAGGAGGTGGTGGTCGGGGAACGGCTCGGGAAACAGACGGCAATGGAGGACGTCGCCGCTGGAGGTGCGGAAGGTGACCGCCCGCTCGTCCGCTTCGACGGTCACCGACGGACTGCGTCGGAGCCGGGAGGTCGCGACCCGCAGGTCGTCGCCGGAGAGCGTGCCGGCCCAGGACGGGCAGGTCGGATCGGTGGGCACCAGCGTCCGCGTGGCGAGCCGGTACCGGTCGGTGGCGGTCAACCTCACGCAGCCGGATCCGGTTTCCATGTGCACGCCGTTCAGCACCGGGATGTCGGGGTCGTGACCGGTGGAGGCCGAGACCTGGTCGACGGCGCCGGCGAGGACGGGTCCCGGCACCGTGCAGACCACGCGGCGTGATTCGGCCCGCAGGGACGCGCCGAGTGTCTCGGCGGCCCGTCGGAGCCTCTCGGCCTCCGTGGTCATCCCGGCGACGTGGTCGTCGAGCAACCGCGCTGCCTCGTCCGCGTCGGCGGCGAAGAACTCGCCGATGGCGGGCAGCGGCATCCCGATCTCCCGCAACTGCCGCAGCCGGCAGGCGCGAGGGACCTGGGATCGGCTGTAGAACCGGTATCCCGTCGACGGATCGACCCGCGCGGGGCGCAGCAGGCCGGCGTCGTCGTAGAACCGCAATGCGCTCGCGGTCAGTCCGACGAGTTCGGCGAACACGCCGATCGACATCATCTCCGGGTCGGTCACCGGCCCATCATGGAGCTTCGACCGACTCGAAGGTCAAGCCCGAGGGGCCGGCGACCGTCAGTTGCGGACCTTGCTGGCCACGGCGGGGGAGCGACCCTGCACACCGGAACCGACCGAGAGCGAGCGATGCGGCGCCGAGGCGTTCGGCGTACGCGGAGTGGACGGGGAGCCCTGCGCGCCGCTGTTCGGCTGCGCGGCCGAGTTCGCGCCGGAAGCAGAGCCGGGGGCATCGCTCTTCGGGATCCGCACCGTCCGGTCGGCCTGCGGCATGGGCGTGGTCTTGTCGGTCTGCGGCAGCGGTGTGGTCTTGTCCGCCTTCGCGTCGGCCTCGGTGGATGTCGGCTCCGTCGGGCTCTCGTCGTCCGAGCCCTTCTCGTCGCCGCCCTGCTTGTCGCCGCCTTGCTTGTCGCTGCCCTGCTTGTCGCGCGCCGTGCCGAGGACGGTCGTGCGGGGCTCGTCGAGGGAGATCTCCCGGTCGAGCAGTTCGCCTTCGCGGTTGATCGCCGCAAGGAGGGTGGGGACGTCGTCGAGCTGCTCGCGAACGGCGTCGAGCTGGCCGAGGATGCGTCCGCGCAGCACGCGGAGTTCCTCTGTGAGGTCGCGCGCGTTGGCAACCTTCCGCTCGGACTGTTCGGTGGCGCGGGTGAGCCGTCGTTCGGCTTCCTGCGTGGCGTCCTCGACACGGCGTTCGGCCTCGGCCTTGCTCGTCCGTTCGAGTTCGTCGAGGGCTCCGAGCAGCTTCGTGCGACGCTCGGACATCGTGATCTCGAAGTCCTGCTGCACCTGCTCGCGCTTGGCCTCGGCCTCGGCGTCGAGTCGCTCGGCCTCCGCGCGGGCCGCGGCCACGATCCGCTCGGCCTCGGCGCGGGCCGCGGTCATCGTCCGCTCGTGCTCGGCCGCGAAGGCGATGCGGGTGTCCTCGAGTTCGGCGAGCTTCTTCTCGTAGTCGCCCCGGAGGCGGATGCCCTCCTGCTCCGCCAGCGAGATCATCTCGGCGGCGTCGGCCTCGGCGCGGGCACGAAGCTCGGAGGCCTCGTCGGAGGCGAGACGCAGCATCCGCGAGATGCGGTCGCTCATACCCTCGGCGGTGGTGGGCGGCACCGACAGACGGTCGACGTCCTTGCGGAGTTCGTCGATCTCGTTGCGGGCGTTCTCGAGCTGACGGGCCAGATCGCGGGCCTGCGCGGCGGCGGCGTCGCGGTCGGTGGCGGTCACGCGCAGCTCGGCCTCGAACCGGGCGAAGTAGTTGGTCACCTCGTCGCGGTCGAATCCCTTCCGCACGATGGAGAACGGCAGGTGGCTGGGTGCGCGATCACGATCGAAGACCATGGAGACAATCTACCCGGTCCCTGCGGGTACGACCCGGGTGCGCTCCCGCCCCATCCGTCTTCGGGAGCGCACCGGAACGGCCGTCAGTGAGCGGGATGTGCTGCGGGTTCGACGAGCTCGACGAGGACGCCGCCCGCGTCCTTCGGATGCAGGAAGTTGATGCGCGAATCGGCGGTGCCGCGACGGGGTGCGTCGTACAGCAGCCGGACGCCGCGCTCGCGCAACGCCGTGGAGACGGCATCGATGTCGGAGACGCGGTAGGCGAGCTGCTGCAGGCCCGGGCCGTTGCGGTCGATGAACTTCGCGATCGTGGAGTTCTCGTTCAGCGGGGCGAGCAGCTGGATCATGGTGGACCCTTCGGGGGTCCCCGGAACCGCCAGCATCGCCTCGCGCACGCCCTGCTCCTCGTTGACTTCCTCGTGGGTGGACACGAGGCCGAGGTTCTCGGCGTACCAGGTGAGAGCGGCATCGAGGTCGGGCACCGCGATACCGACGTGATCGATGGCGGTGACGAGTCCGGAAGCGAGAACGGACGCCGCCGGAGTGGATGTGGGAGAGGTCTCGGTCATGCTCTAGACGGTAGCGGTACCGTTGAGTGCACTCCTATCGGGATTCAGGTGAATATCCGATTGGAGTTTTCCGATCACATGCCGATCTTTCGGAGGAATGTCCCGTGAGCAGTTCTGTCATCGTCGCCGGAGCCCGGACGCCCATGGGGCGCCTGCAGGGTTCGCTCAAGGATTTCTCCGGATCGGATCTCGGTGGCGTGGCGATCAAGGGCGCACTCGAACGCGCCGGTGTGGCTCCTGAGCAGGTCGAATACGTCATCATGGGCCAGGTGCTCACCGCCGGCGCCGGCCAGATCCCGGCCCGTCAGGCGGCCGTCGCCGCCGGCATCCCGATGGACGTCCCGGCACTGACGATCAACAAGGTGTGTCTGTCGGGCATCAACGCGATCGCGATGGCCGACCAGCTGATCCGCGCCGGCGAGTTCGACGTCGTCGTCGCCGGCGGCCAGGAGTCGATGAGCCAGGCCCCGCATATGCTCGAAAAGTCCCGCGCCGGCTTCAAGTACGGCGACGTGACCCTGCGCGACCACATGGCCTACGACGGCCTGCACGACATCTTCACCGACCAGGCGATGGGCAACCTCACCGAGTCGGCCAATTCCGGCGAGCGCTTCGTCTCCCGCGCCGAGCAGGACGCCTTCGCCGCCGCCTCGCACCAGAGGGCTGCCCGCGCCTGGAAGGACGGCCTGTTCGAGGACGAGGTCGTGCCGGTGTCGATCAAGCAGCGCAAGGGCGACCCGATCGTCTTCGCCGCCGACGAGGGCATCCGCCCGGAGACCACCGCCGAGTCGCTCGGCTCGCTGCGTCCGGCCTTCTCGAAGGACGGCACCGTCACCGCCGGTTCGGCCTCGCAGATCTCCGACGGTGCCGCCGCGGTCGTCGTGATGAGCAAGGCCAAGGCCACCGAGCTCGGCCTGAGCTGGATCGCCGAGATCGGCCGCCACGGTGTCGTCGCGGGACCGGACTCGACCCTGCAGTCGCAGCCGGCACGGGCGATCGCCAAGGCCTGCGAGCGTGAGGGCCTCGACCCGACCGAGCTCGACCTCGTCGAGATCAACGAGGCGTTCGCCGCCGTCGGCATCGTCTCTGCCCGCGAGCTGGGCATCGATCCCGCGAAGGTGAACGTCAACGGCGGTGCGATCGCGCTCGGCCATCCGCTCGGCATGTCGGGTGCGCGCATCGTGCTGCACCTGGCGCTCGAGCTGAAGCGCCGCGGCGGCGGCGTGGGCGCTGCCGCCCTGTGCGGTGGGGGCGGCCAGGGCGACGCGCTCATCGTGCGGGTCCCCAAGAACTGACCCTTTTCTCCGCAGCACGCTCACGGCCCCGGCGCAAGCATGCCGGGGCCGTGATGTCTCTCACTGAACTACGGCTTGTCGTAGGCGTTTCGGCACAATGGCCGCATGACCAACATCCTCGACGTGTCCACGCCCGCGAAACGGTTCCGGCTGATCGCGATCTGGGAAGCGGTGACCTGGCTCGCCCTCCTGATCGCCATGTTCTTCAAGTGGGTGCTCGGCTACGAAGAGGCCATCGCGATCCCGGGCATGGTGCACGGCGTGGCCGGCTTCATCCCGTTCGTGCTCATCGCGCTCCTCACGGCGCTGTCGCTGAAGTGGGATCTCAAGACGACCTTCCTCGCCCTCGTCTCGAGCGTGCCCCCGTTCGGCACGATCGTCTTCGAGCGCTGGGCCGTGCGCACCGGCCGCCTCGGAGAGCTGTCCGCTCCCGCCACCCGCGAGGACGCCACCACGACCGTCTGACCTCACGGCGACGTCCCCCGGTCCGCGCAGCACGATTCGGACTACTCGTGACAAACTGGTGGACGTGACTCGACCCGGTTCCCGTCCAGCACGTTCTGCCGCCGTCGCCGCGGCGATGTCCGGCGCGGTGGATCTCTCACCGCTCAAGGAGAGGGCCTCCGCGCCGCCACCTCCGCCTCCGTCCGGTGGCGACGGTGCCGCACCCGGTGCCATCGCCCCGATCGTGGACGTCACCGAAGCGACGTTCGAGACCGAGGTGCTGCAGCGATCGATGCAGGTGCCCGTGATCGTCGACCTGTGGGCGACCTGGTGCGAGCCCTGCAAGCAGCTCTCACCCGTCCTCGAGAAGCTTGCGAACGAAGCCAACGGTGCGTGGGTCCTCGCGAAGGTCGACGTCGACGCGAACCCGCGGATCGCGCAGGCCTTCGGTGTCCAATCGGTGCCCACGGTCGTCGCGATCGCGGCCGGCCAGCCGCTCGCCGACTTCCAGGGCGTGCAGCCCGAGCCCGCACTGCGTCAGTGGCTCGACGCCATCCAGAACGCCGTTGCAGGCAAGCTGTCGGGCCCGCCCGGCGCCGAGCCGGAGGAACAGCCCGCCGACCCGCGTTTCGAGGCCGCCGAGCAGGCACTCGAGAACGGCGACTTCGAGGGCGCCGAGGCGGCCTATCAGCTCGTCCTGAACTCCGAGCCGAACAACACCGAGGCGCAGGCCGCGCTGCGGCAGGTGCGTTTCCTGGCCCGTGCGAGCACGGTTCCCGAGGATGCGGTCGAGCGCGCCGATGCCGCTCCGAACGACCTCGAAGCCCAGTTCACGGCGGCCGACGCCGAACTGTTCGCGCAGCAGCCGGAGGCGGCCTTCGGTCGTCTCATCGAGTTCGTGCGTCGCAGCGCCGGGGACGAACGCACCGCGGCACGTACCCGGCTCCTCGAACTGTTCGAACTGTTCGATGCCGCGGATCCGGTCGTGGTGTCGTCGCGCCGCAAGCTCGCGATGGCCCTCTACTGATCCGTACCGATCCGTACCGATCCGCCCGACCGGCCGCTCACCACTCGTGGTGGGCGGCCGGTGCCGTCTCAGCGGTACCGCCCGCTGCAGGCCGCCTCGCCGCCGAGGACGCCGGTGCGGAAGGCGTCCACCCGGGCGAATCCGCTCGGCACCGTGTTGCCGTTGACGTCGCTCGCGGCCAGTCCGTCGGTGAGCAGGCCCGAGACCGCTTCGTCGAGGTCGCCGGGGGACAGCCACACGAGCACCTGGCTCGGGTCGACGTTCGAGGCGAGGGTGCTGTCCGGGCTCAGCGCGGCACTGATCACGCCCGACAGGCAGGCCGCCCGCAGCGCTGTGCGCGGCTCGGTGAGCGACTGGCCGGCCTCCTTCTGCACCGCGAGGGCATAGCGGGAGGCGACGAGCACGTAGGCGTTGTAGTCGCCGCGGACACCGGGATCGAAGCCGCTTCCCGGCGGGGCGGCCGTACCGCGCTCGCTCAGTGCCTCCATGTCGACGCCCACGGTGTTCGTCGCGGGGCAGTACGACACCGGTGAGGTGGCCCGGGCATCCGAGCATCCGAGGTCGGCGCCCGACAGATCGAGTTGCGGCAGGGCGTCGAGGTCGAAGACCTGGTGGAACGACTCGAAGATCGCCTCGACCGACTCGTCGGTGACCGGCAGTTCGCCGTCGTCGGCGGAGTTGTAGTACTGCGGCAGGTCGGCGCGACGCGACTCGATCTCGGCGGCGTCGATGCGCGCACACGAGCCGGCCCCGTCGGTGAATCCGATCTGCACGGCCGTCACCCGTTCGAAGGCCGAGCCGTGGATCGAGTCGGGGTCGTTCGGATCGGCGTCGCGGAAGAGCACCATCGACGCGAGCACGTTGTTCAACCCGTCGGAGGTGTCGAGCTGGAAGTGCGTCGACCGGCCCTCCGCGACGTGCCGCATGAACGCCCCGGCGAAACAGTCGGCCTGCTGCTCGAACACGATGCCGGGATCGTCCTCGGCGACCAGCCCCGCCGAATGCTGGACGGCGTGCCCGTACTCGTGGGCGAGGACCGTCACCGCGGCCATCGGCCCGAAGCTGTCGATGAGCTGCGGCATGAGGTAGGTGCGGTCCCACCCGATCTCGTCGCCGCCGCTGCAGTAGGCCGCGTTGATGAAGTCGTAGGTGGGTTTACCGCAGAAACGCGGTCCCCGTCGCTCGGACGGATCCCACGACACGATCGTCTCGACCGGGCGGAAGGTGCCCCGGGCGACCGACGCGAACTCCTGACGCCAGTACTCCTCGATGTCGGCGATCGCGTTGCCGGCCAGGACGTCGACGGGACCGCCGTCGGTGTTCTCGATCTCGATGTCCGCATCGGGCACCCCGCTCCGCGGACCCGACGCCCCGGAGGTGACGGGCAGCCCCGCCACGGTGAAGGGGTTGTCGTAGATCGACACCGCCGTTCCTTCGATCCGCTGGGCGCATCCCGCCAGCAGGACGACGGTCAGTGCGGGCACCACCAGTCGCGCGAACCGGTGCGTCCGTCGCATGTCGTTGTGCTCCTGTCGTCGGGCAGCGTCACCTCCGCAACGACAGCCAGATGGCGCCGTGCGCAGGCAAGGTCACCCGAGCCGAGGCGGGACGCCCGTGCCACGAATGTTCGTCCGCCTCCACGGCGCCGAAGTTGCCCGCTCCGTTGCCCTGGTAGGCGGTCGCGTCCGTGTTGAGGACTTCCTCCCACGTGCCCGGTTCGGGCAATCCGACACGATAGTCGCCGTAGGTCGTGCCCGAAAAGTTGTGCAGGCACGCGAGCACCGAGCCGTCGCTGCCGTAGCGCAGGAACGACAGGACGTTGTTGTGCGCGTCGTTGGCGTCGATCCACGAGTATCCGCCGGGCGTGGTGTCGAGCGTGTAGAGCGCCGGATGCGAGCGGTAGATGCCGTTGAGATCGCACACCAGCCGGTGGATACCGGCGTGGAGCGGCTCGTCGAGCTGCCACCAGTCGAGCCCGCGTTCCTCGGACCACTCGGCGACCTGCCCGAACTCCTGGCCCATGAACAGCAATTGCTTGCCGGGATGCGCCCACATGTAGGCGAGCATCGACCGCAGACCGGCTGCCCGTGTGGCGTCGTCGCCCGGCAGCCGCGTCCACAGCGTGCCCTTGCCGTGGACCACCTCGTCGTGGCTGATGGGAAGCACGAAGTTCTCGCTCCACGCGTACACGAGCGAGAAGGTGATCTCGTGGTGGTGATAGGTGCGGTGCACAGGATCGCGGCCGAGATAGCCGAGGGTGTCGTGCATCCAGCCCATGTTCCACTTCATGCTGAACCCGAGCCCGCCGACGTTCGTCGAGCGGGTCACGCCCGGCCAGGAGGTCGATTCCTCCGCGACGGTCACGATCCCCGGATAATGCTTGTGGACGGTGGCGTTGAGTTCCTGCAGGAACGCGACGGCCTCGAGGTTCTCGCGCCCGCCGTAGATGTTCGGCGTCCAGCCGCCCTCGGGGCGCGAGTAGTCGAGATACAGCATCGAGGCCACGGCGTCGACGCGCAGACCGTCGATGTGGAACTCCTCGATCCAGTACAGGGCGTTGGCGACGAGGAAGTTCCGTACCTCGGGTCGGCCGTAGTCGAAAACATAAGTGCCCCAGTCCAGCTGCTCACCGCGACGCGGATCGGGATGTTCGTACTGGGGGCTGCCGTCGAAGCGCGCGAGCGCCCACTCGTCCTTCGGGAAGTGGGCGGGCACCCAGTCCATGATCACGCCGATCCCGGCGGCGTGGAGACGGTCGACGAACGCGCGGAACTCGTCGGGAGTGCCGAACCGGGAGGTGGGAGCGTAGTAGGAGGTGACCTGGTAGCCCCACGACCCGCCGAAGGGATGCTCGGCGACCGGCAGCAGTTCGACGTGCGTGAATCCGGTCTCGAGGATGTACTCGGCCAGCTGATCGGCGAGTTCGACGTAGTTCAGGCCCGGGCGCCACGAACCGAGGTGCACCTCGTAGACCGCCATCGGTTCCTGCCAGGGCTGCGCCTTCTCGCGGGTCGCGACCCAGTCGTCGTCGTTCCAGGTGTAACGACTCTCGGTGACCTTCGACGCGGTCGCGGGGGGCACCTCGGTGGCGAACGCCATCGGATCGGCTTTGTCGCGGACGGATCCGTCGCGGCCGTGCACCCGGTACTTGTACAGCGCGCCCGGTTCGACACCGGGAACGAAGACCTCCCAGACACCGCTCGAGCCGAGCACCCGCATCGGGGTGGTGCGCCCACCCCAGCCGTCGAAGTCGCCGGTGACGGTGACCCCGCGTGCGCCCGGTGCCCACACGGCGAAGGACGTGCCCGTCACCGGGCCGTCCGGGGTCTCGTAGGTCCGCGGGTGGGCCCCGAGCACCTCCCACAGCCGTTCGTGCCGGCCCTCGCTCAGCAGGTGACGGTCGAGTTCGCCCAGCGTCGGCATGAAGCGGTAGCCGTCCGCGACGACCTCGACGTGATCGAACGGGTAGGTCACCACGAGCCGGTAGTCGGCGAGATCGAAGACCGGGATCAGGGCGCTGAAGACGTCCTCGCCCACGGGTTCGAGCGGATGGTCGCGACCACCGATCCGCGCGGCGACCTTCTCTGCCCCGGGGCGCAGCGCCCGGATGACCGTTCCCTCCGGATGCGGATGGGCCCCGAGCACTGCGTGCGGATCGTGGTGCTCACCGGCGGCGAGCAGGTCGAGGTCCTCCGGTCGCGGGCTGTGGCGCCGGCGCGGAACATCGGCGCCCGGCGTCTGGGGCGGCACGGTCACGACTGCCTCCTGTAGGCGAGCGTTGTGCGGGTGGGAATGCCGATCGGGGGCAGGACCAGGATGTGCGCCACCGCCCGCCACGGCTCGAGGCGCACGTAGTTGGCCTGTCCCCACGAGTACTGTTCCCCACTCACCTCGTCGTAAACGGGGAAGTGGCCGTGCCAGTCGTGTCCGATCGCCGGCATGTCGAGCCAGACCGTGCCCTGCTCGGCCCCGTAGGGGTTGAGGTTGATCACCGTGAGCACGCAGTCCCCGGTGGACGGATCGAACTTCGAGTAGGCGATCAGCGCGTCGTTGTCGACGTGGTGGAAGGTGATGTTGCGCAGTTGCTGCAATGCCGGGTGGGCGCGCCGGATGCGGTTGAGGGTGGTCAGCCACGGTTCGAGCGACTCGCCGCGCCGGCGTGCCTCGTCGTATCGGCGTGGCCGCAACTGGTACTTCTCCGAGTCGAGGTACTCCTCGCTGCCCGGTCGCACCGCGAGGTGCTCGAACAGTTCGTACCCCGAGTACACACCCCACGAGGGAGCCAGGGTGGCGGCGAGCGCCGCGCGCAGCGCGAACATGCCCGGCCCGCCGTGCTGCAGCGTCTCGTGCAGGATATCGGGGGTGTTGACGAACAGGTTCGGCCTGGCCTCGTCGGCCTTCGCGGCGATCTCGGTACCGAACTCGGTGAGCTCCCATTTCGCGACCCGCCACGTGAAATACGTGTACGACTGCGTGAATCCGCGTCGTGCGAGCCCGTACATGCGGGCGGGGCGGGTGAAGGCCTCCGACAGGAACAGCACGTCGGGATCGGTGCGCTTGATCTCGGCGATGAGCTGTTCCCAGAAGTTCGGGGGCTTGGTGTGCGGATTGTCGACGCGGAAGATGTCGACGCCCAACCGGATCCAGTGCCGGACCACACGCAGGACCTCGGCGTAGATGCCCTCGGGGTCGTCGTCGAAGTTGATCGGATAGATGTCCTGGTACTTCTTCGGCGGGTTCTCGGCGTACGCGATCGTGCCGTCGGGCAGCACGGTGAACCATTCCGGATGCTCCCGGGCCCATGGGTGGTCGGGGGCGCACTGCAGGGCGAGATCGAGTGCGACCTCGAGCTCGAGTTCCTTCGCTCGGGCGACGAAATCGCGGAAGTCCTGCTCGGTGCCGAGTTCGGGGTGGATGGCGTCGTGACCGCCCTCGTCGGAGCCGATCGCCCAGGGCGACCCGACGTCGTTCGGGCCGGCGACGAGAGTGTTGTTCGGTCCCTTGCGGTTGACCTTGCCGATCGGATGGATCGGGGGGAGGTAGACGACGTCGAATCCCATCGCCGCGATGCGTGGGAGATCGGCGGCGGCCGTGGCGAAGGTGCCGTGCCGCGGGGTTCCGTCCTCGTGCCAGCCTCCGGTGGACCGGGGGAAGAACTCGTACCAGGAGCCGAACAGTGCGCGGCGACGATCGACGAACGCCGTGAACGCCTTTCCGCGGGTGACCAGCTCGCGGAGGGGATGGGCGCGGAGGATCTCGGTGACGTCGGGGGAGAAGGCCGGGGCGATACGCTCGGCCAGCGGTCGATCGGACCGCAGGGACGCAGCGACCGCGAGCAGAGCGGGGCGGTTGCCGCGCGGTGCGCCCTTGGCGGCCTTCTCGAAGATCCGTGCGCCGACCTCGAGGTCGTTCGCGAGTTCGGTGGCGTCCTGCCCGGCGTCCGTCTTCGCGGTGACCGCGTGCCGCCAGGTCGCCACCGGGTCGCTCCATGCCTCGACCCGGTAGGTCCACGCCCCGACGCTCGTGGGGGAGAAGGTGGCGTGGAAGGTGTCGGGTTCGGTGCCCGGAACCATCGGGATCCGCACCAGCCTGCCGGCGGATTCGGGGTCGTCGGCCGGTCCTCGGACGGCGAGTGTCGCGGCGATCGCGTCGTGGCCCTCGCGCCACACGACGGCGGAGACCGGCACCACCTCCCCGACGACCGCCTTCGTCGGATAACGCCCTCCGTCGATGGAGGGTTGTACGTCGTCGATGGCGAGCCGACCTGTCACGCTAGCTCCGTTCCGTGCGGGTCCGAGTGGACGAGCAGGGCCGATGGGGGCAACGACCGTGTCTCGAACCACCGTAATGGAGGTCGCGCCGCGGGGCTGTGCATGCGGCGGGACCCGCGAAGGATCCCCTCTGCAGCACCGAAATTATCTGTAACTCAGCGTTCACTTCAATTGATCGGACGGCAACATCCCGCTCCCTACTGTTTGTTCTGCAAGACAACAACAGCCTCCCCGGAGGCACGACGAAGGGAAGAACACATGGGTCTGGTTGCCGGTCTGATCGGAGTCGTCGGAGACCTGCTGCACCTGCTCCTCGGCGGACTCTGAGTCCACCGGCCGACGGGGGGTCGGCCACAGGAGAGAAGGCCCCGCGGTGTGCACGGCGGTTTCAAGGGGTCGACGCAACACCGCTGTTAGTTGGTGGTGATTAGATCACGCAGACGCTCGGCTGGGGTATCCCAGCCGAGCGTTTTGCGTGGCCGACCGTTGAGCTCCTGAGCGACATGCT
>NZ_JBSNCD010000016.1:0-41666 GCF_053764735.1 Rhodococcus sp. 5G237 | reverse complement strand
CGGATTTTAAGTCCGTTCGATACCCGTCGTGTGGCATCGTGCGATGCCTTGACCTGGGGTTTTGTGTCGTGTGGCGCCGTGTGAACCCCGTTGATGTGGCGTGAGTTGTGACAACTGTGTGACAACTCTGCCTGATCCGGCGAGCAAACAAACCGGATGGGATGATCCGATCATGAACCTTCGCTACCTCACACCCCTCACCGCGGCACTGCTCCTCGCAGGCTGCTCATCGGACGATCCGGCACCCACCCCCGAACCCACCGCCCCGACCTCCGAAGCGCCATCCACTCCTCGTGGCGCCACCCAAGCCGGCGTCGGCGAACCCGTCGAACGAGCAGACGGGGCCTACACCATCACCCTCACCGATCTTGTGGAACCGGCCGAATGCGGCACCTACGGGGAAGACCGTGATCCGGCTGATGAGGGCGGCAAGCTGGTGATCGCGACGTTCGAGTTCGAGACCTCCGACTACCCGCTCCCGTCGCAGTATCTGATGCCGCTCGAGTTCTACACGGTGACCGGTGATCGGGTGGCGTCGGTGCCGAACATCGGCGGCGAATACTCATGCACGGATGGGGTGAAGGGGCGTCAGGATTTGGCTCAGCCGTTCTCGAACACGTCGTATGAGCGCGTGGAGACATTCATGGTGCCTGTGGAGGCGGAGTGGTTGGGGTATCGGGACCCGGACACTCGGCAGGTGTTCGAGTGGAGCATCGACGGGTAGAGACTACGAATGGCCCCACCCTCCGAAGAGAGTGGGGCCATTTTCGCGCCTGCATGAGCGTGGCATCTGGATGCGTTACGGGCGGGTCTACGGCGTGGCGTAGAACGCCTTCTGATGCGTCGCCGCCGCGTTGCGCTGCGTGTCGGTCAGTGCGACCGGGAACGTCACCAGCTCGCACACCTTGCTCTTCGTCGCGACCGTCGGGGTGACACCACCCTGCAGGACCGCTCCGAAGCTGGTGCGAGTGAGCGTGGTCGGGTTCGACCGCGTGTAGGCGGTCCCGTTGATCCGGGCCGTGCCGTCCGTCCATGCCGAGAACGCCGAACCGGTATCGACATTCGCGAGCTGCCGCAGCGTGCCGTCGAGGGCGACACCCGTGCCGGTCACCGAGGCTGCACTCGCATCGGCGTCGTTGGTGATGAGCAGCGCCGGGGATCCACCGCCGGTCCAGTACGCCGGGACGTACCGGCCGCGACCACCCGACGAGGCGCTCTCGCCGAAGATCGCACCCGAGGCTGCACCTGCCGGCGGTGCCGTCCACACGCCGACATTCGAAGCCGCGCCCGCCGCGTACAGGCCGGCGAACTCGCCTTCCATCACGGTCAGGTTGTCGACCGGAGTCAGGGCGGGCTTGCCGTTGGCCTTCTCGATCGTGCCCGCGTTGACGATGCGGGGCTGCATCGACGCGGAGGGCTGCATCAGGTGCCGGCTATTGCCCGACTGGTCGTAAAGGGTATCGACGAAGCCGGAGCCGGAACCAACGAATGCGAGCAGCGCCGCCTCATCGAGCACGCCCGCGGAGGTGAAGCCGATGTCCAGGGTCGTGCTGTCCGTGCTGCGCCGCACCTTCAAAGCCGGGCCGCTGTAGGCGCCACGAAGTTTACGGGCCGGACTGTAGGCGGTGTACGCGGAGATGCCGACACTGTCGATCAATGCGGGCGGGCCGGTGGGCAGGGTGATCGCATTCGACACGGTCGCCGACGAGGTGCCCTGCTCGTTCACCGTCGACACCCGCACAGTGACCTGCGCACCGGCGGGCAGGGATGCAACCTCGGCGTAGTAGCCGACCGACTGCGTGCGGGTCAGAGTCGTCCAAGCTCCGGAGTCGACCCGGTACTCGACCTTGTAGTCGGTGACCCGGCTGACTGCCTGCGTCCAGTTCACGCGCACCGAGGTGCCGTCGATCGCGGAGATCGTCACCGAGGCCGGAGCGACCGGCGCGGTGCCGGGAGCGTTCGCCTTGGCGCGCCGCCACCCCTCGAAATACCGCTGCCCGAGCACGCGCTGACCGGCGGCGTTGTAATGAATCTTCTCGTCGGGGCCGTTGTACATCCCGGTCGGGCCGTACGCGAACGCGGTGTAGTGCTTCCGACGCGGCGTGTCGATGTGAACGCTGTTGACGATCGAATATCCCGAGGTCGTGGGGTTCGCGGCGACATGCTCGGCGATCCGGTCCGGGTTCATCTGCCCGAGGATGAACGGCACGCTCGCGCCGAACTCGGCACGGAAGCCGTCGATCAGTGCATCGAATCGACCCTGGTAGGCGTTCGCGGCGGTGAGACTGCCGGAGTCTCCTTCGCCCTGGTGCCACAGGATCGCGGCGACACGCGAGTTCGGGTGCGCGGCGAGTGCGGCCTTCACCTGCGCGACGGCTTCGTTGTAGAGGTTGACCGTCGCCGTGGTGTTCGACGGGTTCCAGGTGTAGTCGTTGCTCGGGGCGTCGAAGCTCGTCGAGCCACGGCCACACGGCACGATCAGCACGCGCCGGTTCGGGGGGATCGCTGCGGCGTACAGCTTCGCGAAGGTCGTGGCGAGGCTGACCCGTCCCGGCCCCATCGACGTGTAGTGCGCGAGCGGATCCTGGGCGGGGATGGTCTTGCGGTAGTAGGTGGCGTTGGCCTGGTTCGCGAACTGCTGCACCCGCGGGTCGGTCCAGTCGAGCATGGCGTCGTAGCCGTCACCGGAGCCGGTGTTCGACTGCCCAGCGAGCACGACGATGTCGTATCCGACGTCGTTCGGGTTGACGCCGCTCGCCACCTCGGACAGGTCAGAGAACCGCGCATAAGTGGAATCCAGGTCCGTTCGTACCGCAGCTGGCAACCGTGACCCGGCGGGCTGTGCGTCGTCCAGAGAAATAAGCTTCTTGGCCATCGCGGCCTCCAATCAGATCAGGTACAAGCCGGGATTACTCGGGTCCTCGGTGAGGCCGGCAGATGACGGGGAGTACAGGCCAGATCCGGGAGGATCCTCGACCAACGTGCCGCCACCACCGCCGCCCTGCTCAGCACGGTCGGCCGCGGCCTCAGCGCGAGTCATGTACTCGAACACCTTCGACACCACCGGAGGGTCGTAGTCGATGTACTGCTCGATCAAATCCCACAAGTCGATCGACGTGCCGGTCGGGATGTTGACGTCCCACGAGCGGAGGCGCCCGCCGGACACGTTCAGGGTGATCTTCGCGGGCCCCGGCTCCAGCACCGGCGACCCTGTGATCGTGCCGTTGAGGATCGGCAGGTCGAACGTGCGCTCATCAATGACCGCGCCCCCGGTGCCTTCACGCACATGCAACGCTTTGATCCTCACCGCGCCCTTCGCGGGCCGGCCCGCCGCATCCTTCACGCTGCCAACAAGGCTAGGCATTCGTCACGTCCTCTCCGAGAATCCCCTTACGTGCCTTACCGGCACGCTCCGCCTCCAACACCCGCACCACCTCCGCATCATCAGCAGTAGTGAGATACGCATTCACCTCATCCACCGTGAACGCAGACGGGTCATACTCCTGCGACGACTCCACAGGAACGTCCTCATCCACCACCGGCTCCGGCTCGAGCAGCGAATAACCACCCGCCATCTGCAACGCCAACGGATGGTTCGGGGTGTTCGTCACGTACGAACCCTCCTGGGGGCGCACGTCCTTCCCGAACACCGCCCCGAACTGCGTCGCCAACACCACAATCAACTGTCCGTCCTGACCGCCCAATGCAGGCTGGTGATACAGCAGCAGATGATCGGTGCCTTTCATCGGCGGGTCGATCCGATACAGGGTCGCCGGCGTCGGGAATCCGCCCACATTGTCAGCGACCATTACGGCAGTCGGCATCACACCAACCCTTCTACTTGAGTGCGATCGTCACAACAGCCGCCGTACCAGCAGCACCTGTTGTGGTTACCGACACGAGCGGAGACACACCCGCATTCGTCATTTGATGACCAGCCGTCGACAGGCTGACACCGTTCTCGTTCGTCGACCCCTCACCGTGATCCGACAACTCCGGTGCCCCGGACCACGTCTTCGACCGGAACTCGCTAGCGGACGTGGCAACGCCGTACAGGATCACTGTGTTCGCCTTCGTGGTGGTGACCGCAGGCAACTGTGTGCCCTGCGTAGACGCACGAGTCGCGCCAGCAACAGCATCGACCGCAGTTGCATTACGCACCGCCACGATCGCGCCCTGCCACTTCTGCGCCGTCGATGCCTGCACCGCCACCGCCGCAGACTCGTTCGGGGACGCGAACTTCGTGAACACATACAAGCGTTGCGGCGATTCGGAACCCGAGGCGACGACCGCCTGTGTCCACCCGAACGGGGTGTTCACCGATGCGTTGTCGCGTGTGCCGACGATCAACACGAGCATGTCCAACGGATTGTGTGCCGGAACTGGAATGTCATAGGTCGTGTAAATACCGGGGTTGACGTAACCACCGGTCGCAACACCGACGATCTGCGGAGGCAACGGAGTACCACCAGCAGTGAGCACAGGGATCGCGGCAGGGTCGGAGCGAAAACCATGCTCATCGACCGCTTTCACCTCAACCTGATAGTTCGTGGCCTTCACCAACCCGGTGAGCTCGAACGTGATCGTCGCCGTCGACCCCCACAACAGGCCGTTGACGTACACCTCATACTCGGTGACCGCCACATCATCCGTCGCCGCCGTCCACGTCAGGGTCGCGGAGGTTTCGGTGATGTTGTTGGCGACCAGGTTCGTGGGGACTGTGGGTGCGTCGGAAATGTCAGGGACGATGTAGGTGGTGATGAAGACAGCGCCACCAGCAGCATTACCGCCATTCGCAGACGGAACGCTACCGCCGCCGCCACCACCGCCACCAGCGCCTGACGGCCAACCGCCATGACCTCCACGACCCGGCGTCGTCGACCCGAACAAACCACCGCCGCCGCCACCGCCGCCACCACCAGACGAACCCATACCAACCTGCTGGGCAGGAACACTTGCTCCGGTCTGACCGTTCTCGCCATACGCGCCGCCCGCGCCACCCTGACTGAAAGACCCCGAGGAACCCGAGGGAGCTGGGAGCGCCGACATGGCTTCATCCTGCGTCCGCTCACCATTCCAGCCGTTACCGCCACGCATACGGAACGTCTTGTTGCCCGACCCATACGAATTAGGCCCTGCCCCTGTGGCGAGAACGTAATCACCGAATCGGGAATCCTCGCCGGCAGCGCCGTGACCGTTCGATGTCGCCCCCGAACCACCGCGACCCACGATCACCGGAACCGAAGCGGGCAGATCCGCGGCATTGAACTCGTACGTGTACCAGCCGCCCGAGTAACCGCCGTAACCGCCTTTCGAGTTACCGCTCATGGTGGCACGACCGCCGCCTGAGGAACCACCCATCACATCCACAACAACCTTGCGGGCACCCGGCGGTTTCACCCATGTTGTCGACGCAGAACACGTCATCAACTGCGCCTGCTGACCACCCAACACGATGTCGTCGATGCGGTTGTCGAGACGCACCACCTCGCGGTCGATGCCATACGAGAAGACCTTCTGCTGGCCCTGGGCGTTCTCCCACGGCGGCAGATTCTTTCCGCGAATGATCGACTTGACCGACGATTCGTTCAATCCCTGTGGATCTTTGACCGTGCCGATCTCCCACGCACCATCAGGCGCCCCACCAACCGGATATGTCACTGTGACACCCCGCGCTCCTCATGCTGGAACCGCCACAACACAATCAACCGATGCAACAGCGCGAGGACGAGCAGCGACACGACAGCAGCGCGCACCTCAGCGCGGAACGGGTAATCACCCAACCACCACACCGAGATCAGTTGCGTACCCATCAACCCGATCCCGACCGCGGTGTACATCAGCGTCTTGCCGGCCTCAGTGGACCGCCACGGAGAACGCAACCCGTACAGCAACGCGAACGACCACGCCAACACCGTCATCGCCGTGAGAAGGATCCGCGCCTCAGTCTCCGGACCGAACACCCCGATCACCGCAGCGCACAACCCCGCAGCAGCACCCAACACCACATGCCTCATCCGTGCCGCCTCCTCATCGCCGCCGCGGCAGACGCACCAAACCCGTTCACCCGCAACGCCGCCTCCGCACGCTCCGCCAAATGCTCCACATACGGACGCTGCTCCCGAGCCTCCTCGAGACGCTTCTCCGCCTCCATCCGCTCCGCACGCGCCCGCTTCACCGCCGTCGACTCTGGTTTCCGCTTCTTTCTCCACCACGTCACGGCCCCTCCCCTGCACCCAACTTTTTCAGGGCGTCGGCGATATGCACCGACAGCTCGATCTTGGGAATGAGCGTGGAAATCTGCTGAGACTGCTCCACTGTCAAATCCTCGAGTTTCTCGATGCGCTTGTTCTTCTCGTCGATCTGCAGGTTCTTCTCTGCGAGCGCGGAGCGGTACAGCCACCGCGGCACCAGGCCGCCGCCAAGAATGAGCAGAACGGCGAGAGACAACAGTCCGGTGAGTCCGAGGTCGGCGACGGCGATGCCCGCCACGGATTCCATGTGCTACCGCCCTAATGGGGGGACAACGTACGGGTCGACAGGCGGTTCCGGATCAGGTTGGATCTCAGGTTCACGAACATGCGCTTGGACACGCGGAGAGGACGGGAGACGAGCAGCGATCTCCTGATTCACACGAGCCTCGATCATCGACCACAGTGGGCCGAGCTTCTCGACACTCTGACGGACCTTCGTCACCGGATCAGTCGGAGCGTTCGGAACCAGGTACACCAGCAGGGCGCCGGCAGTCACCGCGATCACCGTGAGGACCGAGGCGACGTTCTGCGGCAACACATCACCGAGCGACGACAGCAACTGAGGGACAATCGCCGCGACCGCACTCAGGGCAGCGACGAGGAACTTCCGGGCTTCAGCGAACGTCATGACTGTCCTCGCTTCTCGAGTGCTTCCAGGCGCTCAGCGATGGCAACCTGATTGCGGAGGATCTGAGCGATCGCATCCGTCTGCGTGCGGAAACCGAGCTGCTCCCACCCGGGGTACTCGCCGAAGTCTCGACCCCCGGTCAGTTGCTGGCGTACATCCTTGACGTCGCTGCCGATCGGACCGCAGAACCCCGCGATGAAGTCTTTGATTTCCTGTACTTCCTGAGCGCTCATCGGCGCATCACCTGCCTTGGGTTTGTCGATGTGCTTCTGCACGTCACGCCGGAACGCATCCATGTCGATGCCGCCCGGATCCCACTTGCCCTGCGCCTTACCGCCCCACTCCTTGTGGCCGATAACCCGAGACGAGTCATGCCCGAGCTTGCGGAGAATCGCCGCCACACCACGCACGTAGGCGTCGTACTGCGCCGGTTGCCATCCCTCAGTGCCCGAGTTCTCCGCCTCGATACCGATCGTCAGGCGGTTCGCGTCGTTCGTCGGCAGCCCCGGATGCGATCCGACGCCGGCGTGCCAGGCGATGCCGACACCGCACAGGGTGTACTTGCCGTTGCGGTCGAGGTGCAGCTGCGATGCGAGCCCCAGCGAAGGATGCTCCGCGATCGCTTTCGGGCCGGGGTTCGATCCCGCGGGGGCGCCGGTGTGGTGCGCCATCACACCCCAGATCCCTGCGAAGTCGCCCTTGCCGCGGTTGAACGCGCCCGGGTAGATGTCGCATGTGAGTCCTTCTTCGCGAAGGACGTCGGCGAGCCAGATCGGATCACCCACGGTATGCACCTCCTGTGCCGTCGGTTCCGGGGCGCGATGCTTCCCACCAGACTCCGCAGCGATGCGGTCGTAGAGTTGCTGCGCTTCGGTCATCCGCTTGTCGTAGCGATCCGGGTACGCCGACCGCTGCACTGCCTGCGCATACCAGCCGGGTGTGCGGGACGTGTTGTTGTAGTCGAGCTTCTTCAGTTCGGTGAAGAACAGCTTCGCGGAGCGGTACGGGTCCATACGGTCAGCGACTGTTCCCCACCACGGGGCGCGCTGCTGGAATAGTCCGACCGAGTTCGCGTCCGATCCGACCCGCTCGTGCGGGAAGTTCAGCGACTCCGGGTCATTGCGGTTCGCGTACATGATCCAGTCGCATTCGACCGAAACCGTTGCGAACGCGATGACGATGCCCCGCGGGGTGATCCCCAGATCACGTCCCGCCCGGAGGACTTCGCGGGCGTACTCGTCACGTTTGCTCATAGGTTTCGTCCTTCCCTGATCCACTGGAGGACCACCTGACGGATCGGATCCACAAACGACTGCTGCACACCATCCGACGGATCAATCCCCAACACGCCACACGCGCCGACCACCAACGACACCGACACACCCAAGTGCCCAGCGATCTCATCGACCAGGCGTATATCCGGATGACTCATACGCCCGGCCACTTCCGCAGAATCTGATCCCGCTTCTTCCCGGTCATCTCCGCAGCAATCACACGCTGCATCTCCTCCCAATTCCCCTGGGATGCGATGCCCTTCAGATAGCCGTTCACCTCACTGGGAGTGGCATCGGACGGATCGAACTGGTCCAACGAATACGCCCGCGCCGTGGACTCTTGCTTCGGTTCGTCCTTCACAACCCCGTGGTAACGCAGCTGCTCGGCGATGATCTCCTGCTCGTTGCGGGTGTACAGCCCGACATCGGGGATGATGACCGGCTCAGGATCCGGCTCGTCGACAGGCACCCAATCCGACAGTCCATTCAGGGTGTGTTCAGGGCCGCGGCGCGCCGGCCGAAGCTTGATCTTCGCCTTCGCCGGATCCGGCTGTTCAAACCCCAGATCGGCCATGCGTTTCGACCACTGCCGCAGGATGTCGTCCTGCGGAGTGAACGTCTGATCCCCCACGAACGGGAGTGCCACGAACAGCCATTGGAACGCCTCGTACGGGTCGTCAGGATTGCAGTTGTCGCGAGTCGGGATCTTCTGCCCCATATGCGGGATGCCTCTCGATCAGAAGACTCCGAGGTCACTCAGGAGTCCGAAGATTTCTTGCAGAGTTTCGAAGGCACGCGCGATCGGATCCTCCGGTTCACGCTGGCCGATCGTGATCTTCCAGGTGGGCGCCTCATCGCGACTCCACGACAGAACGAGCTCGGAGACGCGGCCGACGTAGAGCTTGCCCTTCGGCATCCCCTCCACGTTGAACGCAACCCGATCGCCGAGGAAGAAATGACCGCGGCCCCGTTCCCCGATCCGCCAGGGTGCGTTGTCCGCCACCGTCAGGGTCGCTCTGACCCGTTCCCTCGACGCGTACATTTGTGCGCGTTGAGTGATCAGGTAGGCGAGCGTGTACGCCTTGTCCGCACCTTGAGCGAACATCTCGTGATAACGAGAGCCGCCCAATCGTTGAGCGCGTTGCTGATTGCCGATCTTGCCGAACGCGAGCAGCACGTCTGTGTAGAGCGGTGCTAGTACGGCGTCGACTGCGCCGCCCACTGGGGGGACGCCAATGATCATTGCCACGAGGTCGCCGGCCATCTGAATCGCTGCCGAGATCGCCTCGTTCACGCCAGGCATCGAATGCCCGCCTGCGACCGAACCGACCGCCGTCGCCGGATTCCACTCCCACTCAGAATCCTGAATGCCCGTGTTCTCGTTCTCGAGATACACAACCGCCGGCATCGACGGCAACGTGCCCTTGAACCCTGGCTGATACGCCTCCGCAGGAACATTCGGATTCGGCAACTGATGCACCGTCTCCGTGATGCCGTCCCCGGCGATGTTCACCAGCTCGCGAATCAAGCCGTTGAAGAAGTCGCCGCCGAACGATGTGCCGGTGTTCCAGCCGGACTTGTCGACAACATCCCACACGAGGCAGCCGTGCCGCAGGTTCGCGCCAGGCCACGGAGGCGGATCACCTTCGAGGTAGCGTCGGCATTCCCACGACAGCTGGGCGTCTTCCATGACGCGCTTCGTCGCCTCGTGCACCGTCTTCATGCGGCCGTGGACGATTGCCCCGACACTGTTGTCCGAGCCGGTGTTGGGTTTGACGACCTGCCACCATGTGGACTGGTCGAAGTTGAACCACTTTGAGCCGTCCAGCGGGTCATCCGGCAACGCCCACATCGACGATTCGAGGCGCATGAGATTCACGAGCAGTGTCGTCTTGACGCACCACTTCGCCCGCCCGAACGTCACCCATACCTTCGGAAACTGAATCTCCGGAGGAAGGAACGGGTTCGGGTACACAAGCATGTACTTGAGTTCTTCGAGGTCATGTTTGAAGGTGACTCGAACGATCTTCCGACCGTCGGTGTCTTTGATGACCTTCACGCCATCAGCGCGACCGCCCCACCGGGCGCCGTCCTTGTCCACGGTGATGTGGATGTTGACGGTCTGCCGCGCATCGGTATCGACGCACCATTTCGACAGGTAGTAGTCGAGCGGCATATCGAGGGTGCCGATGCCGGTGTCGCCGTCGAGGAACTGGAAGCTTGCGTTGATCTCCTGCTTGACGATCCCCCGCAGATTCCAGTTGCCGTCAAAGAGCCGTATGAGCGGAGGTTGTAGACGCTTCTCGGCTTCCTTCTTTAAACGAGACGTGATCTCGTTGAACGCCGAATCGAAATCAACGACAGGTGCAGTCACCACTCACCCCCAATCAATGCAATCCCCAGGGCCGCGACCACGGGCGTGGTAGACGTACCTGCACACCCGCGCCCGCGCCCGCGTTACGTACAAACACCGGAACCTCTGTCGGTGGCGTGTACGGCGGGATCGGATACAGGAACCGCACCGCCTTCATGCGGATGTAGTACGGCGTGTTCCCCGTTGTGAAGTACTGCTGCGTCGCCTCATCCGAATCGATCACCAGATCCCCATCGGCGGACACCAGCGGATCCAGTTCGATCACCCGCTGCGCATCGAGAACAGCGCGCTCCTCTTTGTCATTGCCCCACGAGAAGTCCGGCAGCGTGAAGACCGAACCAGCAGATCCCTTGCAGACCCACTTCGCCCAAATCTCCTGATCAGTCGGATTCGACACCAACACCGACCCCTGCACATTGGTCGACCCGGTGGCGGACTCCCACACGTATTCGTCGGTGTCATCCTCCGAATACCAGAACGGATCATCCGCCACCGTGGTCATCACCACGCGCTCGATCTGCGTAACCTCCGGATCACCCTCCGGCTGGAAATCAGGCTGCTCCGAAAGCTTCAAACGCAACACACGGACCGAATCACCCTTCTCGACCCACAGTTCCGTTTCCTTCTCGTAGTCCCATGCCTTCCGCCACTCGCTGTCCAGGAACTCCCAGTTGCCCTGCTCAGTGCCATCGATGACCACACCGAACACCACCGGACGTTCCAAGAACCGTTTCCCGCCGTACGTGGCACCCTTCTGAAAAGCGTGGGAGTGACGGATCGTCTTCACCGGGGCGTCATACAGACCCTGCACATCAGTACCGAGATGCACCCCTTCATCACCCTCACCAGGACCGGCGATGGTGAACCACGATCCGTTCACTCCCTTCACCCGCACGCGAGTACTGGCCACACCCCACTCCTAGCCGCGGCGAGAGAACGTCAACGCTTCCTTCTGGCGGCGCTCACGTTCCTTCCTCATCGCTTCGTCGATGTTCGTGACGTGGTAGTGGATGTGTTCCTCCACGACCTTCACGCCCTGCTTCGCGAGCTGCGAAATGAACCCATCACCCGATGGCAGGCCGAGGTCGGACTTGAACTGGTCGACGTTCGCCGACAAGAAGTCCGAGCCGATCTTCGAGGCGCGAGCGCCCCAATCGGTGTTCTCCTCGCTGGTGTACGTCGCATCCACTCCTGTGCCACCCACAGGTGCCGGTGCCGTAGCGCTTCCACCGGGCTGGGCGTCCGGTGCGTCGGCGCCGGCCGGTGCGAGTTTCGTCAGGGCGTCGATGAACTCCGGCTTCTCCATGACGTCGACGAGACGTTCGAAGTGCTTCGTCATCTCCGGCGATAGAACACGCTCCGGCTGGATCACGTTCTTCAACATGACCCCGACACCCGACGCCAATCCGCCCTGGTCGTACCAGCCGTTCTGCTCCCAGAACGCCTTCGCCGCCAACGGATCGCCATACCTGTCCCGGATGTACCGGGCCATTGCGTCACCCTGAACCTTCGGGTTCGGGTTCTCGTCCGGCAGATACTGATCTTTCGTGGAACCGAGGAACTGCGCGAGACCGAACGCCCCCGACTGCGGGTTACGCGCCATCGGATCCCAGCCGGACTCCCGGCCAACAATCCATTGCGCCGCATCCCACTGCGGACCATCCCCCCACCCGTACGCGGAGAACGCCTCACGCACCTGATCGACAACCGGACCCGAACCGGGCGCCACATCGAACGAACCCCCAGAGGAGCCGCCCTTCGCATCCGCCTGACCGAGGATCCAATCCCGAACCGACGTACGGAACTTGTCGAACGCCAACTTTGGCAACTGCCCGATCTGGGAATCACCGAACGTCGGGATCATCCCGCCGATCGGATCCATGATGCCGTCGAACAACCCAGCGATCATGCGACGGAAGAACCCAGGTCCCCCGCCGCTGCCCGACGACCCGGCATCCGCAGACACCAACCGACCATCCGAACCGACGATCTCCGACATCGCCCAGTGAACGTGATCCGAATGCCCACCGATCGCACCGGTCGGCCGGCCCTCATCGATGTTCGGGCCCGGATCCCAGAACAGCTCGAGCGCGTTCGGATACGTCGATGCGATCCAGTTCGCGATCTGCTGCATCGGACCACCGAGGTCGATGGCCTGACCTGCCATGTGGAAGTCGTAACCCGACCCCACATCCGCATAGCGGGTGCCGGAGTTGAGGCTGGCGTTGGGGAAGGCGGTACGCACCGCATCCCACATCGACCGCTGAATATCTGTGGTGATCTCAGCGCCGGCCTGAACGACGCCGCCGGTGGCGTAGTGGAAGTGATCCGACTCGCCCTTCCGGAACCCGCTGGGGTTCTGGTTCATCTGGTCGAGTCGGCTCACACCGATCTGCTTCACAGCGTCAGCACGCAGAACGTACTCACCGTTGGACAGCATCGCCGGGATCTTGTCGTCCGTCGGACCACCAGCACCCCGCACGTGACCACCGGTGGCGTAGTGCGCGAGCTCGCCGAGGTTCGCTTCCTGCAACTCGTCGAGCCCCAGGAACCCGGCAACCTTGTTCCACGCCGCCCGGATGCCGTTGTTGTAGACCGTCTCCACAACGAACCGCACCGGCTTCGCCACAATCGACTTGATGCGATCCCACACCTGACCAATGAACCCGACCGCCGTATCGAACGACGACTTCAACGTGTCGAGAGCACCCTTCATCGCCTCCCACACAGGGTTCACGACGTTGTCCCACACCCACTTGATGCCGTTACCCAACGCATCCCAAGCAGGTTTGATCACGTTGTTCCAGGTGTTCTGGAAGAACGTTCCCACCGCCGACAGGGCAGTCTTGAGGGCTTCCCAGGTGGGGTTGATGATGCTGTTCCACACCCACTGAATCCCGGCACCCAACGCATCCCACGCAGGCTTGATGACGTTGTTCCACGTCGCCTGGAAGAACCCCCCCACCGCAGCAAGCGCAGCCTTCAGGGCCTCCCAGGTCGGGTTGATGATCGAGTTGTACACCCACTGGATCCCCGCGCCGAGAGCATCCCAGGCAGGTTTGATCACCGAGTTCCACACCCACGAGAACGCCTGCCCCAGCAGCCCGAGTCCAGCCTTCATCGTCTCCCAGATCGGGGACAGGAAGGTGTTCCACACCAACTGCACCGTCGCGCCGATCGCATTCCAGGCGAGGATGAACGGGGTGATCAACACGGTGCCGACGATCGCCATCAACACCTGGGCGGCCTGACCGATGAACCCGAACACCGGCTGGATCACCGACGACCACAACCAGTTCGCCTTATCGCCCAACCAGCCCACCGCGGTCGTGATGCCGTTGAACGCCGGCACCAACGCCGAGTTCCACAGCCACATCGCCTTATCGCCGACCCACCCGAACGCAGCCATGATGCCGTCGAACGCGACCTGCAAATACTCCCACGCCGTGCTGACCGCGGTCTTGATGCCGTTCCAGACCTTGTCCCAGATCTTCCGGCCAACTTCAGTTTTCGTAAAGAACAATGCCAGCGCTGCACCAGCTGCCACCACCGCGGCGACAATCAGACCGATAGGGTTCGCTGCCATGGCGGCGTTCATCGCCCACTGTGCGATCGTCCCGGCCTTCGTGACCGCGGTCCACGCAGCCTGAACACCGGTGATCGTTTTCGTCACTGCCACATACGTGCCGATACCGGCCACAACCGGGGCGATGACCATGCCGAGGGTCTTGAACGTTTCGGCATTGCGCATCAGGAACGACGCCATGTTGTTCAAACCGTCGAGCAACTCACCGGTGACCTGGCGTTTGAACGTCTCGAACGCCACACCAACACCCGAGTTCAGGGTGTCACCGGCCTCCGCAGCGGACCCCGCGAACCCCGCCATGTTGTCCTGCGCACCCGTGATCCCCTCAAGGAACGCCGGGATCTGGTCAACCGACAAGTCCTCGAGCGGAGTACCGAACAAGGCGATGGCCTGATTCGCTCGATCCGCCGGATCCTCGATCGCCAACAGTCCCGCAGCTGTGCGCTGCAACGCCTCACGCGCACCCTCACCGCCCGCGGCAACCATGTTCGACATCTCGACCGCGTCCAAGCCGATCGCCTTGTACGCATCCGACGAAGCCGTCGACATGTCCGCGCCGCGGATCGTGAATTCCTTCAAAGCATCGCCGGTCTTATCAAGCGCGAACTTGCCTTGCTCAGCAGCGGAGACCAGGAGCGAGAACGACTCTTCGCCGTTCAGCCCCAAAGCGCGGAAGTTCGTTCCGTACTCCTGAAGGATCTCCGGCAACTCTTCCCGCATCGCCGCTGGCACACGCTGGAAGCTGGCGGTCATCAGGTCGAAGGCTTCTGTGGAGTCCTTCGCCAAACCGTTCGTCACCAACAGTGACGCCGTTTGGATGGAGTTCGCAACGTCCTGATCGAAAATCGTCGCAAAATCCAGAGCAGTCGCGGAGATTTCCTCCATCGACTTTTCGCCTTCGAACCCCGCAGTCTGGAATGACGACGCGACGAGACCGATCGTCGACGCCGCCTCTTCCATCGACTCACCGAAACCATTGCGATAGAGCTCGCCGGCCTTCTGACCGTACTCAGCGGCGAGATCTCCGGTCGCGCCCATCGAAGCAGCAAGCTTGTTGGTGATCTGCTGGTTCTCGATGCCCTGCATACCGAGCTCGATAGCCGACCCGATACCCACCACAGCAGTCGCGAGCCCGGCCAACTTACCGGCAGCACCAGAGGCGGCATCACCGAATGTGCCGAGACCACCCGACGCTGAATCGGTGGACTGCTCCACATCATCGGTAGAGTTCGCGAGATCCGCCTGCGCTTGCGACAGTTCATCGACGGCACGTTCACGTTGGCGGGTGGCGTCGGTGGCTTCACGCTGCGCGATCCGTAGACGTTCCTCAGCGCGAATCAAATCCGACGTTGCTGCGTCACCCCGGGCACGGACCTCGTTGAGTTCTGCCTCAGCGAGACGCGCCCGACCCGCAGCATCGGTCTCCGCGTTACGGGCCTGAGCCATCCGCTGCGAAGCTTGCCGGACACGAGACTCCGCACCCTGCAAACCCTGCGCGACGTTGTTGCCCATCTGCACGCCGACACGCTGAGCGTCATTGAGCAGAGGGCGCATCATCTGCTGAAGGTTGCCCTGAAGGCCACTGAGGACCGGGATCACGCTGAGCGATGCGTACCCAATATTTTCGGCCAACAGAGCCTCCTAATCTGCGGCGGATTCCGCCTTACGCGCCATCTCCCGGCGCCGCTTCTCCGCGATCCGCTGACGACGAATCTGCGCACGACGCGGAGTCTCACGCTTATCCACATCCGCTTTCGGTTTCGGACGGGCCGGATGAGGCTTCCCCGACATCACATGCACCAGATCCGAGAGAAGGAACGCTTCATCGGACCAGCGTCGGCGCCCCTCATTGAAGTGCTTCACGATCCGCGAATCATCAGGCAAATCCTCGAGATACACGCCGATCTCACGAAGGGTGAGCTTGCGGGTGCCGTCCCAATCTCTCCTCCACCGGTCCGTGTACCGCACCCCGTAGAAGCGACGCAGGTCAGCTTCTACGAGGCGCTCGTGATCACGGAGAACTTGGAGGAGGCCGATCAGTTTCCCCCGAACCCGACCTGTTCCTGGATCGCCTGGAACAGCGACGCGAAGTCGGTGGGCTTGATCTTCGGGCGGGCCTGACGCAGCTTCAGGGTCTGCTTCGGGCCGAGAAGCCCGAGGGTGGCTTGCACGACGTTGTTCGCCGACAGCGGCTCGACGACCGTCCAGAAGTCCCAGTCGTCGGGATCGGAAAGGATCTCGAACTCGAGGCCGTCCCACTCGATGACGGTGGTGGCTTCGCCTTCGGCCTCTGCCTGCGCGGGACTCTTGTGGTCCTGCGGTTCGGGTGCCTTCGACATGTCCGGGGCGTTGGTCTTACGGGGACGTGCAGTAGTCATGATGAATCCTTTCGCGGGGAATGCGGGGAGAATGCGGGGAAGCTCGAGCAGTCAGGGGCGTGGAGTGTCCCCGCGACACCACCACGCCCCCGACATCTCATTCCTCCGGGGAAGCGACCGTCACCACTTCGGCGGTCTCAACCTCGGGGACATCCGTGTGATTCGTGCGCCGAGCAACCTTGGCCTTCACCAGGTTCTCGGCAGACACCTCATCGACCCACCGGCGATCACCCTTCGAATGTCGGCCATGGTCCTTCAGGAAACGGACCTCGATCACGGCGTCACCGGAGCAGCGCCGGAGACCTGACGGTCGAACAGTTCGATGTCGTCGCCGACCGACTTGCCGAAGATGTTCGCCGTGATCTCCAGGCGGGTGATGTCGGATTCGTTGCGGTTGTTGTTCGGCACCGTCAGGCGAGCACGCGACACCGTGAACAGACGCTCCACCGTGCCGGTATCGGAGGTGGTGTCGAACCCGAGCCACGCATAGACGGGCTTCGGCATGAGCAGCTTCGACTCGGTCGACCCGGGCCACAGAACCGCACGAGTTGCCTCGTTGTCCTCCAGCGCGGAGAACGTACGGTTCAGCTTGAAGTTACGGGAACCGATCTTGATCAGGCCGATACCCCAGCCGTAGTGCTCGGTCTCATCAAAGGTCCGCTCCTCGCCGAAGCCGGCCTCGCCGTCGAGGATGCCGAACTCTCCCCAGCCGGTAGCGAACGGGGCTTCGGTGACCGCGGTGTCAGCGTCGGTCGGGAGGGTCGGACGGGTCGCGGCGAGGGACAGCCACACGCGGGCGTCCTGCCAGATATTCACGTTCTCAGGTGAACGAGCCATGCTGAATGCACCCCTTTCAAAGGGATCAGAGAATTGAAAGAAAGAGAGAGTCAGGCGACGACGGTGCGGGACTTCACCGCGACCGTGAACGACGCCATGATCCCGCCATTGTCATCACGCGCATCGAGAATCGACGACGGATCACGCACCGAAGCCACACGTGGAACATCACGTGACAGCAGCAAACCGGCACACGCCGCCGCTACCTGCCGGGCAAGAGTGCGACCAGAAGCCCACACCGTCACCCGAATCCGCGGCTCCGTCACAATCGGCCACGTCGCCGGACCGCCATCGTCGAACACCACCACCGCCGGCGCGTTCTTCGGCGACCAATTCTGCGGCAACACCAATCCGACAGTCGGCGCAGAAGAAAAGCGGCCCACAAGAGCCGCCCTCAAAAACTCTGCCACCGCACCAGCCGAATCATCCGGCACCCTGATCGGCCCCGTCACGGCTTCTGCCTCACCTCGAGGCCACGCGACGCCGCAGCACGAGTCAACGCACCCGACTTCGCCTGCCTCGCCGCCGGCACCTTCACCGACGCAGCAGAACGATCCGTCGTATACTCGTCGACCTTCACACCCTTCGACGACCCACCAGCAGCCTCACCCAAAGCGCGAGCCTCCCGATTCGTCATCTCACGGAACTCAGCCGACTTCAGCAGCTTCGCGATACCCGCATGATTCAGGCGAACCTGACCGGGCCTAGGAGGAGTAGCCACACGATCACCCCACTCTCGACGTAGCAACAACCTCGATACCACCGAACGACGGATCCCACTGCGGACGCCACGTGCGCACACGCGCCCGGTACGAGCCGCCGCGAATCAGCAGTTCGTCACCATCGATGACGTCGGCGCCGTGCTCGAGGAACACAGTGAACTCGACAAGCTCGCCGTCACGACCGACCGCATCCATCTCGTTCGTCGCACCAGGCGCGATCCCCAACGGAACGAGTGTCAGCTCAGGATTCTCGATGACGATCGGATCGCCGTTCTCATCCCAACCACCATCCGACCGAACCCGCGTGATCGTCTCCATCAGGGCAACTCCCACAACGGATCGCCGCCGGTGAGCACCGCCCCGCACGAGCAGTACGCAGCACCGAAGTTCACTGCGCACACCTCCGCGTGCACGTTATGCGCGCCCGCGTACGTGTCGATCGAGAACGCCCGAGTCTCCGACCCACCACACAACTTCTGAAGGTCGGTGATCTCCGACGGCCAGAACATCGCCCGCCGAACCTTCGACGTATCGATGGTCTGCGAGAACGGCCCCGCGGCCTGAGACACCACAGCGCCAGTGCCGGCATCATTCCACCGGAGCACCGCACCACGAAGAATTGCCTTCGCCGCGGCAGGCTTCGCAAACGAATCCTCGAGGATGCACGGCGCCACCTCAGCAGCGAGCGCCAATGCATCCTCGATCATCGCCTCAGCTTTAGCCTCATCGATGCCCGGAGCGAACGGCAGGAGGTCATCGACCGTCAACACAACAGCCGGCATGATGCCCCCTACTCGTCGTCAGATTCGGCAGCCTTCTTACGCGTCCGACGGGCAGGCTTCGGAGCCTCATCGACCCGCTCCCAATCGCCGTACAACTTCGCGGCAAGAGCATCATCGACAGTGATCCGAACGCCCGTCACCTTGTTCTTCAGGCGCGGCATTACGGCGTCGCTTCCTCGATCACGGTGAAGCGATCCGCGAAGACGTACCAGCCGTACACGATCTCCAGGCGGAGAGCGATCTGGTTGTGACGCTTCAGGTCGCCCTGACCGTCGGGGTCACCGAAACGGATGACCTCGAGGGGGATGTTCCGCTGAACACCCCAACGGATGCCGGACTGGAAATCGCCGACGATCGCACGGACACCGGTGTCGGTTGCTTCCGGCTGAGCCGAGACGGTGTTCGACACCGACGCGTTGATGCCCTGGAAGTTGCTGATCGACGTGCCGAACCCGAGATCCGGGAACTTCTTACGGCCATCCGCGTACCGCGCTGTTGCCAGAGTCCACGCGTACGCGGGATCCAGCGCCATGCCGTTGACCGACTTCTGATCGGCGAGGAGCAGACCCACCGCAGCCTCGACGTCCATGTCAGCGTTCGCGCCGATGGCGACACGCTTCGTGGTCGAGTTCAGGTAGTTCGTCCAGCCGGTGATCGGAGCGCCCGTCAGCGGGTTGATGCGGTAGTACGCGCCGAGATCCAGAGCGCGGGACAGTGCGGTCGAACCGGCGCCGGCGAGAGTGTTGACCGCCTGAAGCTGGTAGTCCTCATCAGCCCACAGAACTTCCTCGTTGAACCGCATCGTGACCTGAGCCTTCTTCGGCGTAGCGGTCACGAAGTCGAACGAGCCCGTGGTGTGCGACTTCTGCGCACCCTCACCGACGAACTCTGCCCGAGGCGCCTCGTTGAAGGTGATGATGTCGACGTTGCCGAACCGCATCGGTTCCTGACCCGACAGGGCCGCAACAGTCGAACCCGAGATGACATCACGAACCATGCCGTCCGCGATGTTCCGGGGAAGATTCTTCAGATCCCCAGTTCCGAAAGTAGCCACGTTTCCCTCCTCAGGGAATTAGTCGCCGCCGAACAGATTGCGTGCGAACGCACGCGCATCCGTCTCGACCGCAGGATTGGTGGTGCCCTCACGGGGCACGAAGTTGCCTTGCCTCTTACGCTTGCCTGGCTGACCGACGAGTCGATCGACCTGCTTCAGCAGAAGATCCGGATCCGACGCGGTGAGGAACAACTCGGCATCTTCCTTGTCGATGCCGTGCAGCTTCACCAGATGCGAACGAAGAGCCTCGGATACCTTGCCCGGAACAGATGCCGCCTCAGCCTCAGCCTTCGACAGCCGCTCCGTGAACTTCTCGGTCTCCGACTTCTGCGCATCCTCGAGCTCCGCCAACCGCTTCGCAGCGGCAGCGTTCTCCTTGGCGCGCTTCTCCTGCTCCCGAGCCTTCGACTTCCAAAAATCCACCGTTTCGGTAGGCTTCTGGTTCTCCTCCTGCTCGACGTCCTGCTGATCCTCAGTCTCCGTTTCGGTGACGTCGGTCGTGTTCTCAGACATGCGTTGACTCCCGTTTCGGGTTGATCCCATCCGTTGCGGCTGGGGAAGTTACTTCTTCTCGAGCTGACGCCAAGCAGCCATGATGTCCTTCACATTGCCGGCGCCAGCACGACTCCCGGACGCAGCCCGGGACGCTTCCTTGTACTCCTCCTCGAAACGGAGGACATGATCCGGCGGCTCATACTCCCGACCGGGACGAACCGCCACCACACGACAATCACAGTTGTCGTGATACGACTCGCCGAGCTTCCGCGTACCACGCGTGCGCTTACCGCCCGCCATGAACCGACCTGCCGAACGAGTCTCCCCGCGGGCACGCGCACGACGCTCCGACAGCGACATCTCTTTGCCGCGACCGACCACCTTGATCGCAGCGTCAGCCGACGAATAGTAGGTGCCCGATGCTGTAGCGCGAGTGGACAGCATCTTGCAGAACGGGCACGCCATCGGGCCCGCTTCGCGAACCCACCGGGCACCGCCCTCAGCATCCGCATTGAAGATCATCGTCTCCCGGTCAGCATCCCAAATGTGACGCTGCAACGAACCCGACAGCTTCGACAACGCCGCCCGCGGATCGTCGACACCATCACCAGAACCCAACGCCCACGCCGCCGACTCCCGATACACCTCGAGAGCAACAGAAGGCGGAACCACCGGAACATACTTGAGTTCCGGCGCCGCCTCCTGATACCAGATCGCCGACACCTCAGCCGTCATCGTCGCGTACTGAGTAGCCAACTCCGGGAACGTATCCAGAATGAACGCGAACGGATCCCCCGACTCCGACGCCAACTGCCACAACGCTTGCAGATCAATCCCGGCGAGACGCGTCAACTCCTCGAGGATCGCGTACTGCTCAGCCGACGACGCCACCGGTCGCCTCTACTGGCTTCTCCGGCAAACCATCCTCCACCGGAGTCTCCCCCGCGGGCGCGCCCGCAGGCGCCTGTGCGCGCTCCTGCAAAGTCTGCACCAACGACGACATCATCGACTTCCGCCGATCCGCCGCAATCTGCTTCTGCTCCTGCAACGAGAACCCGAGACGATCCAACGTCACCGACGAATCCGCCGGCAGAATCCCCGCAGTCACCAACTGCATCGCCTCAGCCGCAGCCTCAGCCCGCGACGGAGTCATCGGAGACCGCCACTTCGGCTGCAAATCCAACAGCTCCTCGGGGACCTCATCGTCCGACCAGCCGTTCAACATCTGCACACCGCGCAGCATTGTGCGCCGCCACGCCGGGGACCACCCATCCGTGACACCCTCAGCCTCACGAATCAGATCATCGCGGCCCGCGTTGTAGGCACCCTCCGACGTCGGGTTCGCCTCCGCCGAGATACCCAATGAGTCCAGCGGAATCGAGGTTTCGCCGGCGAACAACTGAGCCAACGCCCGCAGCTGATCCATGTGCGGTTGCTGCGTCGCCGCCGCGAACGACTGAATCTGCGGAAGATCGCCGTCCTCATCCTTACCGATCGCCCAGATCTGCGTCAGAATCGACTGCCACTTCGACCGCATATTGCCGTCCGCATCCTGGAACGCCGACTCATCCGCACCCAACAGGACACGCTGAGGAACCGAGTACAGCTCCGCCGACACCTCAGAGCGGATCACCGTACGGATCGCCATATCGTGCAGCGACATCACCGCACGAGAAATCCGCGACGAACCGAACGGGCGCGCCAGCCGCGGCTGATACACCACAGGCTCCACCGGCACACCGAAAGAATGATCCTGCCGATCCACCTCCCACCGGCCCGAATCCTTCCGCATCAGCACATTCAGGTTCGGCAGATACAGCACCATCTCCGTGGGCTTGCCGTCACCGTCCGTGTCGATCACCGACAGGAACGACGACAAGCGCCGGCCCCGCCGATCCCACACACCCGTGCCCGTGAGAGCGTCCTTCGCGGTGATGACCACCTCAGGTTCACCCAGATCACGGTCACCCTGCGTCGCAATCAGGAACGCCGTCGCATGAATCAACGACGACACACCCACCTGCTGCGACTCGAGGTCGAGGTAGTTGTCCCGCCACAGTTCATCGATGCCGAAGTCGGACAGTTCCGCATCCGGCAGCGAAAAGCCATCGAGGACACACCGACGATTCAGGACATCCACTGACTTCGCCGACCACCCCAGCACCGTTGCAACGCGACGAAAGTTCGGAGGCACCGAGATCCCCAGATCCCGCACCGCGTTCTTGCCGTCGTAGTACGCAGCCCGCAGACGGTTCCGCGGCAGCTTCGCCCGAAGCTGCTCGAGCAACAGGTTCACTTCCCGCTGCTCATCATCCTCAAGATCCGGGATGGTGACCGATTCCAAACTCACGACAGCATCACCACCCTTCTCGGCTTCTTTCGTCCATATCCCTGCGTGAGCGCATCCGTACGCGCCTTCCAAGCCATGACCGCCGCATACGCAGCGTCGATCTTGTCGGGGCTATCCGGGTAAGCCTTGTACAGCAGGTAGCCGCTCTTATTACTCCGCTTACGCGCGTTCAGAACATGCCGCGTCAAAGCCGGTGATCCATCATGCGAACAGTCCCCATTCGCAATCGCAATCCGCAACTGCTCCGTGTAGTGCGACACCCGAGCGTCCTTACCCCGAGGCCACACCGTGATCGGCGCGGTCTGCGTAGCCTTCACCCTCAGCCGCTTCCGGAACGCCGCCTCCCAACGGGCCACATGCTCCGTCCACCCCGACGGATCCGCATAGAACGCGACAACCTTCCAGCGCTCGAAGCACTGACGGACAACCGAGTCCACCTCAAGCGGGTTCGGCATCCATCCCGCGCCCGCGGGGCCGGCAGGTTGCTCCCACACCTTGATCTCGAACAGGTACCCATCAGACACCCGGCAACCGATCAACGCAGTCGCGTCCGCCTTCCCGCGCACACGCCCACGAGAACCGTCAAACCCCAACGTCACCTGATCGTTGGGTTCCAATGCCGCGTCCAAATCCAAGCACGCCGACCACTCAGGCTGAGACACCCACGAGTCAGACGCGTGCGTGATCTGATTCAGGAAGTCCGACCGCGACTGCTGCGGATCCTGCGCCGGATCCCAGATCGTCGAAATCAACCGATCCAAATCCACATGCCCCGAAGCGCACGGAGGATCGTGAATCACGCATCCATCCGGGTGGCCCGAGCTGTCGCCGTACGCCACCCGCAAACCAGTGAGCAACGACTCGCGATCGGACATCTCCGTATCCGCCGGCGCCTCACGATGGTCATACAGCAAACCGTCATCACGAGAGCGTCCAGCCCGGATCGCATCCCAATACGCGGCGGACTCCTCCGCCACCGAACCCTCACCCGGAATGAACGCGTTCGGAGACTCCAACGTCGTACCGCCAACTTTCGCGGCGTTCGCGCGCATCGTGTTCGCCAACCGGATTCCGCCATTACTGGCGACCCACTCCTCCGACTGATCCAGGACAGCGAACACAGCACGCGCACCCTTGATCGTGCGGGCGCTCGACGTGACCTGCTCCATCCGGCCGCGGTTCGGCAAAGCGACGAACGACTCCATCGGCTCCAAGCCACGAACTAGATCATGCACCGGCGCCTCTTCGCGCAACATCTCCAAGACCGGCGCCCACGTATTGCGGGTCTGATCCTCCGACACGGCCGCGAGCTGAACCCAGGGCGTGCGAACTTCCGACCACGGTTTTCCGACAGGCTGACCGTCAGAATCCCATCCGTCGAAAAGCACCGGGCCCAAAGCCTCAGCGCACGCCAACGCAGCTAGCAGCGGAGACTTACCCCAACCTCGAGGTCGCCCGAGCACGCCGCGGTTGAACTTGCGCCGGCCCGTTGCAGGATCCAGCGCATACCACCGCAGGATGAAATCTTCCTGCTCGCGATACGGCACAAACGGCTCATAGTCCGCCCGGTCCGGCGCCGCCAACGCAGCCGAGATCCAGTCCAGGACCTCGTAACCCAACGTCGGAATCTCACCCGGGACGGACGGCTTCCACGGCACTAAACCGCCTTCAACGGACCGCGGCGCTGACGAGACGTACCCGACTTAGGCTTCGCCCGCTTCTCATCAGCCTCGTCCGCAGCCGCAAACTGGATCCGCAGACGCGCCCGATCCTCCGGAGTCGCACCGAATTTCGCCACCCGAAGCCGCAATTCACCAGCAACTTTCACGTCACCCGACCAAAAACGGGCATGAAGAAGCGCCGTATCCAGCAATTCCGACCAGTCATTCGCGGTGAAATCCGCCGCCAACGGCGAATCACCCCACATCTTCCACCACCGCTGTGTCGCCTCAGGCCACGCAAACGGCTCATCCGACCCCGGCAACTGCACCTCAGGCAGCCCCGGTTGAGCAGTCGGATCCGCAGTGATGACGCGCATCGCTACTGGATCCGCATTCCTCCGCGCACGCTTCGACGGGTCCTTCGGTGCCGGCCCTCGTCCTGCCATGAAAGCCACCTCCTCAGGTGTCCTGTAGCGCCCCTCTGGGGATCCCCAGTCCCGTACAGACCTCGACCACGTGTGCCGAAGGTCTGTTCGCCCGGGTGGGGAAGGGGGGTCAGCGAAACCCCCGCGATTTTCAGGCTGGAATTTCGTTCGTGAACGGCCATTGGTCGCGCTTGCGGGAGTTGCACGGTCCACATGCCGGCCTCAGATTGGCGAGCATGTGTGGCCCTCCCTTGTTGATGGGCTTGACGTGGTCGACTGTGCCTTTGCCGTTGAGTTGCTGCCGGCACATCCAGCAGCGGTCTCCGAACATGCTCATTCGGGCTTGCAGTTGGTCGACTGTGAAGGGTGCGATCGTTGCCTCTTTGAGGCGGCTACGCCGGCGCCTTCCGTTCTCTCTGTCGACGTGCTTGCCACGTTCACTCGCATACCAACGTTGCCACTGTGCGCGCTGTTGTGCGATGGCTTGAGAAGTTGACCTCTTAGCTCGTCTGTGCGCTTGCACGCGTGGGTCTGACCAGTATCCGTTTCGCTCCGTGTATGCGCGCATAGCCTTGGAGACAGCTGCTCTGCATACGTCGCATCGGCATCCCTTGCGGTATCGCCCCACCCCATGTGTCTTGGGATAGCAGCGATTGTGCATCGACTGGCCTTCACCCTTGTTGGTTCTGCCGGGGTGCATCGGCTCGCCACACACTGAGCATGGGTACATCTTCTTGCGATCTCTTGCTCGATACCTACATCGAGGAGAGCAATAGAGTTTGACTGTTGATGTCGTTTGGAACGCTTCATCGCATTCATTGCATGTACGCTCGTACACGTCGATCTCCTTGTCAGATCGGCCAAGCCCCGGGAGGATGGCAGTCCTCGCCGGGGTCCTTCATTACTTCAGCCCTGGATGCTTCTCAGGTTGTCTCTTGCTGTTCCTTCTCGTCCTTCCATGCCCTGTGTCATTGCCACGTCTCACGTTGCAACTGAGATGGGATGGGAGGATCTCGCCAAGATTGTCCCCTCCCCTACTGACAGGGATCACATGGTCTGCGCTGAAGCTCATGGGATGGGGCCATTTGAGTGTGCGGTCTATGTAGTCGCCGCAGAGGTGGCATGTATCGGATTTGGCCTTCAGGGCCTTCCGTTTGCGCTTGTATTGGTGATCTTTGGGCCTGTTTGCCATGTCATCGCAGCCCGTGGTTTTTCTCGTGCACCTTAGCTGCTTTGCGGCGGCGTTTGCGGAAGTGTTTGGGGTCGAGGATCCATTGGCTGAGTTTGCTGAGTCCGACCATGGTGTCTCCCGTGGGTTTGTTGCCCCGTGCTGTCACCACCCAAGGAACAGCACGGGGCGTATCCGGCCGAGCTTCTCAGTGAGCGTGCTTCGAGGCCGGACGATTGGCGTTGTAGAGGTCGAGGATGCGGTCGAGTTCGGCTTCGATGACGGTGATTGCTTCATCGTCGTTGTCGAAGCGTGCTCGTCTGAGTCGTGCTCGGAGGTCGGTGAGGCGGTTGTGGTATTCGGTGATGCTCATCGTGTGAGCCTGATGCCGAGGATGGCGAGGATGGTGAGCAGGATGTGGAGCCAGGGTTTGAGGATCATGGTGTGCCCCTTTCCATGCGAAACGCGACTGCCCTGGTGGGGACAGCCGCGTTCACGCGAAGCATATCACAGGTCACTGCCGTAAGGTGTCCATACGGTCACTAGCAACGACTATGTGGTCACTCATGTGCGCTGTTCTGATCGTCCAGCACGATTGGTATGCCGTCGTTCTTGAGCATGTCGATTACTGTAGCCGCATCGTCGCCTGTGATCTTTGTGCGCTTCACTGTGCCTGCGCCCCACAGGGTGATCTCTACATAGTCGTCACTCATGCTTCGCCCTCGCATACGAGCTTGTGCGCCCTCTGGAGGTCTTCCTGATCGTAGTGCGGAATCCATATTCCGCTGTACAGCACCTCACCGCAGTCGGGGCACTGCAAATGCGTCCATCCGAGGTACTGCTCATCGAACGCCTTGAATTGGCACTTCACCATCGTGCGGTTGCGGATGGTGAACTCGCGAAGTCGGCCACTCCATCGCCCCTGCGCTGAATCGACGGTAAGATGCTTCGGCTGCTCGGGATTGTTGACGAGGAACTGTGCGGCGGGGTGAGTGAGCTCGAGTATGACTGCGCCTTCCTCTGAGTCCTGTAGGGCTCCGTTGGGGATGTCGCAGATCAGGTTCCAGTTGTGGTCCCAGATGCGGTTCGGAGTGGATTCGATGCGGGCTGGAAGGTTCATGCGGGGATCTTCCTTCTGCGTGCAGGGTAGGTGAGGTGGGCGGTGAGAACATCGGCGATGCGATACAAGTCCATGCCGTCCGCTGTCATCGCTGGGGTGATCTGCTGATTGTGCCGCAACCGGAGGACACGTTTGACGTTGAGTCCTTGGTAGTGGTCTCCCATTGTGGCTGCGATGTGTGCGATTTGGGTGGCGTTGAGTAGGGCTTCGCCGGCTTCGTAGACGGCTTGCTGGTCGATGGTGGGTGTGTGTTCTTTTGGGCGGTCGGTGGCGCGTCGGGCTTGGCGTACGGCGTACCGGATTTCATCCAACGCCTCATCAGAGCCTTCGGACATGGCGAGGGCGACGTGCCAACGTTTCAGCCATGCCGCGTAGTGCACAGCCGTGGTGGGTGCGGTGTAGTGCATGGCGCGTTGTTCGGTGGTGTGCCGTACCCAGGAGGCGAGGGTGTCGGTGAGGAGGTCAGCGGCTTCCATCGCTTCCACGGAGATGGGGAGTGGTTGTTCGTCGCTGCCGTTGCGGGTTTTCGGGCCCCCACCGGAGAGGCGGTCTTGACGCGTGATCGCGATGGTCAAGTCCTCGATGAGTTCGGGGATCTCGTCGAGGATGGCTACGAGAGCGATCTGATCGTGCCGCGGCATGAAGTAACCGTCACTCATCGCTAGTGCCCCCTGCTGAGAACGTCGTCCACGTACCTGTTGTAGTCCCATTGCAGATCCGCCAGTTTGCGCCGCTCTTCCATGTACGCTTCGCGGCTGATCTCGTTACCTTCGGAGTCGTAGTAGTGCTCGGAGATGAGTTTGCCGTCTTCGGCGTGCACGACCTCGGCTTTACCGATCTTCATGAGCGTCCGCATCGAGAGCGCGCATGGCAGGCGCGATATGAGCAATGATCGACGCGATATCGGCGGCCTCATAGACGAGGAACTTCTGTGAGTCGTCTTCGAAGCATCCTTCGCGCCCGTAGTACGGGTTCACGGGGTAGCTTGTGCCGTTCTCGAGCATGTCGTGTCGGCGGTCCCAGGAGTCTTCAGATCCGGAGGCGTAGGGATCGTCGATGGTTCGGATGAGGAAGTCGTTTTCGGAGTACTTGCCACCGAAGATCATGAGTTGGCCCAGTGTCCCCGTGTAGCTGTCGGTGTTTTCCACTTCGGCGATGAGTGTGCCGGCGGGAAGGGTGAGCAGTTCTGAACGGTTGACGATTCTCATTCGGTTTCCTCCTCTGGAAACAAATCAGGATTGGCAATACGTGCTCCGTGGATGGCGTCGCGGCGGTCGACGTAGGCTTCGCCGCTGTCCGAGATGATTTCGCCGTTGCCGGCTTTGCGGTTCCAGCGCCAAAAACCGGCCTTGTCCTGATACAGCTCGATCTTGTGGAGACGTTTCATGAGGCTTCCTGTTCGTCGAGTTCCAGCAATTTGTTATGCAGGATCCCCCAGGTTTCAGAGATGGACTCCCCGAGTGTGTTGATCTGTTTCTGCATCCTGTGAAGCCCGGTGCGCATCCGGTCCATGGTGACTTGGAGTGTCACGTCGGGAAGTCCGAGGAAGGCCCGTTGCTCGTCGTAGGTGAGCGTGTGCCAGGGGTCGCCCCAGGTGTGCCCGCAGGCGCAACGGTGGCCGCCGATGTGGTGGGCGAGGGCAGTGCACAAGCAGGTGTGCTGGGTGCCGGCGAGTTTGTCGGGGCAGTACGCGGTCATGGCTTGTCTCCGAGGATGAGGTCGAGGGCGTCTGCGGTGTTGTCGTGTGGGAGTGCGTCGTAGGGTCGTCCGATGGTGCGGAGTTCGGCGGCCTGGTCGCGGTTGAGGTGCGCGTACTCGCGCACCCGACGGACGATCGCTCGCAGTTCGTTGTTTTCGTGCATCAGTCCGGCGAGTGCGGTTTCGGCGGTGTCGAGGCGAGCCTGGGCGTCGGCGAGGTCACGGGGCGCGGTCATTCGTCTTCTCCGAGGTGGATGAGGGCGGTGCCGGCCATGTCGCAGATGATGGCGGCGAGGGTGAGCCAGCCTGCGGTGCAGAGGGTGGTGATTCCGGCGATGGTGACGACGGTCTTCATGCTTCGGCCTCTCGCGTTCCCACGTACCAGGAGTCGAGCTTGGCGCGCTCGATGAGGCCGAGGAATCGGGTTGCGTCAAGTTCGTCGCCGTCGGAGGTTGCGGCGTGCCACGACAGGACGGGTTCACCTTCGGGGGTGATGGCTTCGACGATTTCGATGCGGGCGGTGACGAGGCTTCCTTCGGGGAGGAAGTCTTCGGGTCGGTCAGACATGTCAGAAACCCCAATCTTCGTCTTCAGTGATGACTGCTTTTCCGATCACGTAAGACGATCCGGAGCCGGAGAAGAAGTCGTGGTTTTCGTCGGAGTTCGGCGATAGTTGCGCCATGATCGCGGGGTTGACGTCGGTTTCGTCCTTCGGGAACAACGCTTCGTAGCCGAGGTTCATCAAGGCCTTGTTGGCGTTGTAGCGCAGGAACTTTTTTACGTCCTCGGTGAGCCCCACCCGGTCGTAGAGGTCGGCCGTGTAGTGGGTCTCGTTGTCGTACAGCTCGAAGAGCAGTTCGAAGACCCAGTCCTTGAGTTCGTCGCGCTCGGCCTGCGTGATCGTCTCGAGGCCGCGCTGGTACTTGTAGCCGATGTAGTAGCCGTGGACGGCCTCGTCACGGATGATCAGGCGGATCATGTCGGCGGTGTTGGTGAGCTTGGCCCGCGACGACCAGTACATCGGCAGGTAGAAGCCCGAGTAGAACAGGAACGACTCGAGCAGTGTCGAGGCGGCCTTGCGCTTGAGCGGGTCGTCGCCCTTGTAGTAGTCGAGGATGATCTGCGCCTTGCGCTGCAGGTGCTCGTTCTCCTCCGACCACCGGAAGGCGTCGTCGATCTGCCGGGTGGAGCACAGCGTCGAGAAGATTTGTGAGTACGACTTCGCGTGCACCGACTCCATGAACGCGATGTTCGTCAGCACCGCTTCCTCGTGCGGGGTGACCGCATCGGGAATGAGTGAGACCGCACCGACCGTGCCCTGGATGGTGTCGAGGAGTGTCAGGCCCGTGAAGACCCGCATCGTCAGTTCCTGCTCGTACTCGGTGAGCGTGCCCCACGACTGGATGTCGTTGGAGACGGGCACCTTCTCCGGGAGCCAGAAATTGCCGGTGAGACGGTCCCAGACTTCGGCGTCTTTGTCGTCGGGGATGCGGTTCCAGTTGATTGCTCTGGTGAGGCTGGCGGGGATGTTCACTGGCTCTCTTCGGGTCGGTGGTGGGTAATGATCGCGATGAAGTCGGCGAGGGTGCACAGGACGATCTGGTCGAGCGGATTCTGGGTGCCGCGGCGCTTGGCGACGACGATGGAGGCGAGGGCGTCGTCGTTGATGCGCTCTGTTGCCGCCTCGTTGAGCCAGGGGCCGACTTTCAGGGTGCCGCCGTAGTCCTTTAGCTCGGCGACGACTTTCGAGCCGTCTGAGAGCCGTAGACCGGCGATGTCTCCCTTATCGGCTGCCCCGGTCTTTACCCGGCGGTCGATGCGGTCGTCGACGTGTTGGGCGAGTGCGTCGGCGATGAGTCGTTCGAAGCGGGCGCCGGCGGCCTTAGCGGATGCACGAGAACGGGTCACAGGGTCACCGCCCGATCCGTGCATAATGCGCCCGCCACGGCAACGTCACCGTCGACAACGGACCCGTACGATTCTTGCCCGCGATCATCTCCACCTCACCTGTCGGATGGCCTTCCATCGTCGTGTGATGCAGCAGAATCACCACATCGCTGTCCTGCTCGAGCGAACCCGACTCACGAAGCTCCGCGATCGTCGGAGGACGGTTCTCCTTCTGTGCGCCACGGTTCAGCTGACACGCCGAGATCACCGCCACATCCAATTCACGGGAGAGGGTCTTCAAGCCCCACGAGATTTCCGCGATCTGACGTTCCCGGGTAAGGCGTGAGTCAGCCGCCTTCAACAGCTGCACGTAGTCGACTGCCACGAAGTCGAGACCCTGCTGCGACTTCAACTCCCGAGCCTGTGTGCGGATCTGATTGACCGTGATCGACGCCTGGTCGTTGATCCACAACGGCAGATCGGTGGCGCCGTCCGCGTACTCGGCGATCTTCGCGAGGTTATGGGCGTCGATGTTGCGCTTCGTGATCTGCCCATACTCCGCCCGGGCCTGTCCGGCGAGGATGCGGGACATGATCTCGATGCGCCCCATCTCCACCGTGAACAGTGCGCCCTTGTGGCCTTGTTCGGCGGCGTGGGCGGCGATGTTCGTCAACCCGAGGGACTTACCGCCACCGGGGCGACCGGCGATCAGGTAGGAGCGGCCCGGGTGCAGTCCGCCGGCGAGGATCTCGTTCAGCTCATCCCACGGTGTCGGGATGGTGCGGATCTGATCCGGCGGTGCGTCGAACCATTCCCACCATTCGGGGAGGATGTCCCCGAACTTGCGCATCTTCGGGTTCTCTTTGCCTGTGTTGAGGGCGTCGAGTTGCTGGTAGGCGTAGGCGAGGAGTTCGTCCCCGTCGAGGCGTTCCGCGGCTTCGGTGATGCGTGAGAGTGCGGATCGGATCTTCGGGCTTGTCGAGGGCGCTTCGGTGAAGTCGGTGAGGGCGTGTCCCGCGGCGATGTGATCGGCGGCGTCTTTGCCGGTCTTCGGGTGAACGATGCTGACTTGGGCGTGCCCGTCGAGGAGTTCGGTGAGTTGCTGGGCGTGCTTGCGCCCCGGCTCGTCCATGTCCTGAACGATCACCACCGTCTTGCCGTGCAGTGGGGTGAGGTCGAACATGTGGGCTTTGCCGGCGCCCATTGCGGTGCAGCACGCGACCGCCCCGACCGATTCGAGGGCGTGAACGTCTTTTTCGCCTTCGACGATGTACACGGTGTCGGTGGTGGCGCGTACCTTGTCGGCCCGATAGAGCTCGGTGCCTTTTGTGTTGCCGCCCTGGCTGAACTTCTTCTGCGGTGTGCGCCTCACAACGCGCCCATCCCCGTACTGGTACTCCGTGCCCTTCGGGGAGTCGAAAAGATCGGCGAGCGTCAATCCTAGGGCCTCTAGGACCGACTCGGTGGGGTCGGAGTGCGACCAGATGAGGACTTGGTCTCCGATGTCCTTGATGGAGACGGACAGGTCGGCGTCGGAATGACCGGGGGCCTGAGCGGACGCTTTGCCCTGCCCGGTTTCTTTGACGTTGAGGCTCTGGCTGCGGAAGGCGTCGATGACGCGCTGGTAGGCGATCATCCCTCGATCTCCCGCGGACGGTGACGCTGCGACAGGATGGCGCCGACGAGAACGCCCTTGTTCTCGTACACCCACTTACGGCGGGTTTCCTTCAGCCATGCCCGCTCTTCCTGAAGCGTCATGCCCTCCGGCGGGTCGATCTCCGGCCACGGAATGCCCGTGTACTCCTGAATCACCGTTGCGTACGGGTACTCCGCCCACTTCTGCAGGAAGTCCCAAGCGTGCTGATTCGAGGACCACACGGGCTGCTTCTTGCAGTACGCGATGACGTCACCCGGCATGATCGGGAAGGGGTTCTCTTTCTTGTAGTGCTCCGCGACGGCCTGGCTTGCTTCGAGGGGCCACACGTTCTCGTTCTGGAAGCATTCCGCCCAGGCGAGGATGGCGCCATCGCTGTTCTCGATGCGCTTGTCGAGGAACCGGGCCTTCATGAGCACCTTGGTCGCGATCTCGATGGACATCAGTAGAGCTCCTTCTGTGCGCCGTGCTCGAGTTGCGCTGCGAGGCGCTGTCCGCGAGCGAGAATGTCGAGGGCGTCGTCGTCCGCAGACTTACGACTGCTGTAGGACCGGGAGAACTCGGCGGACCTACGGATCCAGTTCCTCCAAGCGGCGTTCCAGTCCTTCATCGTCTTTCCGGTGCTGCGGAAGTGATCGGTGAACTTCTCGTGTTCCGAAGCCATGTCCACGTTGGGGAATCTGGTCTTCATCGAGTCGATCACTTCCCGATCAGGAATCCAGTCGGCGGGGAGGGCGTGCGCACGCTTGCGGGCGCTCGTCTTCTCTTCGATGGTCTTCTGAGAGGAATAGTCTTCTTTGTGTGATGATTCCCCGTCGACGGAAAACCCGTCGACGGAAAACCCGTCATCGGAGGGTGCGGATTCCCCGTCGCCTGAAAATCCGTCAACGGAACATAAGTCCGCAGGGTCACAGAGGATGAAGTTCGTCGAACCGAAACGGTTGTTGTCGTCCCGACCTTGTCGACGCATCAGGTAACCGTGCTCTTCGAGCTCCTGGATGGTCTTCCGGATAGCGTCACGACCTTCCTGGCCGTTGTTGACCAGGCTATTGACGCTAATTTCCCATCCCTCTCGATGCGACAGGAGCTCAAGAAGAAGCCCTCGGGCACGGCGAGTCAGACGTGCATCACGAGCCCACTCATTAGGCATGATCGTGAAGTTGTCTTCGGCACGGCGGATACGTCCGCGGATGATGCTCACGCCACTGCCTCTTCGCCGGCGCGCTTAAGCATCAAACGGACACCAGCTCCTGTAACCCCCAGCGCTTCGCCGATCTCCTCGTACGTTGCACCGTGATCCCGAGCAATGCGGGCGTAGTACAGCTTGTGGTGCCGAATCTCGTGCTGTCGGACGCGGATCGCTTCCAACACTTCGAGCGCGAATTGGCGCTCGGTCGTACTTTTGTCGTCCTCAGCAGGTAACATGAAGTCCTGCCCGCCTTTCAGGTTTGGTCTGAGGTGGCGCCGGGGAGGTTCCGAGTTCCGATCGGAACCTCCCCTTTTTCGTGTCATCTACAACACTTGTTCCAAGCATACCACCGGGTGGTCGAATAAAGCACCCACATGGAGTCAGATAGTGACCGTCTGGTCGACAACACCACCCTGATCCGTCAGCAGCACCCGCACGCCACGCCGCCACACCGGCACATGCGACGCCGGGGAACTGTTGTGCTGCGAAATCAACAGGCCACGCTCACGAGCCACATGCCGAAAACTCTCGATCGCTTGATGGCAAGGTGCGCAAATCGCTACGAGGTTCGCCGGCGAGTTGATGTCTGCCTTGCGGGAGCCGCCCATTCCTCGAGCGCGCCTGTGATGTAGCTGCTCCACCCGACCGTTGCAGTCCTCCACAAACACCGCCTCACACACCCCGCCGGCGCGGGCAGACACAAGATCCGCCTGCGCCGACGAAGGGCCAGTCTTGCGACTCACGCTGCACCGTCCACAAAACACCCGCACCCGCCGAAGTCCGTCGAATCGAACAGCGACGGCTGCACCTCCAACTCCTCCCGGAACTGGCGCATCGTCACCGGCGTCGGCACACCCGACTCGGTGCGTTTCAGGATCGTCACATCCTTGCCCAGATGCTCCCGAAGCTCCTGCTCCTTACCCTCATGGAACCGGTAACGTTCCGGGTTCGTTCGCAGCAGCCATTCGAAGTGCGCCTGCCCTGCTCGCACACAAAACCCGCCGCAGTTGTTGTGGTTCGCACCAAGCTTGTACAGGCGTGGCACCTCGATTCCCTCCGCCTCGCACGCCGCGAACAGATCTTCCCGATCAAAGAACGGAGGCTGCGTCAACGGTGCTTCCGCCCGATACGGCTTGTATGCGTTCACGATCGCCGGCAGTCGATGCGACTCCGACCAGTCGATGCCCACATAAACCACCGTGTCCGCAGGGTCGCAGTTGTCCTCGAGCCACTTCCGACAGGGACGTTGCTTCAGGAACTTCGAGCAGTTCGCGAGACGACTGTTTCCGAGGAACCGGTCATCCTTGAAGACCTCCCATATGTCGCGTCCTTCATTGACGATGACGAGTTCTCCGCCGACGTTCGCCGCAGCCTCCTCGATGAACCGGTAGGTGTCCTCGTCTTCCCCTACATGCGGGGAACTGTGGGCTCCTCCGACATCGGCGAAGAGGAGGGTGAGGTTACGGGTGCCATTCTGCTCTGCGACTCGTTTCGCGGTCATCCAGGATCCGAGACCGCCGGAGAACATCACTACGTGCCTCATACGCCCTCACCCCTGCCGGCGACCTGATACACACACTGCCCGCCGGCCCGAGCCGCAACCATGTCCGCCTGAACCTTCGACGGCCCCGTCCTACGCGACATCCCACACCCCCAAGTTAGCGGATTTCCCTTCCGCCACTTCATGATTCATGATTCACCCCGACCAGCAACGCCGTACATGCCCCGCACCGACGCCCCCACCGATTGCAGAGCTCGCAACTCGGCTTCGAGGGCCTTGGCTTGCCTGTCTGCGTAGCGGTACGTCGCATCCGCCAAATCACGGGCCTCACGCTCACCTGACGTCGCCAACTCCGCGATGTACTTGCGCTCATGCGCCGCCCCATCCGCCTCGATATACGCCCGAGCGAACGCCTGGTCATACACCCGATCAGCTTCGAGGAACGCGGAGTAGGCGTTGGAGCAGACGGTGACGCCCTTCGCGATGCGGTTTGAGCAGTCACGGATCGCCTGTTCGATCGCTACAGGGTTCATCACTTACCCCGCTCATAGAAGGCGTGCAGGGCGTTGATCGCCTCGACGTCCGTGGACTGTCCCAGATTGCCGTGACCGTCTTCAGCGAACTTCGCCGCAGCATCCTTCGGGCTGATGTTCCGGCCCTTCAGAAGCGTCAGGAGGCGCGTACGGGCAGCGTCCGCAGGGGAAGGTGGAACCTCACGCTCAGCTTGCCGGTTACGCACCTCCTCCGCCGATGCAATGCCCTTCTTCGTGTCCGCGGCCAGAGCCGCCACAATCGCACGACCCCACGCCGACGTCTCCGCGTTCTGCAACTCCGAACCACGCGTGTACGGCGTCTTGCCGGGGAACAGCTCGTAGGCCATGCCGATGCCCGGGCGGGAGTCCTCAGCGGTGCGGTAGGCGGCAGCGACGACGACGATGTACGTTTGCCCGCCGATCTCCTCGATGCTGTACGGCTTGTCGATCACTGCCGGCTGCAACGAGCCTTCCGGGTACTTCTCACGGAACTCGACGAGTCGGGTGGCGACGTCGATGTAATCGGTCGCGAACTTCTGGCTCATTTGATGTCTCCGATCTCGAGGAGTGTGGTGAACGACAACTCGCCACGCTCAGCCATCCCCCGCACCAACTCCACAACGTTCTTCGCCGGCACAAACCGCGGCGTAGCAGGACGCGGCTCCGGAGTGACGACCGTGACACCCGGAACTGGGCCCTTCTGAAGGCGGGCTTCTAGCGACTTTCGACCCTGCTCCGTCAACTGCACCCGAGTTTCGATGACGTCTTCACCGAACTCGTCGACCATCCACGCGAACGTTTCCGCCTCGTCGACGATCTGAATCTGCGGCTTCGGCTGCGACGGCTTCGGGATGGACGCATACCCGAGTTCCTGATCGCCGGTGAAGGCGTACACCGTGCCCCGCGACAACTGGGATTGCAGAGCGTCCTTCGCGGTGCGCTTCGCATCCGCCAGCAACTTCTCCATCGCCGTGATCGCAGCGAGGTCCCTCACGATCTGCTCGACATCACTCATGGCTGATCGCCTCCGCATCCCGTACAGCCGCAGCCTCACGGTGGTCCCGCGGGTCGTAGTGGTCGTTGGGTAGGCACATGCGTCCGCACGGGGCCTGACGGATCGCGTTACATGCGTTGCATTCCCACACGTTCATCGACGTGCCTCCGCAACCGCTGCGAGGATCGCCTTCGCGTACTCCTCAGCCGCAACCGGCGACCACGTCACCCGAGTCTGCACAGTGTCGTCATACGACCACTCCAAAACGATCCGACCATCCCACGGATCCAGATCCACAACCCCCACGTTGTGACCATCGTGGAACTTCCGAACTTCACTCACGCTCTTCTCCTCACAGCAATCAACGCAACGAACAGGGGCCTTACAGCAATGCCGTCCGGGGGTGCGATCGTCATCCCGACCACACCCCCCCTCGTGCTGCGGGAAGCCAGGGATAGTGCCAGCACACGAACACTCCCGAAGAGACGGATGACGCTTCCCATACGGAGTCACGACCCGAACACCGCCTTATGACACGGCCTGCAATAACCCTTGCCGTAATGCGGCGTCGTATCCGGCTCATCCTTCGACGTCCGCGAACGCCCACACAACTTCCGCTCACACCGCCGACACGACTCCGGACGACGGAACTTACGCATCGTGTCCTTCGGATCCTGACCGCGCTTCTTCCGCTTCCAACACGACGCACAAATCCCCGGCGACGCCTGCGCCACCGTGTTCGGGAAATCCGCCAACGTCGAACGGCCCGGACGGAACGCACGCTCACAAAACTTGCAGCACCCGAACTCCGCCTTCTTCTTCGGCTTCCGCTTCAACGGCTCCAACAACTCCGCGATCTTCGGGTCGAACTGAAGCGGCGTGCGCGGCTGAGCACTGATCCACGCATCCAACTCGGCGGAGTCCTTCGCCGTCCACTCCTCGATGGTGTAGTCGATGCTCATGCGTTCTCCTGGGCGTCGAAGAGACGAACCAACGTGTCGATGCGCCGGCGCCCGAGTTCCTTCTCGATGCGTTCCTGAAGTTCGATGGGGCTGTTCAGGTACATTTCGGCGAGGAGCATCTTCGGCACGTTGATTGCTTTAGTGCGGGTCGGGACCTGAACTCCGCCTCGTGCACGCCATTCGCGTTGGTATTCGCGGCGTGCTGTCTTGCAGGGTTCGCAGGTGGTGGTGCGTTCGCGGAGGTGCCGCTCGTATCCGGAGACGGTGCCGCACAGGGTGGATTCGGTGGTGGTCACAGGAGCCGCCCGTTCCACTGCGCTTTGCTGTAGCAAGTACGGCACATTCCGCGGGCCTGATGGATAGCGGTGCCGGGAGTCTCCGGAGCATGACGGGTGCGGAGAGTGATACCGCATGTCTCGCAGTGGGTCGGGCGTCCCCCAAGCTTCTGCTTGGGCGGCTCGTTGCGTTCACGTTCGGCCAGGATCGCGGCGTCGAGAGCGTCCGAATCGGCTTCGGTCCACTCCGCCAGGTCCCAGGTGAAGTCGATGCTCATGCCCACGGACCTTTCGGTTCGGTGAACTCGTCGGCTTCGCTCATGGCGGCGACGGTTCGGAGGTTGATGGCGATGCGGGATGCGATCTCCGCCTGGTGGAGTCGGGACTCGCGATGCTTGTAGCCCTCCTTCGATTCGGTGAGGAGGTCGCGGGCGATCTCAGTGGCGATGTCCGCTGCGAACCGTGCGAGGCCGGCGTTCATGCGGGCACCGCCGCCAAGTAGATGACGATTCCTGCGACGATGGTGAACAGTCCCAGAGTGAACGCAACCAGCCAATCCATTCCGGGTGCGTCCTGCGCGGTGATGAGCTCCCCGCGATCCACTTCCATTACCTTCAGCTTGCTCATGTTGTTCCCTTTGGGGTGGTGTCCGGTGGCCCCGCATCCCCTAACGGGGCCACCGGAAGACTGTTATTCGGAAGGTTCGAACCAGGCGGTGATCTCGGCGGCGATCAACCACCACGTGATCGCCTTCAGGAGGGCGCGATATTCAGCGGTCCACATCAGAGGTCACCGCCGAACAGCAAGCCGCCGAAGAATCCGATGGCAGGCAGGATCACGAGCCACCACAGGGACGGGTCCAAGGCTTCCCAGAGGACGCCCATCAGGATCACGCCGATCAGGACGAGGAGTGTAAGTCCGATGGCGAATACGGCTCCCCGGATCGCGTTGTCCGGCTTCTGCCTGCTCACGATGCGACCTGCTCATGTTCGGTGATGAACCGTTCGAGCTCGGCGCGGGTGACCTTCCGGCCCTTCCCGATCTGCACGAAGCGGAGGTGGCTTGCAGCCCACAGTTCACGGATGGTGGTGGCGGACACTCCGAGGAGTTCGGCGGCTTCGTTGGCGTTCAGCAGCATCTTCGGACCGACAGTGGTGTTCACGCCGACACCACCAGACGCGAAGTCTCAACCGCGAGCCGCAACGACCCCAAACCATCGTCATACTCACTGTCACCGTCGATCTCCACCAACGCGAGGTGAGCACCATCAACACCTACGAAGTAGCTGACGATGGAAATCGCCTCGTATCCGTCGAGTCGGAGTCGGTTGTGTATGATCTGATCGGACATTGGATCTCTCATTTCTGTGTCGAGCCCGTTGGATGTGTGGCGCATCTGGCGGGCTTCCTTTTATTCGAAGAGGTCGGCGACCGAAATATCGAAGTGGTGCGCCAGGATCAACAGTTCGTTGACCGTGAAACCTCGTTTGCCGGTGAGCCGGCGGTGAACAGTCATGCGTGAAATGCCGAGAATTTCGGCGAGTTTCACTTGACTGATTTCGCGTTCTCTGAGGAGTTCGCGAACGTTCTCGAGGTGGTCGCCGGTGTCGCCCGGCGGTGCGTCATGGTTTCCCATACAGAGGATCGTAGTGACCGTTTGGGTACATTGCAACTAGATCACGAGAACAGTCTTTAGGTCTGTTTTGTCTGTGATTTGCGACTCTGCGGGCGCTGGAATTATCCCGAGGGGCTAGCGCTGTACCAAATCGGTTGCTAATGTGTCCCGCATGGATACATCAGGCTCCATTACCGAGGCGCAACGACTCGCAGCCCGCAAGGCAGTCGGAGAGGAAATCCGCGCCCGCCGCGCCCGCCTACGCCTCAGCCAACAAGCACTCGCCGAACAAACCGGAATGTCCAAGCAGACCATCTTCCGGCTCGAAAAAGGTGAGCGCGACCTTGATGTCCCCCAAGCCATCGCCCTCGCAGCCGTCTTCGGAACCAACTTCGGTGAGTTCACGAACGCCATCTACACAGCGATGTCCAAAGTCAATCACTGACCGCAGACACGAAAAAGCCCGCACACCTCACTGGCGTGCGGGCCTTCGTTGTCGAACTAGGCGGCGTTCACGTCATCCGCCCGAATCAACTGTGATGGATCCAACCCCAAATCGCTGAACGCCACGAGGAAATGCGTGACCGTCATGCCTTCACACAATCGTTCGGCTTCTTCGTCGTCCGGGTACATACAGTCGGCGCAGAGCTCGATTCGGTTGGTGGCGGTCATGAACTTGCGACATAGCATGAGACGGTTCCTCCCCTGTAAATCTACTTACTCAGCAGATCGTGACGTTACCAAGAACGTAACCGTTTGGTGACTGTTGTCACGCTATGTGGCACCAGAATCGACCGATAAGAGGCAAAGGGGACATCATGCGCCGGCAACTCCCACCCCAAATCAAAAAGATCGAACTCGACCGCACCGAACGCGGCAAGCCAGTCGTCCGCTACCAGCTCACCGTCGACATCGGCGTCGACCCCGACACCGGCAAACGCAAACAACTCCGCCGGCGCTTCCCAACCGAATCCGTAGCCCGCGACGAACTCGCCCGCATCCAAGCCACCGTCAAATCCGGCCAGTACATCCACGACCGGGGCGTCACCGTGACAGAAGTGATCGACCACTACCTCACTTCCAAACACGCATTGAAGCCGTCCACAGCAGCTGGATACAAGGTGTCCCTCGCCCCCATCCGGCAGGTACTCGGAGACCTCCCCATCCAGAAGCTCACCCGCCGCCACTTGGATGAGCTCATCGCCACGTTGCGCGCCGGCGGACTCCCCACCGATGCCGGGAAGCCCCGCAAGCCATGGTCCGCCCGCAGCGTGAACCAGATGCTCACCGTGTTCACCGCGGCACTCGATGGGCTGGTGAAGGAAGGGCACCTCGTGCGCAACGTCGCAGCCCTGATCGACAAGCTCCCCGACGAACGTGAAGAGACCGAGACGTGGTCCGAGACCGAGGTGGAACAGTTCCTCCTCGAGATCCGTGACGACCCGTACGCCCACGCCTGGTACCTCGCCCTCTCAGGACTCCGCCGCGGCGAGATCTGCGGTCTACGGTGGGATGACATCGACCTCGACGCGAAAACCCTCACCATCGAACGTGCCCGGGTGTCGTTCGGTGTGACGACCGTGGAAGGCTCCACGAAGTCCAAGAGGTCCCGCCGTACCCTTCCCCTGCCCGACGATCTCGCCCGACAGTTGAGGGCTGCTCGTGCGCGTCAGGCGTCGGATCGGATGCTGCTCGGCGAAGCGTGGAAGGATTCGGGGTATGTGATCGTCGACCAGGCCGGCAATCCGTTGTCGCCGGGTGCGTTGTCGGCGCGGTGGGTTCACGCTGTGCAGCGAGCGAAGGTGCGACCTATCCGGTTGCACGATGCCCGCCACACCTGCGCCACCCTCATGCACTTGCGTGGTGTGCCGATCGCGGTGATCGCCGCATGGTTGGGTCATGCGTCGGCGGCGTTCACCCTGTCGCGGTACGCCCACTCGCAGGATCCGGCGATGGTTGCAGCGGCGCAGTTGTCACCGGTGTCACGGGCGGTTCAGGACTAGGTCTGCGCGAGTTGTCCCCACGATGTGACAATCTGTGACAACTTTCGGTTACACCACCCGCAGGAAGGACCAAAAACCCCCTCTGACCAGTGCCCCTAGTCGGATTCGAACCGACACTCATCGGATTTTAAGTCCGTTCGATACCCGTCGTGTGGCATCGTGCGATGCCTTGACCTGGGGTTTTGTGTCGTGTGGCGCCGTGTGAACCCCGTTGATGTGGCGTGAGTTGTGACAACTGTGTGACAACT
>NZ_JBSNCD010000015.1:0-48128 GCF_053764735.1 Rhodococcus sp. 5G237 | reverse complement strand
CGGCTGATGCACCGTCTGGGTCGGGTCCCGCCGCTCGAGTTCGAGACTGCGTATTACGCTGCTCTCGGTGCCGACCAGTCGGCCGCACACAGGTAACCGCAGTGTGCACTAAGCCCGGGGCGGTTCACTGCGAGTCGTTCAACGGGCGTTTTCGGGACGAGTTCCTCGCCTGCGAAGTGTTCCATTCGCTGACCGAGGTGCAGGTCCTTGCTGACGATTGGCGGATCGAGTACAACAGTTACCGGCCACACGGATCGCTCGAGTTCCGATCACCCGAGGCGTTCCGGGCACACTGGTTGGAGACCGAGGGTAGACAACAACTACAGCTCGCATATTGAGAATGGGGCCCAGTCAGTGTGTGCATCGATGAACACGTCGATCAGCCGCCTTTCGTGGCATCTCGCAGACTGAGGACCTCGTAGACCGTTCTATGTGTAACTGGGGATGCCGAACATCTCTCTTACACGCCCAATATCGAGTAAGCGATCGAACACCACGCATCGATATGGGGATCCTGGGCCATCGGTCGAGGAGCGATGGTGTAGGCCAATGCCACTCCTCTCATACTTGGAATTATGACCTCCCGCAACTGTTCGTATTGCGGCCTACTGCAGAGTTCTTCGCCGAAGAGATCGTCGGACATTTTTTGGATTACGCGCCAAGTCTCCTTCTCTGCCGGCCTTAAGGCTGCCGCCAATTCTGGATTTGTGCGAGCACCTACCCACAGTTCGATGGCAGCCCAGAAGAGGGGGCCATCGAATGTCTTCCATAGCGACTCGATGGCATATCTGACTCGTTCTCGAGGCGGCAGCTCCTTGCACGAGGGTTGGACATTGGTTAAACGATTCTCAGCAAGGTGATGGACGGCACCGATCAGCATCGCGTCCTTGGACCCGAAGTGGTGGAGTAACCCACCTCGGCTGATGCCGCTGCGCTCTTGAATTTGAAGAGTCGATGTCCTGGCAAAACCTAAATCGTTGAGACATTCGATCGCAGCTTCCAGCAAAGCCTCCTTGGTGGCTTCGCTTCGCGCGGTTTGAGCCAGGCGGAAGGCAGACTCGCCCCCTGTCTCCTGCATTTCATCCGAAACTGTCATCTTGCATTCCACCCTCAATAGCTAGAGTTTCCCAATATGTACCCGGGATAACCGATGAGCAAACCCTTTCTTCCGTTCCTTTCGCAGGTCCTCGACAGGTAGCCGTTATGGAGCAAGCAGTGTAAATGCTGCGCACAAGGGACCGCCGCCCACACCTGCCACTGCCGTACTATGGCGGCGCAGTTGGCGCACACCTGCTTCGCCGCGCAGCTGGATCACAGCCTCGTGGAGGAGCCCGAATCCGTGTGTGCGGCCGGCTGAGAGTTGGCCACCATGAGGATTCAGGGGCAAAGTGCCGCCCTCTCTTATCTCGTCACCGCCTTCGATGAACGACCCGCCTTGGCCTACGGCGCAGAATCCCAGCTCTTCGAGCCACCGCATGGCGATAAAACTGAATCCGTCGTAGACCACTCCGAAGTCGATGTCATCACGGGTGAGGTCCGAGCGCGACCAGAGCATTCTGGCCGAGTCGCGTTGACTCGACTCCATATAATTGACTCGGTCCCAAACAAAGCCGTCTCGCGCTCCAGTACCCAGAGCTTCCACACGCACGGCACGCGAGGCGTCTGCAAGAACGTCGGCCCGCGACAGGACAATTGCCGTACTTGCATCTACCGGTACGTCACAGTCGAAGAGACAAAATGGTGTCGAAATCATCCTGGACGTGAGGTACGACTCCAACGTCATCGGATCACGGAAGATCGCTGCGGGGTTCCGGGCCGCGTTCTCACGGAACACGACGGGAATCTGTCCCAACTGTTCGCGAGTCAGCCCGAATCGTTCCATATGCATGTTGGCCTGCAGCGCCAGCCACGTCACGGCAGATACACCGCCGAACGGCGGGAACCGATTGAAGAAGACGTCCGTGCTCCTGAACTCATGTCCTTCGGTCGTGGCGCTACGGCCGAGGCCTGCTTGCGCCTGAGACTCGGTGACGGTCCGGTAACACAGGACGTGCTCAGCCATTCCTGTTGCGAGAGCCATCAATGCTTCTACGATCGGCCCACCTACGGAGCTTTCGCCAAGTCCTGCGAACCAGGCCGGCCTGATGCCCAGTGCGTCGGACACCTGGGCCAGGCCGACATCGCCGTTGAATCCCGGAGTCGTGTGGGCCGCTGGGTAGCAGGAAATACCATCGATGTCGGACATCTGCAATCCTGCGTCGGCGACGGCCGCAACCGCGGCTTCCGCGGTTAGCTGAAGTCCTGTCTTGGAAAGTCGTCGACCTACTTCGGATTGACCGACGCCCGTGATTCGCCCATCGAGTTCGAACCGTTCGTTCCTCATCGTGTACCTGCCGGCACGAAGAGGGGAATGAAGACATCGCCCACCGGTTCGAATGTAACTTGAACCCGCATGCCTATGGACACGGATTCCTCGTCAGAGGAAATGACATTGCTCATGAAAGACAAGCCTTCTTGTTCGTCGAGTTCGACGATGGCGACGACATAGGGCAGCTCCATCAAGGAGTTCCATGGGTAGTGGTTGACGGTGACAGCACGGACGGTGCCGCCTCCCGAAACCACCTTCCATTCCAACCGGTTGTCGACACATCGTCTACAGATCGGACCCGGCGGGTGCTGGTAGGCGCCACAGGACTTGCAGTGCTGAATCCTGAGCCGGCCGTCCTTGCCGCTCTCCCAGAAGGCCGCGTTCTCCGGAGTAAGAGTCGGCAGGGGTCTGGTCAGCGCTTCCATGGTCCCTTCAGCGGCGTTCGAAGCTGACACCAGCCACCTCCCGGTCCCAGGTGTCGGCCGTGCATCCCTCTTCGCGCAACTTGTATTTCCACACCCGCCCGAATCCACTCTTGGGAAGTTCGTCACGGAATTCGATGTAGCGGGGAAGTGCGAAGTACGGAAGCCTATCGGTCAGCCACTCGAAAAGCTCCAGGTGATCCAGCGTTGCTTGATCCTCCAGCACGATAGTCAACTTCAGGTCGTCCTCGGTCAGATCGGACAGAACCGCATGGGCTGCGACCTCACTGACAAGCGGGTGCTGTAGAACCGCGGTTTCGACTTCGTAACTGGAAATGTTTTCTCCACGGCGACGAAGGTAGTCCTTCTTCCGATCGACGAAGTAGAAGTAGCCGTCCTCGTCGAACTTGCCGATGTCACCGGTGTGCCACCACAGGTCTTTCATCACGGCGAGCGTTTCGGTCGGTCTGCGCCAGTAGCCGGAAAACATAACCCCTGGCCGCAAGGGACGAACCACAACCTCTCCAGCGGTGCCGGTGGGCACCTCGCGTCCCTGGTCGTCCAGTATTCTGACATCGAAGTCGTCGTGCCGACGGCCCGAGCTGCCCGGCTTTTGGTATTCGCCCGCCGGAAGAAAGGTGACCCAAGAGGCCTCGGTGGTCCCGTACGCATTGGACCCGGCAATCTGGATCTTGAATCGATCTCGCCATATTTGCTGGATCTCAGCAGGGAACGGCACACCGTTGACCACTCGTAGCTGACCGATACACCGGTCGGACACTTCCGTGTCTGGGGCTTGGGCGACCAATTGGATCATCGCACCGAGCAGATTCGCGATGGTTGCCTTGGACCTCTCCATCTCGGGCCAAAAGTTACTCAGCGAGAAGCGGGGTGCTACATAGCCAGTTCCCTGGACGAGCATGCTCGACACGATTGTTGTGCAGAGCAGGTTCAGGTGATAGCTCGGCATCGGATTCCAGACGATGTCCTCGGTTCGTCTGCCCTGCGCCAGGTTCTGCAGCCGCGACAGATTGAGAAGATAGCTGTGCGAAATCATGCACAGTTTCGAGGGACCGGTTGTACCGCCCGTGGCGACCAGACAGGAGATATCGTCCGGATCGATGTCGGCAGTCGGTGGAGCGCTCAACCCCTCCAAGTCCTTCAGTCGCACCCCCTGGAATGGGGATGTATCGACCTGCTCGTCACCGCGATAGACCAGCGTCCGAACTGTGGTGAGTTCCGTGTGGATCCTGGTGATCCGTGGCACATAATCGGGCTCGACCAAAACGACCTCGGCACCCGATTCGGCGAGCACATGGCGGAGAAACTCCCCCTTGAGAGCGGTATTGATCCCCATGTAGATCGCGCCGACCGCATTCGCTGCAAGCCAGCCGAAAACCGACTCGGCATTGTTGTCGAGCATCCCTGCGACGATCTGCCCTGGCTTGACACCCAACTCGACGAGTCCGCCGGCGAGTTCGGAAATTCGCGCGGATGCGCGCTGGTACGTGTAGCTGTCCCCATTGAAATCGAGGAAAAGCCGGTCCGGGACAGCACTTACGGCTTCGTTGAAGGTGCTGAGAATGTCAGTGCGAGGGGTTGATCCCCACATTTCGGCTACGGACTGATCGACTTCCGGCGACATGCTGTTCTCCTGATTCATGCTCAACGTTGTACTCAACTTGCGTCGGTGCTTTCATGTCCGTCCGTGCCGCTCGGGCCGGCGAGAACATAGTCATCCAAATTCACAGAACGTGTCCAGTTCCAAAAGTCCACGATCCGCCACGGACTGTTGACGACCACACGACCCCGAGAGTTCCTGTAGTACGTGTTCATGCCTTGATGACTCCAGATCATCGTTGAATGCGCTTTGTCTATGGAATCTGCGTAATTCTCGTAGACATCTTTACGGCATTCGACAACGTCCGCGCCCTTTTGGAAAGTCTGCGTAAGGAGGTCGCCAAGGTATCGCAGCTGCATCTCCACCGCGAAGATCAAGCTTCCGCCGTGGCCGGACTGCGTGTTCGGTCCGTACAGGGTGAAGAAATTCGGAAAATCCGGGATTGTCAGACCGAGATATGCTTTGGGGTTGTCGTCTTCCCATGCATCCCGCAGGTCAAGGCCATTGCGCCCGGTAACGGGAAGTGTGGAGAGGAATCGGGCGACATCGAACCCGGTCGCGTACACAATGACGTCGGCTTCGCGCGCTACTCCGTCCGAGGACACGACAGAGTTGGTCCGGATCTCTGCCACGCCGTCGGTTACGAGCTCTACGTTCGGACGCTTGAGCGCCTCGTACCAACCGTGGTCGAGGAGCATGCGTTTGCCGAACGGGGGGTATGAGGGGACAGATTTTTCGTACAGGTCGGGACGATCCGACAGTGACGTCCGAATATACTTTTCGAGGTATCGCCGCATTTTGTCGTTCGTTGCATTGATCGAGATCTCAGGGGTAGGCCATGAGGGATCCACCTGCAGGGAGGCGTGTGCCTTGTCATTGAAAATCCAGGCTTGACGGATTCGTAGCCAAGACCGGTAGAGCGGCACTGCCGAGATCAGTTTTCTGAGTTCGGTCGGAATCGCACCGCTGAAGGACTTCTCGACCGGATTCGCCCACTGGGGTGAACGTTGGTAGATGTCGACGTGAGCTGCTTTGTCCACGATTGCCGGAACCAACTGCATTGCGCTGGCGCCGTTCCCGATCACTGCTACGCGCAGGCCGGTCAGGTCTAAGTCCGCAGGCCAATCCGCGGTGTGGACGATCGGGCCGTCGAACAGCGCCGCTCCCGGAATTGTCGGATACTTCGGCGGATTGAAGGCGCCAACCGCACTCACCACAATGTTCGCGTGCCTGGTGGAAGAGCAACCCTCGCTGTCGATCGTCTGAACGGTCCAGGTCCGAGTGTGCTCGTCGAACGAGCAATTCGTCACCTCCGTTCCGAGCCGAACGTGAGGTAGCACATCGAAATTCTCCGCGATTCCCTCCAGGTACGCCAGCATCTCGTCCTGGCGCGCGAAGTGCGCCGACCAGTCGTGCGGCGCGAAGCTGAACGAATAGAGGTGGCTCGGCGTGTCGACTCCGGCCCCGGGGTAGCGGTTCTCGCGCCATGAACCACCGACCGAGTCGGCCTTCTCCAAGACTTCGAAGGGGATACCCATCTGGCCAAGCTTGATCGCTGCGGCGATGCCGGAGGGACCCGATCCGACGATGATGGCGTTGAAGCCCTCGGGGACAGCCGGCGGTGCGTCCGTGCTGATCGTCGAGCCCATTTCACGTCCGTACAAGATCGACTCGATCAGGCGGACGTATTCGGATGGAACTTCCTCGCCGAGCGAGACGGACGCCATCCTGCGCAGTTGTTCGGGAGAAGGCTTGGCCAGAGCCACAGGCTTACCGGCTTGCCAGGCGAGGATGGCCTCGAAAGCAGCGTCGCGTATCCGAGCCCCGAGCTCGTGGCTGAGTCCACCAGAGTCGTGGATGCTCAGGCCCGCCGGCGCGGTCGGCAAGAACGGGTCGGCAATCCACGATTCGTCTCCGGTGAGGTGCACAAGCACCATCTGGAGAGTCGGTACGTTGGCCACTTTCAGGGCGTCCCTCAAGTGGTCGTCAGCAATTGATGTCACTCGTTAAATCCCATCTCCGGTGGTTCTGAATCAACCGCAATTTCACGAGCATGGTCACCCTCGGTTGGCGTCGTTCCGCGTCCCGACTGTCGTGATCCGGCAGCCGGGCACCGCGCATCACGCGCCCTTTGGGTTTTCGTGCCACTCCGAAAAGCCCGATCGAGATCATTCTTAGGAATAGGGGATCGGCAATTGTGTACCCCCTTGCAATTCAAACTGGTACCTGTCAAAGTTAGCCGATCCGCGAGCTACAGTCAATACTGACTCTAGATAGTCGGAGTCAGTGTTGACTGTAGCTCTATGAGGTGTCAGAATTCCTTCACCACGTGGATGTATTCAGGCAGGCCACCACCTTCTCGACGGTCCAGGTTCAGTGGCAGCATCAGATGGAGGAAGGACATCGATCGAGGTCGCCACTCGCCTGAGTGTCGTTGCGAGAAGGGATGGTTGCCTCGATGTCGGGGAAGTCGGCGATCCCGGCCCCGACACATCAACGGGACGCGGCGGATCTCGCGGCCACACATCACGAGGTCTCCCGACCGCAGCATCACACGATTCGATCAGGCAATCTGAATCGCAGTCGATTCCCGAGTCATCTGGACGGGAGCGCGGAGTACCGGTCCGTCGGCGGCCTGAACAAAAGTGCGTGTTGCCAACCCCGGTGAAAAAAACGGGCAATTTATCGGGAATATTCCTAGTGAAATGCAACAGCCGGTCTCTGCCGGTCGCGCTGGCCTCCCCACGTCGACCGGGCGAGCGGAACCGAGTTTTATCCGCGACGGAACCAGATTACCGAAGCGGGTATCTGTACGAACCTCACAGCTCCTGTCTACAGAGGTCGGCACATCGCAACAGGACCACTTGCTCTGTCAACCGTTTCCACCATTCAGAAAGAGGTCGAAAATGACCATCACATCGCAGGGCGCAACATCTGAAATCACTGTCGGACGCATTCGAACCGAGCATCCGGCACCGGGTGTGGCCCGGATCGTGCTTGCGCGCCCGGAAAAGAGGAACGCCCAGGATCCGGCTTTCCTGTACGAACTGGATGCAGCGCTCATGTCCGCCTCCGCCGACGATGACGTCCGAGTGATCATCCTGGCCGCTGACGGTCCGGACTTCTCGTCCGGGCACGATCTCGCCGCTGGGTTCGACATGCCTTGTGCGCCGGTGGCGACCATGGAGGGCGGCTTCAACGGGCCCGGTGTTGAGGGACACCTGGCGTTCGAATGTGAGGCATACCTCGGCCTTTGCCGGAGGTGGAGAGAGTTGCCGAAGCCCACGATTGCCCAGGTACAGGGACGAGTTATAGCCGGCGGTCTGATGCTGGTCTGGCCGATGGACCTGATCGTCGCGTCCAAAGACGCCACCTTTGCGGACCCGGTTTCGGCATTCGGAGTGAACGGTGTGGAGTACTTCGTGCACGCGTACGAGATGCATCCGCGACGGGCAAAGGAGATGCTGTTTACCGGCGAACCGCTGCACGCGGATGAAGCTCACGCCATTGGCATGGTCAACAAGATCGTCGAGCGTGAAGATCTCGAGCGTACAACTCTCGACCTTGCAGTGAAGATCTCCGAGCGTACTGCCTTCGGAGTCAGGTTGTCCAAGATGAGCATCAACCGCTCGGAGGACGCTCAAGGACTTCAGCAGTCGCTTGATACTGCATTTGCGCTACACAATCTTGGACACGCAAACAACCTGAAGCAATTCGATTCCATTCTTAACCCGGATGGCGTCAAATCGGTGTGGAAGAAGGCGAAATAAATTCATACTTTCGATTTACCATCCGACACACCGAGACGCTCGAGCGCAGTCGTCTCCGACTGGGTCGATGGATATCACACAACCTGTCACCAACGGGATAGCCGCCATTATTTCGGGCGCGATACTACGGAAGGAACTTCGATAATGAGGCATCGTTGTATTGAGGTGAGCCGAGGGGCGCACACCGACTACGGCAGAGTGTACGAAACCGAGTCCGTCCGCATTCTCACTCTTGTGGGATACCTGACTCTCGCAGGATCAGTCTGATGCGCCGCACACTCTACGACGCCGATCATGAGGCGTTTCGAGAGTCTTTCCGCAGCTTCATGCTCAAGGAGATCGAGCCGCATGACGCTGAATGGTCAGCAGCGGGCGTCGTGCCTCGCGACCTGTTCACTGCTGCCGGAGCGTCAGGCTTTCTGGGTATGGAGATTCCTGAAGAATACGGCGGTGGAGGAGTACGCGACTTCCGGTTCAACGCCGTGATGAGTGAGGAGCTGATGAGGGCGGGCTTGGGCTCCTCAGGACTGGGCCTGACATTGCACAACGACATCTGTTTGCCGTACTTCCTCAGTTATGGTTCGGAGGAACAGAAAAAGAGGTGGCTCCCCGGAATTGCGTCAGGGGAACTGATCACCGCGGTGGCAATGACCGAACCTGAGATGGGTTCGGACTTGGCGGCAATGTCGACGACTGCGAGACGGGATGGTGATCACTACATCGTCAACGGCAGAAAGACATTCATTACCAACGGCATCAACGCGGACTTGGTGATCACGGCGGTCAAGACCGATCCTGATCAACGTCATAAGGGCATTTCGTTGCTCGTGTTGGAGCGCGGCATGCCTGGGTTCGACCGTGGTCGCAATCTCGACAAACTGGGGAACCGTTCCCAGGACACGGCAGAGTTGTTCTTCACCGACGTCCGAGTTCCGGTCGCCAACCTCCTAGGTGACAACGAGGGGGAAGGGTTCCTGCAACTTGTCGCCAAACTTCCCCAGGAAAGGCTTTCCATCGCAGTCGCGAGCGTCGCAGCATCGCGGGGAGCGCTGGAATGGACTCTTGACTACGTGAAGGAGAGGAAGGCATTCGGGAAGCCAGTAGGGTCGTTCCAGAATTCGAAGTTTGTGCTGGCCGAGCTGGCGACGGAGATCGATATCGCTCAGCGATACGTGGACGATTGTGTTCGCGCGCTCGCTGCCGACGAGCTGACAGCAATCGACGCAGCGAAAGCGAAATGGTGGTCCACCGAACTGCAAGGACGTACGGTAGACCGCTGTCTCCAGCTACATGGCGGTGCAGGCTACATGAACGAGTACCCGATCGCCAGGGCGTATGCAGACGCTCGAGTCACCCGAATCTACGGAGGCACCACAGAGATAATGAAGGAGGTCATCGGTCGAGATCTAGGACTTTAGGAGCCGGATTCCGGATAGGTGTGACGCGCTACTCGTCGTCGCGAATGGGGAAGTAAGAGACGCACGCCGTTAGATCACTTTCGAGTGAAGCCTTCTACGGCGCTCTCGCTCGAGGTATCACCAGGACCGCGACCAGCATTTCGACCCTGACGGCACGTCGTGCGAGGTTTGCCCGTACCCTCTCCGGGATCCGACCCACACGCTGCTGCTGAGCGTCGTCAGCACCTCATTCCGGGCCACGCCGACGCAATCATCAGTCCCGAAAAGAGACACCATGCTCACCGAGCAGTCACTTGCCGGAACGTCTATCAACATCGTTGAGGGATCGCAGACGGGCGACCTCGGCCTTGAGGTTCACGATCGCCTGCTTCTGCGCGTTGTTGCCCGTCGGCACAGTCCGTGTCCTCCGTTCGCGACATCGCACGGGTACCTACCTTCCGAACAACGCCGGACGCCGACCTCGGTCGACGACGAGCTATACCTGTCGGGTCAGGTACGGCACGAATTGATCGCTGCGGAAATTGATCTGGCAGTAGCTCCTCGCGGGCACGGCTCGACCCCTCTGGTCCCGCCGGGGCGTAGCGGTGACCTCCCTCTGTCGAGCTGCATTGTCGGACTGGATACGGAGCAGTCGGTTACTGTGGTCCCCCGTCGACAGCTTCTACGCCCCCCTCCTCTGCCGCGCAACGGAATTCCGACATCGCCTCTATCCTTTCGAGATCGGATCGTCGGTTGCACCCCGGACGTTGTCTCAGGTCCGCATCGTCGACTTCACGACTACGTGAGGTTCTAGACCGGCAGCTACAGTCAACGGTTCCTCAAAGCTTGACGGCGGCCGGCTCGCTCGCGCGCGAGCTCGGCCGAGGCGCTGCGCAGAAAGACCTGCCGGATCGTTGATCGAGGCCTTCTGGCATGGGTGGACTACCTCACCGCACCCCCGAGTTCACCTCCCGCGCGGACTCGGCCGCAGTCATTTCGAGGTCTTTTTCACTTGGAACTACATCCGGTACCTGACGGGGACGACGCCGGGGCCGGACGCGCTTTTGGGAAGCCGTAGCCCGCTTGACGGTACTGAAGATCCAGCGCCCTACGAACCGCGCGGGAACTCCCTATTCCGATACGAAGTCCCTCCGCTCAATACGGATCCGCTGAGCCAGCAAACGGTTGAATCGCAGGGCAGAAGCTGTCTGGGCCTCTACGTCCTGGTTGCCGCTGCTCGATTGGCCTCACCGATATCGGTAACGGGGTAGAGGTGGACGCCTGCCTGCGCTCGGCGTCCAATACCTTCCTCGAGTTACGCGGCGCTACATCCATTCAGGGCTCGACCGAGTCGGCTGGGGTGACGAGTGTTGCACAATCGCTTGTCGCTTGCGAGCCGCCGCCGACATCCGCACGGTAGGTCCAGTCACCATTGACTGTGGCGATGTGGCATGGCAGGGTGAGTTCCAAGCATGTGATATCCATAACAATGCAACGTGACTTCGCTCCGCTGGGCGACCCTGCCAGTCTTTTTGCGGAGTGCCGGGTTCAGGTCCCGGCATGAGCGGAAAGTGCTCCAACTGCCGAAGGGGTTAGGTTGAAAACTTGTGATCCGCAGATGTGCTGAGGGCTCGGAATTCATTTTCTGACGATTTTCAGAGTTGGAGAAACGCCCAGGAATTACCCTCGGGATTCCGAAACTTACGTATCGAACTGATCGGGTCGGCCGCGACCTTCGAGACGTTTCACAGGAGGAGTACCCATGACAAAGCCGCAAATCAATGAAATAGCACAATTCGACTTGGTTCAGAGGTTAATTGATCTCGAGGATGAAAGGGATATCCGGCAACTACTTGCCCGGTATGCGCACACCCTCGACTACGGTCTGGAAGACGAGTTCCTGGCCTGCTTCACCGAGGATGCCGTCTACGAGATGCACTACAAAGGGCAGATCGACGCGTCGTTGTTCCCCGCGCGAGGCGGAACACCACTGCCGGATGGTGCCGGATGGAAATACGTCGGGCATGCGGGTCTCGCTACGCTGGCGGCCAACCATACCCGAGCTCCGCACGTCTATCACAAGCACATGGCTATCAACCCGGTAATCGAAACTTTCTCCGACTACGCAACGTCGGTAAGTTACATAACGCGCCTCGACGTCGATTCTGAAGGAGTCTTGTACACCCGAGCGTTCGGCCGTTATATCGATAAACTCGAAAAAGATGTCGAAGACGGCTCCTGGAGAATAAAGCATCGGGTAGCCGAAATCGAGGCGATGGATTTGCGACCCTATCGAGCTACGGATTCCTCCGTCGGTGCATAGTTTTATACAAGTATCTCCCATCCCGGGGAACCGGCACTCGAGGGAGGCTCGACCATCATCGGGTCGCGCGACAGAACGTCGTCACTAACAAGACCACGACCCACACCCGACTGGAATGCAGCCGAGGCGCGTATTGCGACCGCTGCGTAGAACTTTCCGAACCTGACTTCAACGGAGGAGTGCCGGATCGCCGGCGAGCGCTGAAGCGAGGGAAGTTACCTACAAGGTGTGCGTTCGAAGTGGGTGTACTCGACACAGAACAAGGCCAGGACTCAGACCTATTCGGACCAGTCGGAACCGAATCCTCCGGCGTTGCCGACGATTACAGGAGAACGAGCATGGGTACGCGTATCAAACACATCGAGGCCGGCGATTCGACGGTGAGGATCGGCGCTCACTCGACGCGACCGGGTTGTGATCCCGATGGAGAGCATGGTGTTACTTCGGTGCCTCGACTTGCCCGGGCGGTCGTAGCCCGGTCCATTGTTCCTTCCACAACGATGCGTCGCGCAAGAGTTCTCGGTAGCGTGACCGAATCGAAGGGATGAGTCGGATGACTCTGCAGCCGACTGATACCCAGGAGACGCAGATGAGTGCTGGCTCCATGTCTTCGCAGCGGCCACTCGAAGGGATCCGCGTGGTCGAGGTGGCCTCGTACTATGCAGGGCCCGGTGGGGGTGCTACGCTCGCCGATCTCGGCGCCACGGTCATCAAGATCGAGGGTCCGGGAGGAAACCCCGAACGATATGCGAAGCGGGATGGCACCGATCCGTTTCGCTCTGCTGCGGTCAACACCGACGACTGGAGCCTGCTCTGGGATTTCGCCAATCGAGGTAAGCGTGGTATCAGCATCGATTTGAAGCAGCCGGAAGGCCAGGAGTTGTTGGCTCGGCTTGTGGAGTCAGCAGATGTTTTTCTCACGAATACGGTCCCGCGTGCGCGTCCGGGGATCGGCACGACGTACGAGCGGCTTTCCCAGATCAATCCGCAACTGGTCTATTGCAGCGTGACTGCGTTCGGTCCGGTGGGTCCGATGGCAGGCAAGCCCGGCTTCGACTCACTCGGCCAGGCGGTGTCGGGGATGATGACGACGGTCGGTCAACCCGCACCGCACCCGCTTCACTTGGTAATGCTGGATCACCTCACGACGATGGCCGTGACAGCCGCTGTCACTACCGCGCTGGTTGCGCGCCAAGTGCATGGACGGGGCGAGGAGGTGCACGTGTCGCTTCTGGGTACCGGGATCTGGGCTATGCAGGCCAACCTTCTTTCCTCAGGTATCAATGGCGCCAACGTCGACACGAGTTACGACCGCACCCGTAATTCGCCCAACGCAACGACGTATCGAGCCTCGGATGGCAAATGGCTGACTGTCTCCTACGTCCCTGAAGCTACCCACTTTGCAGGTCTGTGCAAGGTCCTTGGTTATCCGGAGATCGCAGAGGATCCTCGATTCGATACGAATGAATCGCGACGAGAGCACCGTCACGAACTTTTCGAAGCGCTCGACGCAGCATTTGCTGAACGGACCCGCGCCGAGTGGCTCGAGAAGTTTGCCTCCGCTCACATTATGGCGGCACCGGTCAACGACTTCTTGGATGCTCTCGACGACCCTCAGGTTCGCGCGAATGACTATGTCGTCGACATGGACCACCCGCGTCTCGGACATATTCGAGTGCCGCAGCTCCCCATCCGGTTCGGTGTGTCTGCTCAACCGCACGGAGCACCAGGACCAGGGCCGATCGGGGAGCACACGAACGAGGTGCTCCACGAGTATGGGCTCGATGATGAGGCCATCGCCGATCTTCGCGCACGCGGCATCATTCGTTGAACTCCATCGCGCTGATAAGGATTCGCTATGAACGACGCTCGACCGAACCCCCATGGTCCTCTGTCCGGGTTGCGTGTGTTGGAGACCGGGGGGACTGGGCCTGTTCCGCTCGCAGGTATGTTGCTCGCGGACAACGGCGCCGAAGTGATCCGACTCGACCGGTTCGGCGGAAACGGTGGATCAGGGATGCTCACATCGCGTGGCAAGAGCTCGATTTGCGTCGATCTCAAGACATCCGAGGGACTGGAGCTGTTGCTCGACATTGCAGATGATATGGATGTGCTCCTCGAGGGATTTCGACCAGGTGTCGCGGAGCGCATCGGTTTCGGTCCGGATGTTTGTCTCTCACGAAACCCTCGGCTCGTCTACGCGCGGATGACCGGGTGGGGACAGGACGGTCCACTAGCGCAGACCGCGGGACACGATATCAATTACATTTCGTTGACCGGAGCTCTCGACGCAATCGGACGCGAAGGTGAGACGCCGGTTCCGCCACTGAATCTCGTTGGGGACATGGGTGGCGGCGCGATGTTTCTTCTATTCGGTATTTTCGGCGCGATCTACGAACGCGAGCGCAGTGGCGAGGGGCAAGTCATCGACGCAGCCATGGTGGACGGCGCGTCGCTGCTGCTCACGGTCATCCACGACATGGTGAACCGGGGAACGTGGGGTCCCCGAGGTACCAACCTGCTCGATTCGGGTGCTCCCTTCTACAACGTCTACGAAACTGCAGACGGAAAGTACCTCTCGATCGGGTCGATCGAGCCGCAGTTCTACGCCACGGTGAAGGACGGGCTCGGTTTCTCGGATGGCGATCTCCCGGAGCAAGCGGACCGCAGCCGGTGGCCCGAGGCTCGCCGTCTACTCGCCGAGAGAATCAAGACCAAATCATTGGACCACTGGCTCGGTGTCTTCGACGGGACGGATGGCTGTGTCACACCCGTGATCTCGCTTGCCGACGCACCGCGGCACCCTCACAACGTCGCACGCAAGAACTTCGTAACGGTCGACGGCATGGTGCAACCCGCCCCCGGCCCACGATTCAGCCGCTCGCGGCAGAGTCCTCCTACGTCCCTTCCTCTCTTGGGGATGCACACCGACGCGGTCCTCAGCCGGTTGGGGCTCGACGACAACGCGATTCAGAAGCTCCGTGACTGTGACATCATCCGATGAGTCCGAAATCTGAGCCTGTTGAGGCCTCAGGCCGGCTCAACCTCACAGATTGCGGGTGTGGTGGTAGTCCCACATCACATCAATCGCGGCAGCGTCGAAGTCGGACGCCCGCGCACGCCATTCGTGCCTCGAGGTCGGCAGCCCAAGATGTCATCGAACCTTGTGTCAACCAGTAGCCCGTCGGGACGACGTGACGAGTGCGATTAAAGGACGGTTATGAGTACTCCGAAGCTTTCGATAGCCCTTCCCTGCTTTGGTGAGGGGGATCGAGCCCCGACTGCCTCGTGGCTCTATGCCGCGATCGACGCCGCCGAACTGAGTGGCTTCGATCGGGTTGTCGTTTCTGATCACGTTGTCTTCACCGATGACCTGGACGAGTACACCAAGCCCGAGGCAGGCGGTCGTCAGGGCGGCCGTCAACCGACCGGGCCGGATGGGCTCTGGCTCGAGCCGTTGACAGTTCTCGCGATGGCAGCAGCCAGAACAACTCGGGTGAGGCTTGCCACGACCATCTTGCTGGCAGCCCTTCGTCGACCTGTCATTCTGGCCAAGACGACCGCCACCCTCGACTATCTGTCGGGCGGACGAGTGGATCTGGGTGTCGGTGTGGGGTGGCAGCGAGCGGAGTACGAGGCCAGTGGCCTCGACTTCGCTGGCCGTGGTCGTGCGCTGGATCAGTCGCTGGAGGTATGTCGGCGTCTGTGGGAGCAGGACGTGACGAGTTTCGAGGGAGATGGTCTCGCCTTCGAAAACGTGCACATGATGCCTAAGCCGGTGCAGAAGCCATTACCTTTGTGGATAAGTGGCACACTCAATCCCGCAGTCGTGAGGCGCCTCTCGCGGTACGGGGCAGCGTGGATTCCGTGGGGGGATGACGCCGCGAACCTGGGTACGTCGATCCCTTCGATGCGAAGGTTGGTCGAGGAGACAGGACGGGACGCTGCTGCCATCGGCGTGGCGGCGCGGATCTCGGCCAAGCGATCGCCGGATGGAGGAGTCGATGCGGCCGCGACGGCAGAGAAGGCAGCCCGCCTTGTGGACCTTGGCGTGACCGATATCGTCGTGGCTCCTGTCCTGCCGCTGAACCATGAGGATATGGCAGTTCAAATGAAGAACCTTGTCGAGGCATTCTGGCGAACGTACTCCGGCTGAGGACAGAACCACCCGCACAACGCGGTACACAGGGGACGAGTGTCTTGCCGGCGAATCATCTCGTGGGCGGTCAGTACCTCGGGGCGCGCCCCGGTCCGTCACCTCGCGGCGTACTTTGCTGCCATGCGTCGACTGGGCTCGAGGAGGCAGCAGCGACCACGACGAGGCGGGAGCGACCAACGAAAGCGGTGTGGATCAACTCGGTCCGAGATCTATTCACACACCACCGGCCAACTTGCGACCGGCGGTATGCGCGAGTCCTGGCGATCCGCGGTTCGGTCGTTGTAGCCGGCATCTGTCCGGAGCCATCGAACACAAGCTGTGTACCGAGTCACAGTCACTCTTGACTGTGACGTAGCCTTGTGGCAGTGTGATGCACACCATCGTAGGAGGTCTCGTCGGATGTCAGAGCGAATTCGAAACGTTGGATTCGGTTGGTCGAAGCGGGCCATCGGCTTCAGTCGAGAAGGCGGGTAACCGCAGTCGTTCGAACGAGCGGTGGTCGAAGCAGGCCGCAGTCAGGTCTTGCCGCTCGTATGGTCGCAGTGTCTTCCATCCGTTACGCCTGTAACGGGAGAACCGCTGTGAGGACGGACTCCAGTTGATGTCATCTACGGCAATTGTGCTTCCGAAATTGCTACGGGATCGCTTGGGCCGTCAGAACTCACGATAACCCCCTGAAATATCGCTGCGTAACAACTCTCCCGGCGAGTGGCCCGATCACATGGCCGGCCCTCACTCGACGCGAGTTACGCGGTGGTGTTGTCCCATTGGCACTTCCCGTGCCATACACCTCGCACTTCCAGAAAGGTGCTGCTATGTCAGTAGGTGTGCAGCCGTCCTCCAGGGCCCAAGCCAGACGCGCGGTGATATCCAGCCAAATCGGTACGACCATCGAATGGTACGACTTCAATATCTTTGGTCTTGCGTCCGCTCTCGTATTCGGGACTTTGTTCTTCCCCGAGATGGGTGCGGTTGGCGGAACCCTCCTCGCAATGTCAACTTTCGGTGTCGCATTCATCATCAGGCCGATCGGCGCGGTGGTCTTCGCCCACTACGGCGACCGGATTGGACGCAAAGCGGTACTTGTAACGACCCTGATGATTATGGGTGTCGCCACTGTCGGAATCGGCCTACTCCCGACGTATGACAGTATCGGCATACTGGCGCCGGTTTTGCTGGTCATTTGCCGCATGGCGCAAGGCTTTTCGCTGGGAGGTGAGCAGACCGGCGCATGGTTGGTGAGCCTCGAGCACTCGAAGACGGAGAACCGGGGTGTCAGTGGCGGCTGGGTGAATACCGGAGTCGGTCTGGGCTTGCTCTTGGCGAACGTCGCATTTCTCGTGTTCAGTCAGCTGCCCGGCGATGCCTTCATGGACTGGGGTTGGCGCGTTCCGTTCCTCTTGAGTGCCGTGCTCCTCGGCGTTGGCTTGTTCATCCGTATCAGGCTCGACGAGACTCCGGAATTCAAGGAGACGAAAAATTCCGGCAGGGTGGCGAAGGCGCCGATCTTCCAGGTCTTCAAGGAGTCGCCGAAGCAAGTTTTGCTCATTGCACTCGCCATTACGGTATCGGGGAATGCGATGTATATCCTCGCTGTCTACTTCCTGAGCTACGCGCCGGATGCTCTTGATATCAGTAGGTCGACGGCGCTCGCTCTGCTTCTGCTCACGTCCCCGATAATGATCTTCGGAGTTGTGGTCTTCGGGAGGCTGTCGGACCGACTTCAAGCTCGACGGGTGTTTCAGGGCGGCTGCATCGGTATGTTGATCGCGCCTTTCATCTGGTTTGCTTTGCTCAACACAGGAAGCATTGTCCTGATGGCGGTGGGCTTCGTTCTGTATCTGATCCCGTACACCATGCTGAGCGGTTCGATGCCCGGCTACTTTTCGTACTGCTTCCCGCCTGAAACACGCTTCAGCGGCATGGCGATCGGAGCGAACGTGGGAACCATTATCGGTCCGGCCTTCGCGCCATTGATTGCCAGCGCACTCTATGCAGCGACAGGCGAGTGGTACCCGATCGCGCTTTACATGGCAGCAACCGCCCTGGTCGCGCTTGTTGCCGCTGCTTACCTGCGTCCGGTGGCCGAGACGAAATCTGTGGCTGTAGAGAATCCAGCCGTTCCCGTCGATAGGTAGATCGATAGGCGGACAGAGGAACGTCGATGCCCCTCGGGTTGACGGGTTCTCGCGATCCCCGCAACACCCTGGATTTCAGGGAGTTGCGGGGATTGTGGTTCTGCAGAGTTGAAAGACCGGTTCTTCGATGCGCTGGACCGTGAAGACGGCAAGGTCAGCGGCGGGGAGCATGCCGGCGTCGGCGGCGACGACCATCTCGACACCGGCGATGTGGTGTGGGGCCTGGAACTGAAGCCTTGTCGCCCTCGAAACGACCGCTCTCGAGGGGAAGAACCGATCCGGTCGACGCGCACTCGAACGATGATCTGGGGGTCGACCCGGCGCTGCGTCGAGTACCCGACCTTGCGGAGATCGCCTTCCTTCTCCGCCTCGAAATACAGGTGGCCACGCCGTAATGCGCCAAGGACAGACCCTCAGTCGCGGCGGCGTGCTCGAAACACCGCGTCGCGACATGATCCCGGTAATCACCTGTAGCACACCGATTCAAGGAATTGCAGGAGGTGTTGTGTCGGACCGGGTCCAGGTCGATCTCGCCAACGCCCCTGGCAGTGTCGCTCATCGAGGTCGGCTCCACGAGCCGGGGCGAGGACAGCCTGGAAGAATGCCTCGTCGTCGAGGGCGTCGAACCCCTACCGGCGCCGGGGCGGTCTCGACCACGTCGACCAGTTCGAGGCGAATGCAGAAGCCGTTCTGAAACGGTCGTAAGTTCCTGACCTGACCTCTCACCACGCCGCGGGCAAGATCATCCGGCGCGAGGGTGAGCACGCGGTTGCGCTCGGTGCCGTCTTCGTCAACACCCGTCGGGGAGAGTTTGTGTGGATCGAGGGGTCGAGTCGGTATCCAGGCTCAGCTGTTGTGCTCTTTGCTCGGGGCGAGATGACCTGACCGTGAGGCATTGCCAGCGAGTATCCGTGCCGGGTTCTCGATCTGCATGGTGTCGACCTGTTGCTCCGTGACACCAGCTCGAAGCAAGCTCGGAACAATCCGACGCGGGATGTGTTCGAAATGCCAGTTCGGCAGAAGCCGTCGCATCTTTTCTGGATCGGGCATCACGAAATCCAGGTAGCAGGCTGCATCATGGGACAGCACGATCTGTTCTGCGTACCCTTCTTTGCACAGCGTGACAACCGTTTCGACTCGTTCCTTTTCGGTCAGATTCAAGTCGACTCCGAATCGATCGAGTCCGACGGTCGATCCACGGTCCATCACCCGACGGAGGTAGTCGACATCTGCGGTGTCCCCACTGTGGCCTATCACCACGTTCGTGAGATCGACTCCCTCTGATTCAAAGATGTCTTGCTGTGCCAAACCCCCTTCGGAGGCGGGATGCGAATGTGTAGTGATCGGCAGACCTGTTCGCAGACTGGCCCGCGCTGCCGCTCGGAGTACTATCTCGACATCTGGCGTGATGCCGGCCTCGTCGCTGGCGCATTTGATCATTGCCGGCCGAACTCCGGTATCCCCAATTCCGTTGACAACATCATCGACGAAGAGATCAGCCAGATACGAAGTGAGGTCACCGGTCGCTTTTCCTCGGAAACGGATGAAATCCGGCAGCGTCGTAAAAGTGTAGTATCCAGTGGCTACCAAAATATTGATCTTGCATGCTTCAGCGACCCGCCTGACATAAGGAATGTGCCGTCCGATCCCCGGCACGGTCAGATCGACAATGGTATCGATACCCGCGTCGGCGAGTGCATCGAGACGTTTGATTGCCTTGGAGACTTCGGCGTCCTCATCGAACCCATAGGAACGGGGGAAACCGCGGAGAAGGTCGTGATTCAAGATGAAGACATGCTCGTGCATCAGCGCTCGTCCCAGCGTACTTATCGGTACTGGACCGCGGGCCGTCTCGACTTGATTCCCGACCGACTCGGATTTCTTCTCGCTGGCACGAGGCATCCTGCTGCACATCCTCTCACTGGCTGCGTAATTCGCGATCATTAAGGCTCTGAGGTGGCTGGTCCACTTTCGCGGGTACGCATGATGCGGCGAGACCCTACACATCGGTCCCGCTCGCGGTCAATATCGACCGTACCGTGGATTGACGATCACGTCACTTATGGGTGCACTAAAAGTGGCCCCTCAGATTTCGTGTGGACCCGGCCACGCGCCGACGGTCCGAATCGAAGTGCTCAACGGCTTTCGCGTGGATATCTACTGCATGTAGGTGGGACGGCTCGGCCGCACCGGTAGCCGGAGGATCCTACGTATCCACCGCTGTCAATGCCGTCTGAAAATCCGTCTCAACCCTACTTGATCGACTGCTGTGTCTGCGGAAGATGACTGTGCGTCCATGAGGAACGAGACTGCGTGCCCGACAGGTCGTGCAGCGACAGATCAGCCCGATCGAAATGCGGTCCACGCCTCTGTGTTGATAGGAATGCCCCGTCCGACAACGCTTTCGGTGCGAAGGGGGAGGGGCTGTATCTGCCGATTGCGCTTCGAGTCAGGAAACGCGACGGATGCGTCTGGTGATGCGACGCGACGCGACGCAGGCAATCGCGTAGACGCATGGAGTCGCTCGAAAAGATCGCTCGCTCACCACCGCAAGCTTCGAAGTACCCGTCAGGGTTGACTGTAGGTCGTCACCATGTCAGACTCATGTGACATGACGCACTGAACACACCGGATCGCGACAGTGCCCCACTCTCAATATCGACGGCCATGACTCTTCTATGTTCTGGCCATACGCACCAATGAACCGTGCAATTTCTACCATGGAGGTCACTCATATGGGTCTCGACGAAGCTCTCGAAGCACGACTGGATGCCGACGATCACGACCTTCTGACCTACAACGAAGTAAAAATTCGCTTGTTGGAAGAGATCGCAGAAGAAGAGCGCAAGCTCGAGAATCTGAAAAACGATGAAGCTCGTACAATGATCGAGCGCCGCATCGAGCTATTGAGGGAGGCGGCAGTTCGAAATATGGGAGGTCCCGATAATATCAAGATCTTCGAGTCGTTCTGGGGTTACAAGCCGAATCCAGAGTGATTGAGCACAAACGCAGAAATGCGTCGACAGTCCTCCCGGAATATACGGCGAGCAAGAATCGCGAAAGGGTAGAAAATGCCACTGCAGGATTACATGAACATCATCTCCGTGGACGATCATCTCATCGAGCACCCGCGGGTGTGGCAAGATCGTCTGCCGGAAAAGTTCCAGGAAGCCGGCCCCAAGATCATCGAGAGTGACCAGGGTCACCACATCTGGGAGTTCGAGGGCACTCAGTTTCCGTACATCGGCCTCAATGCTGTTGCGGGTCGCGAGCAGAAGGACTTCGGCGTAGAGCCTGTTCGCTACGACGACATGATTCCGGGATGCTATGAGCCGAAGGCTCGGCTCAAGGACATGGACCTCGACGGGGTTCACGCATCCATGTCCTTCCCGACCTTCCCGGGGTTCGGCGGTGGCGTCTTCCAGCGAGCAAAGGATAAGGAACTTGCCTTGGCATGCGTGAAGGCATGGAACGACTTCCAGCTCGACGAATGGTGTGCCGCAGATCCGGACCGCCTGATTCCCTTGGGCATCCTTCCTACCTGGGATGTCAAGGAGTCGGTGAAGGAGGTGGAGCGTCTCGCTGAACGAGGAACTCGCACCGTGAGCTTCCCGGATGCCCCCACACCTCTTGGGCTTCCCTCGTTCCACACCGATCACTGGGACCCGCTCTGGTCCGCGCTGGAAGCCGCAAATATGCCTGTGTCGCTTCACTTCGGCTCGGGCGGATTCACACCCGGGTTCGACTTCTCCGCCAAGGCTCAGAACGCGACGATTTTCGATAACGCAGGGACGGACGAGACACCGTTTGCGGTGGCGATCGCCTTGTTCGCGTCGAACCACATGTGGAGCCTCGTTGACCTCCTCTTCTCGGGTGCATTGCAGAAGCATCCGAACCTGAAGGTGGCCCTGTCGGAGGGTGGCATCGGCTGGATCCCCTATATCCTCGAGCGCACCGACTTCGTATGGGATCGTCACCGTTGGTACCAGAACATCGACAAGGATAGTCGCCCTTCGGATCTGTTCAAGAAGCATTTCTGGGGTTGCTTCATCGACGACGAGCACGGCCTCAACAATCGTCATCAGATCGGTATCGATCGTCTGATGGTCGAAATCGACTACCCGCACTCGGACTCCAACTGGCCGAACAGCCGTAAGCGGATCGCGGAGACTCTCGCATCCGTGCCGGACGACGAGGCGCACAAGATTGTGGAACTCAACGCCCGTGAGCTTTTCAACTGGAAGAGCTGACATCGATCTGTGACAGGTCCGTCGTGCCGCCCTGACCGAAGGAAACGCCCCTTTCCCTCGGTCAGGGCGGTGATCCTGGTCAAGCGAGTGTCTGCATCCAGGCGGTCAATTCGCCAGGGTGACGACCCGAGCGTTGGGTGGTCAGGGCTTGCGCCCACCGCACCAGTGCCATCGACAACGCCGAGGTCAGATCCGTCTTCTCGGTGGTGCGTAGCAGCATGATCGCGCCGCCCTGCGACACGACTCCAGTTTCCCGTGGTGTCGACTTCCCCGTCGTGTCAACGGGTAGGGGTCGATAGACTTGCTCACCAGAAAGGTGCTCCTCGAACTCGCACGAATCCGACCTTCGAAAGTCTTATTACTGCAGTTCGGGTTACTTTTCTGTGTGGGCAGCCCAGCCCAAGATCAATTGAGCATGAAAGCGCGCGGCCAAGGCTGTCAGGGGTGCAGTCGATCGCTTCGCGTGCCTGCCCATCGGGGGCGGGCTGACGTGAATGAGGGCCTCGTTGCGACCTGCTCGCGGCACGTCTCGGTTCCGCAACTCGGGTGTCCGGACGATATCGCGGCTGTGGTGGTCTTCTTGGCGAGCGACGCCTGGCGAGCCATCAACGGCGCGCTCATACCCATCGATGGTGGGCTGTCCGCACGTCACCCCGCTGTTGTCGATATTCACGTCCTGACATGACACGAGACTCGGTGGCGCTCGATTTGCAGAGTCTGGACGGAAAGCTCTGTCGTTCAACTTATTTCGAATGTCACTGATACCAGCAGAGGAGATGTCATGAAACTCGAAGGCAAAGTCGCACTGATCACCGGTGCCGGGTCCGGTTTGGGACGCGAGTCGTCACAGTTGTTCGCGTCGGAAGGCGCGAAGATCGCGGTCGTGGACATCGATCCGGAGCGCGCCAAGGGAACCGTCGAACTGGTCGAGAAGCAAGGCGGTTCCGCAATTGCGATCACCGCGGACGTGCGAGTCGAACAGCAGGTGACCGATGCGGTGGTCGCAACGGTCGAGGCTTTCGGAAAGCTCGATATCGCCTGGGCAAATGCGGGTGTGCTCTCGCATGGGGGTATGTCGTGGGCGGGCCGTGAGCAGGTCGAGTTCCAGGATTTGACGGACGCAGACTGGCAGGATGTGCTCGGCGTCAACCTATCGGGCGTGTTCTACACGGCCAAGGCGGCAGTGCCGCACATGCGTGCCAACGGCGGCGGAGTGATCCTTGCGACGTCGTCCGCGGCATCGCTCGTCGCCTACCACGACATTGCGCTGTACTCGGCGACGAAGGCCGGCGTCAACGGCCTGATTCGGGGTCTGAGCCTCGACCTGGGCAAGTACGGGATCCGGGTCAATGCGATCGCGCCGACCCACGGGATGTCGCCGAACTTCCTGGCTCCGGCGGGTTCTCCGGTGGTGGGGCAGTCGTACGAGGAGACCGCAGGACCGTGGGATCCGGCCGTGTCGCCGATTCCGCTCAAGCTGCAGCGCCCGCCGTCGCTGAAGGACAACGCGCGGGCTGCGTTGTTTATGGTGTCCGACGACTCGGCCTACATTTCGGGCGTCACGCTGCCGACCACCGATGGCGGTACTCTGGCGCGCGTGGCAATGATGTTCCCGGAGGATGGGAACACCTCTTCCGCCTATGGTGACGTTGAGGCCTGACATCCTGTCTATCCACGACCTCGAGACCGCGGAGAACATCCAGGCTCGTGGCGGATCGGGATGACCACATCGCGGGGGTCGAAGAGGCCGTCGCGATGTGCCCGGAACGGGCGATGACTCTCGAACAGCGCTGATTTTCCCCGACATTTGCATAGGGGCGCATACGTCATCGCGATGGACATCTGCGACCAGATCCGACCGTGTTCTAGCCGATGGCCACCGGCGACGACCTGGCAGAAACCGAACGAATCGCCAAGGAAATCGACGGCGCTATCGTCACGGCGGTCGGCGAGTCCGAAATCTCGATGGCGTTCGGACCGTCTACGACGCAGGTGTCGCGCCGTTTGGCAAGGTCGATATTGGGCTGCCGAACGTCGGCATCATGCCGGTCATACGGGTCCGGCAGTCAGCGCAGGCGTGGCACGACGTGATGCTCACCGGCGTGTGGCACACACTCGAATCGACTGTTCCAGGCCTGATCGAGCGGGGCCAAGGTGATTCCATCATCACCACTTCCGCTGTCGGATTCACCAGCATCCGCCTCAATACCTCCCCGGGTAGGCGGTATTCGGCAGCCAATCACTATGTTGTCGGTCTGGTGCGGCTGTATGTAAGACAATTGGCCCGAATAGTTTCGGTCAACACTGTGCATCCGACCGGAGTGACCCCCCGATGGAGGCCAACGCGGAGTACGCCGAATTCATCACACCACGCCGAGGTTGTGGCCGACGAATCCTACAAGAACCCGATGACCGTCGAAATGGTCGAATCGGTTGATATCAGCAAGTCGATATCAGCAACGCGATCGTGTACCTCGGGTCCGACGATGCCCCGCTACGTAATCTGGAATCACCTTCCCGGTCGACGCCGGCTACAACATCCGCTGAATTGAGGAGTTTTCCAACATGACCACTACCGAGACCGCAGCAGGCATCCGCCCGCCGATCGCCGATCGCGAACAGGTGTTCATCGGCGGTCGTTGGGTCGACTCGACCGGCAATGACTGGATCGACGTTGTCGATTCCTTCAGCGAAGAGAAAGTTGCGCGGGCGCGCGCGTCAACGGCGGACGACGTCGCCAAGGCGGTGGCTGCGGCTCGTGAGTCGTTCGACAAGGGGGAGTGGGCTGCGCGCACCATGGCCGAGCGTGCCGACGTGCTCGACGCCATCGCCGATCGTCTCGAACAACGCGTGGACGAACTTACCCCGATCGGCGTGATCGAGGTTGGGGTGCCGGTCAGTGTGAGCCGGCCGACCCAGGAGATGCTCGGCGAGTTGTTCCGCGCAGTGGCCGCGGTTGCCCGTGAGTTCGAGACGCTCGAGGAACGTCCCCGTGCCGCCGGAGGCGTCTCCCGCATCGTCAAGGAACCCACCGGAGTGGTCGCCGCGATCATCCCGTGGAACGGTCCCGGAACGATCGCCTTCAAGGTCGCCCCCGCACTGGCAGCCGGCTGCTCCATCGTGCTCAAGACTGCACCCGAGGCGCCGCTTTCGCCGTCGGTGTTCGCTGACATCATCGGCGAACTCGTCGATGAAGGCCGTATCCCCGAGGGCGTGGTGAGCGTGCTGTGTGCCGATCGCGAGGTGTCGGAGACCCTCGTGACCAACCCCGAGGTCGACCACGTCACCTTCACCGGGAGTACCGCCGCGGGCCGGCGCATCATGTCGCTGGCCGGTGAGCGCATCGCACGGGTCTCGCTCGAACTCGGCGGCAAGTCCGCGGCGATCATCCTCGACGATGCGAACATCGACCATGTGGTGCAAAGCCTTCCCATGGGGAGCTGCATGCAGTCCGGTCAGGCTTGCATCGCCCTGACCCGGGTGCTCGTTTCGCGTAAGCGCCACGACGAGGTGCTCGAGGTGCTCGAGGCTGCGTACGGTGCGCTGCCGATGGGCAATCCCTGGGAGCCGACCAACTTTCTCGGCCCGCTCGCCTCGAAGCGTCAGCAGGACCGGGTGCTCGGGTATATCGACATCGCGAAGGAAGACGGAGCGAAGGTCGTGCTCGGTGGTGGGCGACCGGACGGGTTCGAGAAAGGCTTCTTTGTGGCCCAGACGCTGCTCGACAACGTCGATCCCGATTCGCGGATCGCGCAGGAAGAGGTCTTCGGCCCGGTCATCTCGGTGATCACCTACGAGGACGAAGAGGATGCGATCGCGATCGCCAACAATTCGATGTACGGCCTGTCGGGCGCGGTGTACACCGAGGACATCGATCATGGCTTCGAGGTTGCGCGCCGCATCCGCACGGGCACGATCAGCGTGAACACTGCGACAATGGACTTCACGCTGCCGTTCGGTGGTTACAAGCAGTCCGGTCAGGGTCGTGAGGGTGGTATCGAAGGTCTTGAGGAATTCTTCGAGATCAAGACCGTCCACATGCCGGCGCCTGCGCAGTAGAGCTCTCCTACGTGCAACACTCCCGCCATCGGCGGGGGTGTTGCCGCGTCGTGGGGTGCGTCCGCGCCGCCCCCAGCGTCAGATGCTCCATTCCGTCGAGAATCTGGACATGCAGGTGCGTCGGTCCTCCCGAGACTCCGAGAAAGCGGACGAGCCGGCGCAGAAGGCCCGCAGTGCTTCTGAGATGAACTCGGGCCCATTGTCCATGCGCAAGACCAGCGGCGGACCACCCCACATCGCGAACGCCTTCTCTAAGCCCTCGATCAATCGGTCGGCGGTGATCGAGCGGTCCACGATGTTCAGCAACGACATCCGGGTGGGGGTACCACCCTGCACGCAGTGCTTGGGGGAGGCTCGTCGACCATCGACGCGATCTTCACCGTCCTGCCGCCGACGGTCGAGTCGAACTGGAAGTCGACGGCCCACACAACATTCGGAGCATCTGCGTCGACGACCGGAACGGAAGATTGCCCGGCGCGTTTGCGGCGTGGGGCGCGCCGGACCTGCAGACCCTCTTCCTTCCACAGGCCGTGGACCTACTTCTTGTTGACCAGACGCCCTGGTCGTAGCCCAGCCACGCCCACGCCCGGCGGAACCCGTGCCGCGGATGCTTGCGGGAATAGCTGCGCAGCTCTGCGCGTAGATCGGCATCCGGATCGTCCGGCGTCTGCGCCAACGGCAGCCGTCGGTAGGCGGATCGGGAGAGCCCAACAACCTTGCGCGCGAACCGCTCCGACATGCGCATGGTGCCGGTGAGCAGCCGCTCGAGTCGGCTCTTCTGCTCCCGCAGTTCCTCGAGTGCGGCGGCGATCTCCTTGCCGTTCTTGACTTCCGCGGCCAACTCGTCAGCCCGGCGCCACTTGCACGATGTCGTCCTCCCTACCGGCGTGGGTATCCGTCGAAGTCTATGATCCGGCGGTCGTACCGGTCGAGGGACCCGCTACGCCGGGGTATGCGGGACGATCGTGCACTCTTACCTGACGAGTGCGTCGACGACCGACGCGAACATGGTTGACTTGATGGCGCCGAGAGTCGAAGTGTCCTTACCGATTATGGGTCTGATCAACTCGAGTGCGCTGTCAACCAGGGACGCTTCATCTACCGTACGGTCCAAAAGCCCATTCTCCCGTGCTTCGATGCCACCGTATCGATACCCGGTCGTCATCGCGGTGATCGCAGCCTGGGGTGTGAGCTTGGCTTGGATCAATGCGGCCATGCCGGAGGTGAAGGGTACCTGGACGTCGACTTCAGGAAAACAGTAGAAGCCCCGATCGGCACGCATAATTCGGTAATCGTGAGAGAGTGCCAGCATGGCCCCGGCCCCGAATGCATGTCCGTTGACCGCAGCAACAGTCGGCAGAGGAAGGGTCAGGATCCGCGCGAACAATTGCTGCGCACGCTCGAAGTACCATTCTCGTTGGCTTTTGTGTGCAGTCAACCAATCAAGGTCGAGTCCGTACGAGTAGAACTTGCCGTCGGCGGTCGTGATCAGACCCTGAACACCTTCGCGCATGACCTCGTCCAACAGAGTGTCGACTGTGTCGATCCATTGGGGCGTGAAGCGGTTCTCGCCGTCTCCGAGATGAAGGACAGCAACCTTGTCCTGATAGTGCAGTTGTGCAGTCACCACGTGCCTTTCATTCAAGTTACCAGCAGGAACGACCTAGCGCGGCGTCGTGCGATTTGCTCCGTCGATTCGGATGACTTCGTTGTTGAGCATGGGGTTGTCGATGGCGAGTAGTCAAATCCCGTAAGTCGGGGATCGTTACGCGACCTCTGACACGAGGTATCGGGCCGAGGTTCCGGGTGATATCGACCGGCGGATCGCGGAGTTTACCCTTGGGGAACAACGCGCCGACCGGCACCAGAGACGCCAGTGGGGGAGCGTTGACGGGCCGCCATTGCGACTGCGCCGCTTCGATCAGATTGTATGCCATCGCCATACCGGCCGTCCGCGAGCCCGGGTCCTTCGTCACCCTGGTCCGAAGCCGCACCGCCGCAAAGGTGGACTCGATCGGATTCGTCGTTGATCAACAACCACGGTTCCCAGGGGGAGCTGTCCAGTAGTGGCTCGACGCCCCCGCGGGACCCTTTCACGGGGCGCCGAACCGAAGAGCCAGCTATTTTCAGCTAATGCTGGATCGCCCGTATCTCACTGCCTCGCTGTAGTAATCGAAAAGCACGAAACCGTCCATCGTCGGGGATATGAACATCCGTGCCCCCTCGTCGTAGCTGTCACGCACCGTATCTCGGCGCGCGACAGCCAGGCAGATCTTCCCCGCGTCGATGGTCTGCTTTCTGGCACGTCTGAGAATTTCGGTGACCTCCTCGTCGCCGGTCAGCCCTCCCATAGTTCCGCCGATAGGCTTGCCCATTCTGACGGTAAGATCGGCTGCGCCCAACATCACACCGTCGATTCCGTCTACTTCGAGCATCTCGGGCAAATTGGCGAAGCCCATGGGCGTCTCTACAAGGATGATCACCAGAGTGTCTCGGTTTGCATCAGCCAGGTACGTATCGACATTGTAGTGGTCCATCCACCGTGAGACTGGGTATGTCGGGTCGAATCCCCTTGCCCCCCAGGGTCCGTACTTGCATGCTTGAACGATCAGTTCGCATTGTTCCCGTGTCTCCACGGTCGGAAGCACGACTCCTTGAGCCCCCGCTTCCAGTGCTTGTTCGATGAGGGAATGATTGATTTCCCGCGGGCGGACCAGCGCAGGGACGTCATAGCCGTAGGCAGTCAGGATGCAAGAATCAAGTTCGCTCGTTGCGTATCCGGCATGCTCGAGATCGAACAAGATGAAGTCGACACCTGCCCGCGCGATGGCTTCGGTTACAGGTGGAGCAAAAATGTTCTGCAGAGCACCGAAAACGGCTTCGCCGCTTTGCAGTCTGCGTTTGAGAACGGGCTTCATTCTGTGTATCTCCCGAGGTGCGTGGTGCGTGGCGGAGTTGGCTATTTATATAAATTGAACTCGCCGACTTGTTCTAGGAATAGCTAATTGCTGCGGATGCAAGACTTTGGCACTGTTGCGTCCGCGTCCGCGACCGAGTGCGGTTGTCAGATGGGTGGAACATCGCGCACCCATTCTCGGCCGGTATCGGTCATAGAAATGAGGTCCTCTATCAATTCTGCAGCGAGCGGAGTGAGGCGCCGTTCGGTAGAATGCGCGATCACGGAGAAAGACTGCGATTTGCCGGAGATATCGATGGAGAGGCCCCGCAATCCGAGTCGATCGCCCTCAGCGAATGCGGCGCCGCCGATCAGTATGGCGTCACTGTCGCGCGTCAGGTCGGCCAGAATTTCGTAGTTGTCCAACTCGATCGTCGGTTCTCGGATTCCGAGATCAGCGAGCTCTGCGATCGGGAATACCTGTCGAACGAATGAACCCGCCAGCACGGGGTACGTGGCCAGCCGGTCCCGCGTCAAGGGTCCGTCGAGCAGTGGGTGGCCGTCCCGTACAAGCAAGACGACCCTGGCCGGTCCGGCTACCTGTCGGACGGCATAGCCCGGACCCAAACGATCGCTTTCGGAAGGAAGTGGCAGCCCGCCCAGATAGAACTCGATCTCGGCGCTGCGAAGCAGGTGGCGAAGAGTCGCGTTGGAGCCCACCACCACTCGGACCGTGGGTGCCTCGGGTCTGCTCATTATTTTCCGGAGCAGAGTGGGCAGGAACGCTGAGGCCGACACGGGGCCGAGACCAAATCTCGTGGGTACGTGTGTCCCCTTCGCGAGGAGCTGTAGATCCCGCTCGGCAGCTTCCGCATGCCGCACCAGATCCTCGGCATACGAGATGAACTTTGCACCGTCAGGAGTCAGGACGGCCCCCGACCGTCCACGCTCGAAGATACGAATCCCATATTGCCGCTCAAGAGTCTGAATGCTACGACTCAAGGCGGATTGAGACATCGGGATGATGTTTGCCGCCTCGCTGTATTGACCGGCGTTGGCGACTGCGATCGCGTGCTTCATCCGTTGGAGATCGAGCATCGTGTTTCACCCCTTGAATGAAGTTCGTATGTGCCGGAACCAGCGTATGTCCGTCCCTGGGGTTCACAGGACACACGTCGCTTCGTCCACGTAGTTTCTGGATCTAGAGCCGACGTCGAGTGCACAGGTCGGGAATCTATCCCCAGTCCGATCCGAAAGGGTAGATCACGGCGACACGGGGGCGTCCCGGTTGATCCCGCTCCCGGCCGTGGGGGCGAGATTGTCAACGGGTCCTGCCGTTTGGTCCATCCTCACCTCTCGCTTGCGAAATTCATCGAGCGCTGACTCCGCGGCTGAGCGAAGCGTGTTCAGGTCGCTCCCGACGGTCCCGAAATCGGCCCGTTGATCGAAACCGAATCCGAGCGGTGCGCCGGCGAGAACACCGCGCGAATGGGCGGCGTCCACCACAGTCTCCCAAAGCCCGATCAGTTCAGCGGCATCTTCGAGCATATCGATGCCCAAGTCCTGTGCGAGATCAGAGGGTCCGAAGAAGACGTGGTCGATACCGTCGACATCAAGGATCTCGTCGATATTCGAGAGACCCGCCCGACTCTCGATCAGCGGGATGACTACCGTTTCCTGGTTTGCCCTGTCCTGGAAGGCCGGCCAGTCGACGCGCGTGAAGCCCGTGGGAGCTATGGCCGAGCACGTACCCCTCCCCCCGACTTCATACCTACTGGCTGCAACCGCACGGCGTACGTCGTCAGCGCTGCTCACCTTCGGGATCACGATGCCGCCTGCCCCCGCATCGAGAGCCTGCTGGATCAGGGTGGGATTGTTCTCCAGCACTCGCACAATCGGTACCAAGCCGGTTGCGGCAGCGGCTAGTAGGTGCGATCGGACCGACTCCATCCCGATGATGCCGTGCTCACAATCGATGAGTACCCAGTCATACCCTGCGTGTCCGTGCACCAGCGTTACATTGGGGTCCGAGGACATCACAAAAGTGCCGATCGGCTTACGGCCCTCCCGGATGATTTCCCGGAAGCGCGATCGAGTTCCCGATCCGTTCCTGGGAATGAATGCGGCGTTTTTCATTGCTCACCTACTCCTTGTTCGACCGAGACTGGTTACGAGAGCTGTAAGACCACAGATCTCGAGGGCCCAGATCGGGACAGATACAGAACTTCGAACTCTTCTCCGCGACCAGCGAACTAGTGAAGTCGGGATGATTCCGAGAGTCTGTGCCAACTATGATCGTGGTAGACGAGAGGGGCTCGCGACATACCCGAATCGTCATCGACTATTTCTTCGGCCCGAACCAGGACAACGTAAGAGAGTCCGGCTTCCATCGAGTCGATGATCGAGCCGCGTATCCACCGTGGGGCCTCGGTAAACAGCGGCTCTCCACCTGCGAGACGCGTCCAGATCGACTCGTCTTCGAATCGGTCTATCCCACTCGTAGCGCCGAGCTTTGCAAGCGCGAGTTCGTCGGCGCCGAGGAGATGCACCACAACCGATTCAGCATTTCGAATGGTCGGAGTGCTGGACGACTGCATCGATAGCGAGAACCCGAGGAGTGGTGGATCGGTACTTACCGAGAACACGGACGTGGCGGTGAGGGCCACTGGTCCTTCTCCCGCATCGGCCGTTATGACCGCGACGCCCGCCGGATGGGCACTGAAAACCGCTTTGAACTTCTCCGGCGACGGCCGGCGGTCGGAACTGGGGGACCGAGGAGCACGCGTACTTTGCAACATTGCTGACTGCCTTCCTAACTGGATGGCTGGAACAGGACGGTCATGGAGTTGACGAAACCGGACCGAAATTTGCGTCCGTCGTGCGGTTCCGACGACGGGTTCGCTTGGTTTCCCATGGGACGATCGGAGCGAGGCGGATTTACCTGGAGGCGCGGTCGCGAAGTCCGAGGCGCTGTCGAAGCGTGGGTGCTTCATCGAGTTCGGGCATCAGCTCGCGGCGGCGGAGTTCAGGAATGACGAGGCGGGCGAAGTCTTCGAACGACCCCGGGGTGTCGGCGGGGACGATCGAGAATCCATCGCAGGCTCTCGTCTCGAACCACTCGGCCATCTGATCGGCGACACTATTGGGGTCGCCGACGAAGCGAACCAGAGTGCTTCGCATCGGCCCGTGTGCCAGCTCGCGCAGTGTGGCATCGGGTCCGTACGTTGCTTGTGCGGCCTCGACGGCCTTGGCGACGTTGCCGCGCGCACCTTCGATCGAATCCAGGAGATCGGGGGGCAGGGGGGAATCCATCGGCAACTTGCTGAAGTCGAAGTTCGCTTGTTCCGACAAGAAGATCAGTTCTTCCTCGGGGGTAGCCAACCGGTCGAAGTAACGCGCTCGTGCGACGGCGGTCTCGTTGTCCTCGGCCACAATGACTTGCACCGCGGGAAGAATTTTGACATCCCCCTCCGGGCGGCCCGCCTGCGCTGCTAGCTGCGCTTGCGACGAGTAGTGTGCTCGAGCCTTCTCGATGTTCCTTGGCGACGTAAAGGTGAGGTCTGCCCATCGTCCTGCAAACTCCATACCCCGCCCCGATTGGCCTGCCTGCAGGAGGATCGGCCAGCCCTGCGGGGGCTGCGGGACGGTGAGCGGGCCACGAGACGAGAGCCATTTCCCGTTGTATCCGAGCTCATGCACCTTGGTGGGATCGGCGAACACACCGGTCGAGCGGTCCATCTGCAGAGCGTCGCGCTCCCATGTCTCCCACAGCCCGGTGACGATCTCGAGGAATTCGTCGGCGCGGTCGTAGCGAGTGCTGGAGTCCAGGTATTCGGTGCCGAAGTTCTCCGCCTCATTGCTGTTGAGCGATGTGACGATATTCCAGATTGCGCGGCCGGCGGACAGATGGTCCAGCGTGGCGAAGGCGCGGGCGACATGGTACGGCGCGTGGTAAGTCGTCGAGTACGTGGCCCCGAGGCCGATTCGTGACGTGTGTGAGGCCACGAGTGAGAGGACCGAGATGAGATCGAGTTTTACCGCACGAGATCCCTTCATGGCCGCCTCTGCGGGCGAATCACCAAATGCCGCAGGCATCGCGAGACGATCATCGAAGAAGAGGATGTCGAAGCCGCCACGGTCCAACGTACGCGCCAGGTTGATGTAGTAGTCCGCAGTGAGTATTCGCGGATCGGTCCGCGGGTGGGTCCATGCGCCGATCGATCCGTGCGTCGACGATGCGGACGCGAACGCGGCAAGAGTTATGTGGTCGCTACGAACAGACATACAGCGGCCCCTTTCGTACGTATATGTGTCGGAAAACTCATTGTGCATTTCAGTCACGAATCTGACCAATGCATATGCAGGCTTGATAGTTGCACGCAATGCATGGATTCGTGGCCCCGCACGGGCTGCGAGAGCAAAGTCCGTGGACCCGTCGCCGCACCCGGGCGCTGGACGGGGGAGTCGCACCAGAAAATCGGGGGGGGGGGGGGGGCACAACGGACCACCGCTGGCGACGGGATGTTCCCCGAGGTTTCGCGTCGCAGTCGCTCGATGTGGCCGAAACTGATCACACTACGAGAGCGTGGTCGAGGGATACAAACACGAGTTCGCAATCGCGATTGCGAGCCACAGGTGGTCGGAGTGGTTGTTACCGACCGCAGACGAGCTGATGGCAGTTGATCTGCCCCTTCGGTTCTCCCACGTCGAATGTATTGGGCGCGTGGAAAATACAGTTTGCCGAGCTGTCAGCACTGCAGTTGAGGGTCTCGGGTCGTGTGATCGGACGAAGGTCCGGTCAGTGTTGACTGGAGTTATTTTGTCCCGTACGTTCTTCGTGACGGACGTCACGTCAGAACGGGTTCGGCTTTCCTGGCTGAACGACATCACACCTTGCTTGGCGTGAATAGGCGCCATCGGCAAAAGATTTCGTTCGCCGTTGTTTCTCCTGTCCAAGTTCGAATTTGATTCGGATCCGACCGTAGAGAGAGTAAACATGCGCAGTAGGAAGACGGCAGCAGTTGCCGCCGGGAGTATCTTGATCTTGGCGCTCACGGGGTGCTCGGGTGGCGGTGGGAGTGGGGCAGCGGGCTCGGGCGATCTCGCGTCCATGGAACCGATCACTCTCAACTACGCTGACCTCGTGTCGCCCGATTCCCCGGACGGCAAAGCGGCCCAGGCGATGATCGATTACGTGCAAAGCGAGTCCGGGGGCAAGATCACCATTACGCCCTACTGGTCGCAGGCGCTGTTGGACGCCCCCCAGATGGCCTCCGGTATTCGCGACGGGGTTGCCGACATGGGACGGTTGGCGATCGCGTCGGCGCCCACCGAGATGCCGATAGCGAACTGGTTCTCAGGTGCCGGGGCAGTGCCGCCGGACAGCTACCCGGCGAGCAACCTGGTCGGCGTGCCGACCCACATCGAGATGTATCTCGATGAGGATTTGCCTTTCCTCCAGGAATTTACGAGTCACGGCCTCGTTCCGCTCGCGATGAACTCAGCGAGCAGTAACGAGATGATCTGCTCGCGACCGGTAACGACGCCTGAGGATCTCCAGGGCGCTTCCGCGCGTGTTCCCGGGGAGCCATGGAACGGCGAGGCGAAGGCACTCGGTATTTCACCGGTGTCCATACCCTCGGGAGAGTTGTACGAGGCTCTGCAGCGTGGAGTTATCGATTGTGCGGTGGTATCCACTACGTTCCTCCTCCAGGCCGGTCTCTTCGAAGTCGCCGACACTTACCTGCCTCTGCCGATGTCGGTGAACACCGGCGCCGGCCTGGTGATCAATCAGGAGATCTGGGAGAGCCTTCCGGCTGAAGCCCAAGAAATTATTCGAGACGCTGCTGCCATATTCTCGACCGAGACACCGAAGCTCGCTGTCGAGCAGCGGGCCACCGTGATCGAGACCCTCGAGAAGAACAACGTCGCAATCGCGGACATGCAGCCATTCCTCGACCTTCTCTACGCTCAGCAGGAGCGGAGGCTGGAAGAGATGGTGTCCGATGCACCTGCAGGCGTCGATGACGCGGAAGGTCTGCTTCAGTGGTACGTGGACTCGATCGAGCGAAATTCTGCCGCACTCGAGGACCTCGGCGTAGCCATCGACGACGACTATTCTCCCGACGCAGTGGCCTCCTCGTTCGTAGCCGGAACCGAGCAGGTGGACTGGGACGGCTACCAGGAATTGATTCTGGAAGCTGTTTCGACGGGCCGGTCTGACGATGAGTAGCCAAGTCGCCCTTGGGAAGCCCGACGACATACACCGTCGTCCGGTCGTCCTTCGGTTGGTCGACAGGATTGCAGCGGGAGGTGTCGGCCTCGCTGGTGTGCTGGTCGGGCTTATGGGCTTCAATATCATTATCGACATTCTGGCGCGCGTAGCCGGCGACCCGCTGCCTGCGACCCTCGACATGGTCCAGTACCTCTGGATGCCAGGGCTCGCGCTATTGGCATTGGGCAGTACCGAGCTCCGCAGTGAGCAGATCCGGGTAACCGTCCTCACGGACGCGCTGAGCCCGGTCGGTGCGAAGGTTGCCGACATCGTGGGCGCAATCGTTGTCGGAGGTCTGATGGCCTGGGTGACGGTGTTGTGCTGGGAACGAGCGTTTGCCGCATTCGAAATCGGTGAGAAGACAGCCGTGACGAATGTTCCGATTTGGCCTGGCCGTTTCCTGGTCGCCATAGGCGTGACGCTGCTGTTGATCTGCGCGGGCGCGCGGCTGTGTGAGTTGTTCGGAATGCGCGCCACGGAGAAGGAGCCTATTGATGACTAGCACGTTGGATCCGGTTGACATCGACACCGCGCCACCGAAGCCGCCGAAGAAAATAGCGAGCGCCCTGAATTGGTTCGGACTCGTCTTCGGGATGGCGGCGGTAGGCATTGCCGGAGTCATGCTGTTCGCAGACCTGGATCGACTGACCGTCGGCATTCTCACGATCATATTGCTGGTCAACATCATGTTCATCGGTATTCCGGTGGGCGTAGCGATGATCCTGGCAGCGGTCGTCGGGTTGTTCAGCCTCCGCGGTCACCGAATGGCGACTTCGTCGTTGCAGGAACTCGTCTTCGACGGGGTGGCCAGCTGGAGCCTGAGCGTCATCCCCCTGTTCGCTCTCATGGGCGTTGCGATGTGGCGCAGCGGTATGACGGCGAAGGCGTTTGCCAGCATGTACCTTTGGTTCGGTCGGTTGCCTGGGGGGCCCGCGATCGCGACCAATGCCGCCGGCGCCGGCCTGGCAGCGACGAGCGGCAGCACGATCGGCATCTCGTTCGCACTCGGCCGCATGGCGATTCCGGAGATGCTCAAGATCGGCTACTCGCCGAAAATCGCGACGGCAACGGTCGCCATGGCGGGCACGCTAGGACAGGTCATCCCCCCGAGTATCCTGCTCATCATCTATGCCGGGGTCGCGCAGGTGCCTGTCGGTCCGCAGCTTGTTGCCGGGATCGTGCCCGGTGTGCTACTCGCCCTGGCATTCTCGGTGACCATTTTTGTCTGGGCGATGGTACGGCCCTCCATGGCGCCACGGGCGAGCATGGAAGGTGTCACCCTTGGGGACCGGCTCCGATCTCTCGGCGGCCTGATCCCGCTCGTGACCGTCGCGGTCGTCGTGCTCGGTGGGATCATCTCAGGGATCTTCACCGCCACGGAATCGGCTGCCGTCGGCGCATTGGTGGCTCTCCTGTTCGGATGGCTGAGCCTGGGCTCCGGTAAGCGTGGCGTGCGGAGCTTGGCGTCATTCGTGAAGGACAGCGCGGTGGACGCAGTGGCCTCGGTCGCCAGTCTGTTCCTCGTGCTGATCGGTGCACTCCTGATCGGCCGGATCATCACCCTGAGTGGCCTTGCTCAAGCGCTCACCAGTTATCTGGTGGGTCTCGACCTCGGACGTGTGCAGCTTCTGTTGATCCTTGTGGTCGTGTACATCGTTCTCGGCATGTTCCTCGAGTCCACGCCCATGATTCTGCTCACGGTTCCGCTCTTGCAGGCGCCGTTGGAGGCTGTCGGCATCGATATGCTGTGGTTCGGCGTCTTCATCATCATCATGTGTGAGATCGGTATGGTCTTCCCGCCGATCGGAATGCTCGTCTTCGTGATCCACCGGCTGGCCCAGGATCCGAAGGTGAACCTCGGTCGGCGGATCACGCTGGTGGACGTCTATAAGGGGATCATGCCATTCGTCCTGGCTGTGCTGGGCGTCGTGCTATTGATCATCCTCTGGCCCGATTTGGTTGTCTGGTTGCCTGGTTTATCGGCCTCGACCGAGTGACAACACCCTGGAGAGAACCGGATGTACTCCTCTCGGAGCTCGCATGATGCTCCGAATGCCGGACGAAACGCTGAGAAGGAGCTATGGGCGCAGAACTGTCTCGGTCGGGATCTGGTGTCGATTGGAATGCCCACTGTGACCGCGAAGCGATCCGGAACGTGCTCGCGTTGTACTGCCGGGCCGTGGACCGGGGCGATCGTGAACTTCTGCTCTCCCTTTACCACCCGGATGCAATCGACGACCACGGGTCGTTCGTGGGTACGGTCGTGGAGTTTGCAGAATTTGCCATGCAGAAAATGGAAGAGACTTTCGACAGCGTCTCGCATGTGCTCGGCAGCACCCAGATCGAATTGGAGGGTGACGTGGCCATGACCGAGACGTATTACACGGGTATGCATGTCCTCAAGGCGGGTCCTGGGCAACCGCGACGTCTGATGACCTCGGTCGGTCGTTACATCGACCGTTTCGAACGCCGGGACGGTGATTGGCGTATCGCCCGAAGAGTCGTGGTGAAGACCTTCCGGGATCTCAGGGAGATGAACGAGCCGGTAGGCGACAGATTTGTGTTGGCCCGGCGGGACCGGCTGGATCCGGTATACGCAGGTCCTCTCGGAACGGCGGGACTCGAGCGAGGGTGATCCACACCGGCCTCGATCTTCCCTCCGGCGTTCATCATGTTCATCGGTCATCCATCCCAGTTTTCCCGGCAGTGTGTACTGGTCCGTATTTTATCTGAAGCCCTTGTCTCGGAATGGCGTCGACGTTTCGCAGCGTCCCCGGACCGCGGGTGACTGCTCTTCGCGCTGTTGCGATACGCCCGCAGCTCCTCACGGTTGTGCTCGTAGGTCACCCCCAGTAGGGGTGACCCCGCGGCGCTCCCTTTCCTGACTGCGGTGCTGAGCGGAAGCTGGTTTTCGTGGGTGTACTGCGTCTCGTTGCCGGTGAGGTCGTGAACCCACGGGCTCGACCTCACCTGGACGCGCAAGGGTCCGCACGAGTATTCCTACGAAAATGCACAGTCAGCCTTGACTGTGTCGTGGTACTTGTGCAGTATTGGGCCCAGAGCCGACAGCGGTGACTCGATCTGGAGTCGGTCGAAGAGTCGCACTGTCTGAAGGAGGCAAAGATGACCTACGAGAATCGCCTGGACATGCCAGCAAGTTTCGGGGCATCGCAGATGCCGCCGGTCTCGACCGGAGCGACCGGATGGTCCGCGAGAGTGACTTTCGAGACGAGCAAGGATGCCGTTGCCGATCTCCTTCCGTCCTTCTATCAACTGACGGACACTCCGACAGTAATGATCAGTTACGCAAGGCTTTCCAATCTGGATTGGTTGGCCGGACGCGGCTACAGCCTCGTTGCGGTACACATCGACGCCATCTTCCGCGGCAAGAAGGAAACCGTTCAGGGCCCGTTCAGCCTCGTTGTGTGGGAGGATGATTCGAACTCGGTGGTCGCCGGACGGGAATATCTGGGCGTACCGAAGGTCTACGCGGACATACCCTCTGCTTCGGTCGGTGAGGAATCCTTCGAGGTTGTATGCAGCGAATATGGAACAGATCTGTTGTCCATCAACTTTTCGAATATGGAGCCTACGTCGAATGAGTACTTGGAACGTGTGAACAACGCTTCGAGTACCTACCATTGGCTCGGGTGGAAGCATATTACTGCGACTCCCACTGCTGACGAGGAACCGGTTCCCGATGCGGATTATCCGACAATTCTTACGCAGGGGGCACGATACGACAGAGTGTGGCGGGGAAATGCGGAGATCAAGTTCTTCACCCCAAGTTTCGCCGAAGCGCCCGTGTCCGGTCGCATTGCGAACCGCCTCGCCGAGATCCCGATTCTTCGGGTAGGTCGCGCAGTTGCGAGCCATGCGGTAGACATCACCCTGAACAGAGCTGCTACGCGTCGGCTGACCTAGTAGATGCGAACCAGACGTAGTCCGCAATAGCGTGCCTGATCTGCCGGAGCGAGTATCTATTTCGCACTGTTTCTGTGGCTCTCAGATCAGGAACTGGTAGAACAATCCGAACATCGCCCCTGCCAGTCGATCCCGTCCTATTTTTGCGAGAAATATTGACGGGCAACGATCCTGTGGATCGCAGGTCAACGGTTCGCGGATCCGAATGCCGGCACCGGGTCGATCACCTGATGGAGTTAAGACGATGAACAAGGTTATGGATTCCGCGGATGAAGCTGTCGCGGACATCAATGACGGCGCAACTATCGCGGTAGGTGGGTTCGGACTATGTGGAATCCCGTCGGTCCTTATCGCCGCATTGCTGGAGAAAGGGACTTGCGACCTGGAGGTCTATTCCAACAATGCCGGCGTTGACGACGGGGGACTGGGCCTTTTGCTGGCCGCGGGTCGCCTGCGCCGAATGGTTGCTTCATATGTCGGGGAGAACAAAGAGTTCGCTCGCCAGTATCTCGCCGGAGAACTCGAGGTGGAACTTACGCCTCAAGGGACACTCGCGGAGCGAATGCGTGCCGGTGGGTCGGGGATCGCCGGCTTCTACACGCAGACCGGGGTCGGTACCCAGGTTGCGGAAGGGGGGCTGCCGTGGCGGTACGACAAGGACGGCAATGTGGCAATTGCGTCCCCTCCGAAATCGGTCCGGTCTTTCGACATGGGTGATGGCGTGAAGGACTTCGTTCTGGAGGAAGCCCTCGTATCGGATTTCTCGCTGGTCCGAGCCTGGAAGGGCGACCCACACGGCAACCTTGTCTTCAGGGATTCGGCGCGCAATTTCAACCCTCTGGCTGCGATGTGCGGCAGGATCACCATCGCAGAAGTCGAGCTCTTGGTGGAACCCGGGGAAATTGCGCCGAACGATGTGCACACGCCTGGGGTGTACGTGCACCGCGTGGTTGCGCTCTCCCCGGAAGAGGCTGCGGACAAACGGATTGAGAAGCGGATGGTGCGCGAGCGCAGTGTTTCCTCGGCATCGACGCACAATGACTCGAAGAGGAAAGTGGTGCAGGCATGAGCTGGTCACGAGGAGAGATGGCAGCGCGAGCTGCCTCGGAGCTGAGTGACGGTTCGTATGTGAACCTGGGAATCGGACTCCCGACACTGGTACCCAGCTATGTTCCCGACTACATGGAGTTGGTGCTGCAATCGGAGAACGGAGTACTGGGTACGGGCCCTTACCCCTTCGAAGGTGACGAGGACGCGGATCTGATCAACGCAGGCAAGGAAACCGTCACGCTTCGAGACGGAGCCTCCATCTTCGACTCCGCCATGTCGTTCGGCATGATCCGCGGCGGCAAGATCGACGCGGCGATTCTTGGAGCAATGCAGGTTTCCGCCGCAGGTGACATCGCGAACTGGATGATTCCCGGGAAAATGGTCAAGGGAATGGGTGGCGCGATGGACTTGGTCCACGGGGCAAAGCGGCTCATCGTACTGATGGAACACGTGGCCTACGACGGATCTTACAAGATCGTCGACGAGTGCTCGTTGCCTTATACCGGGCGCAGAGTCGTCCAGCGGATCATCACAGACCTTGCTGTGATCGATGTCCTCCCGGATGGAGGTGGTTTGGCCTTGGTCGAGTTGGCGCCTGGAGTGACAGAGGACGAGGTTCGGGAGAAGACCGAACCCGACTTTGCTCGCATCGACCTCTGACATGTTCGGAATGTAATCCGGGTAGTGGTGTAGGAACTCGGTTCTGGACTCGTGCACTGCTCGATATGAGAACCGGATTCACTGCGCTGGCCGGCCAGCGCGGACGGCTTACACGAGACGGCAGGAGCAGTTCCTATGACGTTGACATCCAGCCAGCGTGACACGGACGTCCCACAGTTGGTGACACGGCACTCGGTGCGAACGCCTGGGCAGCCAAGACATTCGAGTAATAGTGCGATCGAGCACCTCGCAGGGGGAGGACTCGTCATCGTGTCCGGTCTTCGTGGGCACGGGTTCCTCGTCGTCGCCGCACATGCGGCGTCGACAGCCGCGGTCGCGTTCATGGTCCGATACTCGTCGGGGTTCGTGCAGATCGCGCTTCCGCGCGGGCGCTGTGAGGAGTTGATGTTGCCGCCGATGAACCCGTTCGACACAGGTGAAATTCGGATGTGCGTAGGCGTGGATGCCGTGCAGGGGACAAGTACCGGTATCTCTGCCGCCGATCGTGCGACCACTGCCCGTGTCCTTGTCGACCCGGGGGCCGGTCCGAGAGCTCTCACTCGACCCGGGCACCTCGTCCCGATCGCCATCGACCCATGTGCTTCCGATATGCAGGACAGTGCGGCGGCAATTGCGTTGAGCCTGACCGCAGGTACGGAACTGCGTCCAGGTGCCTTGTTCGCAGAATTGGTCGGGATCAACGATCCCACCCAACTTATGTCTCACGCAGAATGCGTGGAGTTCTCCGAAACCCATCATCTGCCACTCATCACCGTCCGTTGACGATCACGACGGAGGTGTCGCTACAAGCGGCGAGCCTGGGGATCGCACGGGTTTTGAAGGAAGTTATGGATACAGAACTGTTCGAAAGGCCGGTGACGCACGTGATCGGGCGGGTGGCCATCGTCGGTACCGGCCACGTGACGCAGCCCGGTATCGTTGCTGGTTCACTCCTCTCCCTGAGGGCGGTCCGATTATGAATTCGGACGCTTCGACAACACGGCGGCGGCTAGTGAGGCCGGTCCGCGGGGACAGGCTTCTTCGACATCAACGTGCATTCCAGCGGATACAACTCCGCGAGCAATCACGTTTTGAGAATCGGAGCTGAAATGGACGCTATCGATACCGGCTTGTTGGTACTCCGAGTACTGCTCGGATTGACAATGGCCGCCCATGGATACGGGAAACTCTTCCGCGGAGGTCGTATTCCCGGTACCGTCGGGTGGTTCGACAGTATCGGCATGCGGCCCGGCAAGGTACACGCTTGGCTTGCTGCCCTCACTGAACTAGGAGCGGGCATCGCCCTTGCTCTCGGCTTGTTCACCCCGTTCGCTGCTGCGGGGTTCGTCGCGTTGATGTTCGTGGCCGCCTGGACCGTGCATCGAGGTAAAGGGTTTTTCATCGCAGCGGACGGTTGGGAGTACAACCTCGTGCTGGCCGGTGGTGCTGTCGTCGTCGCGATCATGGGTGCGGGCAGTGCGAGTCTCGATCATCTGATCTTCGGAGGTAACCTGCTCGACGGGTGGGGCGCCGGCACGATCGCATTGGTCGGTGGGCTGTGTGCGGCCGGAATTCTGCTCGGAGCGTGCTACCGGCCGATCCCGAAGGCCAGCGACGAGTCGATGACGGTGTCGTAACGGTGGCTACTTCGCGGCCGTGTCGCTGTCGCGGTGACCTCCGATCCAGTAACCGTACTGTCGCAGTGGAGTTGTCGCGCAAGGGAAAAGCTGCACTGCGGGACTCCATGCTGCCCCGTGTATTTCGGCCTACATCGGTACCAAGGCCGCTGCACTCGACGTGATGCATGAGTCTGTTCCGACTACGTGTCGATCTGTGCATGGTGGTGACGCACCCGCACCCGCAGCCGGCTTCGGCGATTCGGAGTTCGGTTCCATAAACCCATATGAGAAGTAGAGAAATCGGAGGAGTATCGATGACTGGGACGACACGTGCGGTGATTGTCGCCGGAGCCCGGACGCCCATGGGGCGTCTGCAGGGCTCGCTCAAGGATTTCTCCGGATCCGATCTCGGCGGTGTCGCGATCTCCGGTGCGCTCGAGCGGGCCGGTGTGGCCCCCGAGCAGGTCGAGTACGTCATCATGGGCCAGGTCCTCACCGCCGGTGCCGGGCAGATCCCGGCCCGTCAGGCCGCCGTCGCCGCCGGTATCCCGATGAACGTTCCGGCGTTGACGATCAACAAGGTGTGTCTGTCCGGCATCAACGCCATCGCCATGGCGGATCAGCTGATCCGCGCGGGCGAGTTCGACATCGTCGTCGCCGGGGGCCAGGAGTCGATGAGCCAGGCCCCGCACCTCCTCGAGAAGAGCCGCGCCGGGTTCAAGTACGGCGATGTCACGCTGCGCGACCACATGGCCTACGACGGCCTGCACGACATCTTCACCGATCAGGCCATGGGCAACCTCACCGAGTCGGCGAACTCGGGCGAGAAGTTCGTCTCCCGCGCCGAGCAGGACGCCTTCGCCGCCGCCTCGCACCAGCGGGCCGCCCGCGCCTGGAAGGACGGCCTGTTCGAGGACGAGGTCGTGCCGGTGTCGATCAAGCAGCGCAAGGGCGACCCGATCGTCTTCGCCGCAGACGAGGGCATCCGCCCCGAGACCACCGCCGAATCGCTCGGATCGCTGCGTCCGGCCTTCTCGAAGGACGGCACCGTCACCGCCGGTTCGGCCTCGCAGATCTCCGACGGTGCCGCCGCGGTCGTGGTGATGAGCAAGGCCAAGGCCACCGAGCTCGGGCTGAGCTGGATCGCCGAGATCGGCCGCCACGGCGTCGTCGCCGGACCCGACTCGACGCTGCAGTCGCAGCCGGCACGGGCGATCGCCAAGGCCTGCGAGCGTGAGGGTGTCGACCCGACCGACCTCGACCTGATCGAGATCAACGAGGCCTTCGCCGCCGTCGGCATCGTCTCCGCCCGCGAGCTGGGTATCGATCCCGAGAAGGTGAACGTCAACGGCGGTGCGATCGCGCTCGGTCACCCGCTCGGCATGTCGGGCGCGCGCATCGTGCTGCACCTCGCGCTCGAGCTGAAGCGCCGTGGGGGTGGCGTCGGTGCTGCCGCGCTGTGCGGCGGTGGCGGCCAGGGCGACGCGCTCATCGTGCGGGTGCCCAAGAACTGACTGTCGACCGAAACTTGGGGGAGTGCGAGGAGCAGGGATCAATGACCGTAACCGTGACCGAGGCGAGCATGTCAAACGAGAAGTCGACTGTGCCGGACGATTTCGTCGCAGGACTCGAAGGCGTGGTCGCCTTCACGAGCGACATCGCCGAGCCCGACAAGGACGGTGGCGCACTGCGCTATCGCGGGGTCGACATCGAAGAGCTCGTCGCCAAGGGCGTCACCTTCGGCGACGTGTGGGCCCTGCTCGTCGACGGCGAGTTCGGTCGCGGCCTGCACCCGGCCGAGCCGTTCCCCCTGCCGATCCACACCGGCGACGTGCGCGTCGACGTCCAGGCGGGTCTGGCGATGCTCGCACCCATCTGGGGCTTCCGTCCGCTGCTCGACATCGACGACGCGACCGCCCGCGACAATCTCGCGCGCGCCGCGGTGATGGCCCTGTCCTATGTGGCCCAGTCCGCCCGCGGCATCTACCAGGCGGCCGTGCCGCAGCAGCGCATCGACGAGGCAGCCACCGTCACCGAACGCTTCATGGTGCGCTGGAAGGGCGATCCCGATCCCAAGCACGTCGAGGCGATCGACGCCTACTGGGTGTCGGCGGCCGAGCACGGCATGAACGCCTCGACGTTCACCGCCCGGGTCATCGCCTCCACGGGTGCCGACGCGGCGGCGGCGCTCTCCGGTGCGGTCGGCGCGATGTCCGGTCCGCTGCACGGTGGCGCCCCGGCCCGCGTGCTGCCGATGATCGAGGAGACCGAGCGCACCGGTGACCCGCGCGCACTGGTCAAGGGCATCCTCGACCGCAAGGAGAAGCTCATGGGCTTCGGTCACCGCGTCTACCGCGCCGAGGACCCCCGCGCCCGGGTGCTTCGCAGCACCGCGAAGCGGCTCGACGCTCCGCGCTTCGAGGCTGCGGCCGCGCTCGAGCAGGCCGCCCTGGCCGAGTTGCGCGAGCGTCGTCCCGACCGGGCGATAGAGACCAACGTCGAGTTCTGGGCCGCGGTGATCCTCGATTTCGCGGAAGTCCCCTCAGCGATGATGCCCGCGATGTTCACGTGCGGCCGGACCGCCGGCTGGTGCGCGCACATCCTCGAGCAGAAGCGTCTGGGCAAGCTGGTGCGTCCCGCGGCGATCTACACCGGCCCGGATCCGCGATCCGCGTCCGAGGTCGTTGGCTGGGATTCGATCACGCATCGCTGATTCACCCGTCGACGAGTCCGATCCTCTCAGAGAAGGAAAGAGAGATTTCGTCTCAGCCATTCCAAGGTATGCAGCCCAGTGGACTTCTTGCCGGCTGCAACCGTGATCGGAAACGTAGGCGCTGAACGGCTATGTGATCCAGATCATTCAGATGTCGGTAGCGGCCGACGCATTCCCCCGTGAGCTATCCCTGTATTGGAGACCAGATGAGTTGCGGTCATGACAACGTGCCCGTTTCCTACCCGCCGAGTCCGGAGTTCACCGCCACCGCCAACGCCGGTCCGGAACTGCAGGCAGCGGCCGACGCCGATCGGCTCGGATTCTGGGACGAGCAGGCGAAACGACTCGACTGGGCAGAGCCCTGGACGGAAGTGCTCGACTGGTCCGACGCCCCGTTCGCGAAGTGGTTCGTCGGCGGCACGCTCAACGTCGCCTACAACTGCGTCGACCGGCACGTCGAGGCCGGTAACGGCGATCGGGTCGCCATCCACTTCGAAGGCGAGCCCGGCGACACCCGGTCGCTGACCTACAACGACCTGCTCGCCGAGGTCTGTCGCGCCGCGAACACCTTCACCGAGCTCGGCCTGGTCGCCGGCGACCGCGTCGCGATCTACATGCCGATGATCCCCGAGGCGATCGTCACCATGCTCGCGTGCGCGCGCCTGGGCCTGACCCATTCGGTGGTCTTCGCCGGCTTCTCGTCGTCGGCGCTGCGCTCGCGCATCGACGACGCCCGCGCCAAGCTGCTCGTCACGGTCGACGGTCAGTGGCGCCGCGGTCAGGCCGCGCCGCTCAAGGCCGCCGCCGACGAGGCCGTCGCCGACGCGACCTCGATCGAGCACGTGCTGGTCGTCGCGCGGACCGGCATCGACGTCGAGTGGACTTCGGGACGCGATCTCTGGTGGCACGAGACCGTCGAGAAGGCCTCCCCGGAGCACACCGCGCAGCCGTTCGACGCCGAGCATCCGCTGTTCATCCTCTACACCTCGGGCACCACGGGTAAGCCGAAGGGCATCATCCACACCTCCGGGGGCTACCTGACCCAGGCCTCGTACACCCACCACTACGTCTTCGACCACAAGCCGGGCACGGATGTCTACTGGTGCACCGCCGACATCGGCTGGGTGACCGGCCACAGCTACATCGTCTACGGACCGCTGAGCAACGGCGCCACGCAGGTCGTCTACGAGGGCACCCCCAACTCGCCGAACGAGCACCGGCACTTCGAGATCATCGAGAAGTACGGGGTGTCGATCTACTACACCGCCCCGACGCTGATCCGCACGTTCATGAAGTGGGGTCGCGAGATCCCCGACGCCCACGATCTGTCGTCGATCCGTCTGCTCGGCAGCGTCGGCGAGCCGATCAACCCGGAGGCGTGGCGGTGGTACCGGGAGGTCATCGGCGCGGATTCGGCACCCATCGTCGACACCTGGTGGCAGACCGAGACGGGCGCGATCATGATCTCGCCGCTGCCCGGCATCACCGCCACCAAGCCCGGCTCGGCGATGGCCCCGCTGCCCGGCATCTCGGCGAAGATCGTCGACGACGAAGCCACCCCGCTCGGGGCGGGCGGTAACGGCTACCTGGTGCTCGACCAGCCGTGGCCGGCGATGCTGCGCGGCATCTGGGGCGACGATCAGCGTTACCGCGAGACCTACTGGTCGCGCTACGCCGATCAGGGCTGGTACTTCGCCGGCGACGGTGCCCGCTACGACGACGACGGGGCGCTGTGGGTGCTCGGCCGTGTCGACGACGTCATGAACGTTTCCGGTCACCGCATCTCCACCTCGGAGGTCGAGTCGGCGCTCGTGTCGCACCCGTCCGTCGCCGAGGCCGCGGTCGTCGGCGCGGCGGACGAGACCACCGGTCAGGGCATCGTCGCGTTCGTGATCCTGCGCGAGCACGTCGAGGGCACCGGCGAGCAGCTCATCAAGGAACTGCGTGATCACGTGGCGGTGGAGATCTCCCCGATCGCCAAGCCCCGCCAGATCACCGTGGTGCCGGAGCTGCCGAAGACCCGCTCGGGCAAGATCATGCGCCGCCTGCTGCGCGACGTCGCCGAAGGCCGTGAGCTCGGCGACACCTCGACCCTCGTCGACCCCAAGGTCTTCGACGCGATCTAAAGATGACCGAAGGCAGGTCGGGCGGGTTGGCTCGCCCGTCGGCTCGACCCCGGTTTCGCCGGCCATCTGGGCGTAGAAGTGGGCCAGGCGCGTCTGTCAATTAGGCTCCGATAGACCATCGCCGCTGCTAATACTGCAACGACAGTTTGTGACCATCGGTGCATTTGTGGCAATTGCTCACTTGTGCAGTCGGAGGTGACCGGCAGCGCGCCGATAGTGTTCGGCTGATCGATGAACCGCCCCGGGCTTAGTGCACACTGCGGTTACCTGTGTGCGGCCGACTGGTCGGCACCGAGAGCAGCGTAATACGCAGTCTCGAACTCGAGCGGCGGGACCCGACCCAGACGGTGCATCAGCCG
>NZ_JBSNCD010000014.1:0-56156 GCF_053764735.1 Rhodococcus sp. 5G237 | reverse complement strand
GACGACACCGCATCGAGCTCCCGATACGACAACGACCGAGAACCCTCCACCACCGCCACCGCATCACCCGCGGACTCCACCGCCGACACCAACAACTGCGGCAACAACACACCACGACGACCACGGGCGCGCTCGCCGCGCGCCGGGCGCGCAGCGCGCTCGGGGCGTGCGCCACGTTCGGGGCGGGGTGAGCGCTCGGGCCGAGGCGCGCGTTCGGGACGGGGTGCACGTTCGGGACGCGGTGCCCGGCTGCGGGCACCGTCCTGCGTCTCGCGAGGCTGCGTCTCCGAAGGGAAATCGGACGAAGAGGATGCGTTCACCGGAGAGGCCCCGTTCGAGCTGCCATCGTGTCGTGAACGCATGAAAAAGCCCATACCCTTCGCTTTCGATCCCAACGGTCGCGTCTGCGAACCGAGCAAGCATAGTCACCCGTCGGAGACGGGCGAACTTACTCGGTAGTAACCCCATGGGGTTCATCTCTCCGACCACTCCCGACGTTACCGGCGCATCCCGCGGGGACTCGTCCGCCGAGGTGGTGGGGCCACCCGAAGCGGCCCCACCACATCGTCAGTCCAGGTCAGCGAGCCGGTACAGGCGGTGTGCCGCGCCCCACTCCTCGAGCAACCCGTCGGGGGCGTCGTCCACCACGACGACGGCCGCGAGGTCCTCGAGCGACCCGGGTTCGAGCGTGCTCAGAGATGCCTCGGGCAGGTGCACGTGGGTGACCCACTCGTTGTAGAGCACGCTGTCCAGGGCCGTACCCGACGACGCGCCCTCGGGCACGACCACGACGACGGCACCGGTCGCCGTGACGACCAGCGGTTCGAGCGCCACCGCCTCGATCTCGACACCGCCCACCGCGAGGCTGCGCGACTCGTAGGTCAGCTCGTACCGATCCCGCAGCGTGCCGATCCTCTCGACCAGTTCGACGTTCGTGAACGTCCGCGAGGGCAGCACGAGTGCCGGGTCCGCCGAGCCGACCGGACGCAACCGGTCGGCGTAGGTCACCGGATCCGCCGGCTGCGCAGCCAGCTCGTCCCGCACACCGGGCTCGTCGACGACCAACCAGCTGTCCGCACCGTTCGCCGCGGTACCGGCGACCGTCAGTCCCAGAGCGGCTCCGGCGGGCAGCTGCCCGTCGACGCGGGTGGGATCGACCGGCGCGATCGCGGCACCGGTCTTGACCACCGCCCACTGGGCGACCACGGACTCCACCGAGCGCGGGATCGCGACCGCGACGACATCGCCGGTGCCGAGGCCGCGGCCGATGAGCAGCCGAGCCAGGCGGGACGACCGTGCGTCGAGTTCCCGGTAGGCGATCTCCGTCCCCTCACCGCCGATCTCCGGATCGGCCGGGAGCGAGAGCGCCGGCGCCGCCGGATCCTCCTCGACCACCTCGGCGAAGACCGTGGCCAGCGTCCGCGCGCCGGTGTCCACGGCCGCGCTGGACGGTCCGGACTCGGCGACGATGCGGGCGAGTTCCTCCGCATCGACGAGGTCGATGTCGCCGACCGCCGACTCCGGATCGGCGGCGAACGCGTCGAGCACGCGCACCAGCCGCTCCGAGATGTTCCTGACCTCCGACTCGGCGAAGAACCGCTCCAGGTACTTGAAGGTCAGGTCGATCTGCGTGTCGGCGACCGTCATGAGAGTGATCGGGTAGTGCGTGGCGTCCTTGACCCCGACCCCGGTGATCGTCATGCCGTCGATCGACCCCGCGGCGTCGGACAGTGCCTCGCGGTCGATCGGGTACGACTCGAACACCAGCAGCGAGTCGAAGCCGATCGGGTTCCCGATCCGCTGTTCGATCTCGGACAGTCCGACGTAGTGGTGGTCGAGCAGACCGGCCTGTTCGGACTGCAGGCGCTGCAGCAGCTGCGCCACCGACTCGTGCGGATCGACCCGCACGCGCACCGGCAGGGTGTTGATGAACAGACCGACCATCGACTCGACGCCGGGCAGGTCGGCGGGGCGACCCGAGACCGTGGCACCGAACACGATGTCCGGGTTGCCGGTGATGCGGCCGAGCAGCACACCCCAGGCGGCCTGCACGAGCGTGTTCACCGTGACGCCGAGCTCCGTGGCCAGCATCGTCAGCCGGGCGGTGTGATCGGTGTCGACCAGGACGGAGACCTTCGAGATCGTCTCGTTGTCGGGATCGCGCTGGACCGGCGCGATCACCGTCGGCTCGGAGAGCCCCTGGAGGGTCTGTGCCCACGCGTCGAGCGAGGCGGCGTGGTCCTGCTCGGCGAGCCAAGCGAGGAAATTCCGGTAGGAACGCACGCGCGGCAGCACCGTGCGGTCTCCGCGCAGCACGTACAGGGCCATGAGGTCCTGCATGAGCAGCGGCATCGACCAGCCGTCGAGGAGGATGTGGTGGCTCGTCACCGCCAGGTGGTAGCGATCCGCCCCGGACCTCACGAGCAGGAACCGCATGAGCGGTGCCGTCTCCATATCGAAACGCCGGGCCTGCTCGTCGGCGAGCACGTCCGCGAGTTCGGCCTCTCGGACGTCGTCCGCGCGATCGGTGAGATCGACCGTCCGCCACGGCAGTTCGACCTCGTCGAGCACGAGCTGCAGCGACTGCCCCTCGTCGTCGGTGACGAATGCCGTGCGGAGGTTCGGGTACCGGTCGAGCAGTGCCTGTCCCGCGTCCCGCAGACGGTCGGGATCCACCGCGCCTTCGAGGTCGAGGACCGCCTGCATCGTGTAGACGTCGACGCGCTCGTCGATCGTCATCGATGCGTGGAAGAGCAGACCGGTCTGCAGCGGCGACAGCGGCCACACGTCCGCCAGCGACGGGTAGCGCTGCTCCCACGTCTCGATCTCCTTCTGGTCGATGTCGACCAGCGGCAGATCGGACGGGGTCAGGCCACCTGCGGCCGGCGACGCGGCGTGCCGCGCGAGTGCGCTCAACGCCTCGAGCCAGTGCTGCGCGAGTTCGTCGACGTCGTCGCGGTCCAGCAGACCCGCCGGGAAGGCGATGTTCGCCCCGAGCTGTGGGCCGTCCGCACCGTCGGAGACCACGGCGTTGATGTCCACGCTCGCGTTGGCGGGCATGTCGGCGTCCTGGGTCACGTCGAGCTTGCCCAGCGCGTCGGTGGGCGCCCAGCCGATCTCGGCGAGCCCCTCCGGCACGTCCGCCGAGGAGACCCGGCCGAGGTAGTTGAAGCTGACCTGCGGCGAGCGTGCGATCTCGGCCAGGCGCGCCGACGATTCCGGATCGAGGTAACGCAGTAGACCGAAGCCCATGCCCTTGTCCGGGATCCCGAGCAGCTGCTCCTTGACGGCCTTGACCGCCGAACCCATCGCGGCACCGCCGGCGAAGGCGTCGTCGACGTCCACACCGGCGAGGTCGACCCGCACCGGGTAGGCACTGGTGAACCAGCCGACCGTCCGCGACAGGTCGGCACCCGGCACCACAGCCTCCTCACGACCGTGCCCCTCGAACTTCACGAGGGCGGACGAGGATTCGACGCCACGATCGCGGCGCCAGCGCACCATCGCCAATCCGAGCGCGGCCACCAGACCGTCGGCGACACCGCCGCGGAACAGGGACGGCACCGACGTCAGCAACGCATCGGTGTCCGCCGCCGGGACGGAGATCTCCAGTCGCTGCACCGTCGCCATCGTGTCGACGGCGGGATCGAACGGGCGGGCCCCCAGGTCCGGATCCGGTCCCTCGAGGATCCGTTCCCACAGCGGCAGTTCGCTTCGTCGCAACGGAGCCGCTTCGACGAGGCCGTGGGCCCAGCGACGCAACGACGTCCCGACCGCCTCGAGCTGCGGCTCCTGACCGGAGACGATCCGGCCCCAGGCCAGCCCGAGGTCCGGCAGCAGGATGCGCCACGACACACCGTCCACCACGAGGTGGTGGGCAACGACCGTGAGGATGCCCGGGCGGGTGTCGCCGAGGTCGAACCACAGGAAGCGGATCACGGAACCGCTCGACGGATCGAGACGGCCGAGGGCCGCGTCGATCTCGCGGTTGGCGATCTCCGTCAGCCCGGCGTCGTCGACGTCCGGGGACAGTTCGACGCGGTCGAGGATCGCTCCGGGTTCGACCGTGCCGGTCGCGCGGACCCGCAGGACATGCGTGCCGTCGGCACCGCGTTCGAGGATCGAGCGCAGCGCGTCGTGGTGGTCGATCACCGCGCCGATGGTGCGGGTCAGCACGTCCCGGTCGATGCCCTGCGGCAGCGTGACGGACACGAGCTGCGAGAACCGGTCGAAGCCGCCGGGCCAGCCGAGCACGTCGCGCATGATCGGCGTGAGCGGCACCTCGCCGACACCACCGCCGGGCAGCTCGGTCAGACGGATGGGGCCGGAACTCTCCGCCCGCGTGGCGACCTCGGCGAGGCCGGCCACCGAACGACGCTCGAAGACGTCACGCGGCGTGAACACGACACCCCGGGACTTCGCCCGCGACACCAGCTGGATCGACACGATGCTGTCGCCACCGAGCGCGAAGAACGACTCGTCGACACTCACCTTGTCCAGATGGAGAACCTCCGCGAACACCTCCGCGATGATCTGCTCGACCTCACTCTCCGCAGCCCGGTACTCGCGCTCCTCGATCACCGGCTCCGGAAGAGCATCACGATCGAGCTTGCCCACCGGCGTCAGCGGCACCTCGTCGAGCACCACGATCGCCGACGGCACCATGTGCGGCGGCAACGACCGCGCCACGAACTCCGTCAGCTCCGCCGTGTCGACCGTCCGGCCGCGGACGGGCAGCACGTACGACACCAGCACCGTGGCACCCGAGCCGGTCGTGCGGCCCAGGGTCGCCGCGAAGTCCACCGTCTCGTGTTCGGTCAGCGCCGCGTCGATCTCACCGAGTTCGATGCGGAAACCGCGCACCTTGACCTGGAAGTCGCTGCGGCCGACGAACTCGAGTTCGACGGGGCCGCCGCCGATCGAGCGCCAGCGCACCACGTCGCCGGTGCGGTACATGCAGGATCCGTCGGCGCTGTACGGGTTGGCGACGAATCGCTCCGAGGTCAGGCCGCTGCGACCGTGGTAGCCGCGTGCGAGTGCACCACCGGCCATGTACAGCTCACCGGCGACACCCTCGGGCACCGGCTGGAGCCGGGCGTCGAGGACGAGCGCGGAGACCCCGTGCGTGGGATTGCCGATGGTGATCGGCCGTCCCGGCTGCAGCTTGCCGAAGGACGAGATGATCGTCGTCTCGGTCGGGCCGTAGCCGTTGAAGTACTTCCGTCCCGGCGCCCACCGCGCGAGCAGTTCGGGCGTGGTGACGTCGCCGCCGACGGAGACCACCTCGAGGCTGTCGATGCCGGTCGGATCCATCGTGCCGAGCACCGCGGGCGTGATGATCGTGTGGGTCACGCGTTCGGTCTTCAGCAGCTCGGCGAGATCCGGGCCCCCGATGATCCCGGCGGGCACGATCACCAGCGTGGCGCCGCTGGAGAACGCCGCCATCCACTCGAGCACCGACGGGTCGAAGCTCGGCGAGCAGATGTGCAGGAAGCGGTGGCCGGCCCGCAGGTGGTAGAGATCCACCGCGGTGTCGACCACTCCCCCGAGTCCGGTGTGGGTGACGACGACACCCTTCGGTCGACCGGTCGAACCCGACGTGTAGATCACGTAGGCCGGCTGGTCGAGCCGGATCGGGCGCAGTCGCTCGGCGTCGGTGATCGGATCGGCCGACCGTGCCTCGAGTGCGGTGGCGGTCTCCGCCGAGTCGAGCACGAGCCAGTCGGCCTCGTCCGGCAGGCCGTCGATGTGCGCGCCGCCTGTGATGCCCAGTGCCGCACCGGAATCGGACAGCATGTAACGCACGCGGTCGGCCGGATAGGTCGGGTCGACCGGCAGGTGTGCGGCGCCGGTCTTCGCGATCGCCCACACGCTCAGCACCATCTCGTACGACCGCGGGTACGCGACCGCGACGATGTTCTCCGGTCCGACGCCACGCTCGATGAGCAGGCGTGCCAGTCGCGACGAGGTCTCGTCGAGTTCCCGGTAGGTGATCGAGCGACCCTCGTAGCGCACCGCCACGGCGTCGGGGTCCATCGCGACACCGGTCGTGAGGATGTCGGTGAGGCTTCCCCCGGCACTGACACGGTCGCCGTGGACGTGGGTGAGTCGGTCGAATTCGTCCGCGTCGAGGATCGCCAGGTCGCCGACGGGCGACTGCGGATCGTCCAACGCACCGGTGAGCAGCATCGAGAACCTGCGCGCGAACTCCTCGACGGTCCGCCGATCGAACAGGGCCGTCGCGTAGGAGAACTCGGCTCCGATGCCGGCGGGCTCGCCCGTCTCGTCGTACTGCTCGCGCAGCGTCAGGGACAGGTCGAACTTTGCGGTGTCGACGTCGAAGGGGACACCCGAGACCGTCAGGCCCGGGAGTTCGAGACCGGCCGACGGCAGGTTCTCGAACGACAGCGCCACCTGGAACAGCGGGTGGCGGGCGGTCGACCGCTCCGGCGCGAGGATCTCCACGAGCCGCTCGAACGGGATGTCCGCGTGGGCGAACGCCTCGAGGTCGGTCTCCCGGACCCGGGCGAGCAGATCGGTGAAGCTCTCCCCGCCGTCCACCCGGCTGCGCAGCACGAGCGTGTTGACGAACATGCCGATCATGTCGTCGAGTTCGTGCTCGCCACGGCCCGCGATCGGGGTACCGATCGCGACGTCGTCGGTGTCCGCCATGCGGGCGAGGAACACCGCGAGCGCGGTGTGCATCACCATGAACATCGTCGTGCCGGTCCGGCGTGCGAGTTCGGCGACGGCGCGGTGCGTCTGCGCGTCGATCGTGAGTCCGACCGTGCCGCCGGCGAACGACTGCACCGGCGGGCGCGGACGGTCCATCGGCAGGTTCAGCTCGTCCGGAAGTCCGGCGAGGGCGTCCTGCCAGTACGCCGCCTGGGCGGACAGCACGCTCTCGGGATCGTCCTCGGAGCCGAGCACCTGGCGTTGCCACACCGCGAAGTCGGCGTACTGCACCGGCAGCGGCGTCCATCCCGGTTCCTCCCCGTGTACACGGGAGAGATAGGCGGTCATGACGTCCCGGGTCAGCGGAGCCATCGACCAGCCGTCGGCGCTGATGTGGTGGACGACGAAGACCAGCACGTGGTCGGTCTCGCTCAGGCGCAGCAGCGCTACCCGCAGCGGCAACTCCGCGGTGACGTCGAAACCGGTGGTGACGATCTCGCGGATCCGATCCGGCACGTCCGCCGGGTCGACGTCCTCGGCGACGACCTGCGGTGCCGCATCGGCCGTGGGCAGGACGAGCTGGTAGGGACGTCCGTCGTCCTCCGGGTAGATCGTGCGCAACACCTCGTGACGGTCGAGCATGTCGCGGACCGCCGCCTGCAGGGCCTCGACGTCGAGCGCACCGGTGAGCCGCACGGCGACCGGCAGGTTGTCGGCGGCCGACGAGTTGTCGAAGCGGTTGAGGAACCACATGCGCTGCTGCGCGAGCGACAGCGGGATGCGGTCGGTGCGCGGCTGCGGTACGAGCGGGGCACGCCCGGTCGTACCGGTCTGCCGTTCGGCGTGCGCGGCGAGCGCCTCGACGGTCGAGGCCTCGAACAGGGCCCGCACGGGGACCCGGACGTCGAGCGCGGACCCGAGGCGGGCGACGAGCTGCGTGGCGATCAGCGAGTTGCCGCCGAGCGCGAAGAAGTCGTCGTCGAGACCCACGCGATCGACGCCGAGCACGTCGGCGAAGGTGCCCGCCACGATCTCCTCGACCGGCGTGCGCGGCGCGCGGAACTCGCGCACCTCGAAGGTCGGCGCGGGCAGCGCCTTGCGGTCGAGCTTGCCCGACGTGTTGAGCGGGAACTCGTCGAGCACCACCACGGCAGCGGGCACCATGTACGACGGCAGGGAGCCGGAGACGAACTCGATCAGCGCACCGCTGTCGATCTCGTGACCCGGCACCGGCACGACGTAGCCGGCGAGCTGGTCGCCGGTCTGGGTCTGGGCCACGAGGACCGCAGCCTGGTTGACCGATTCGTGTGCCAGCAGGGCGGTCTCGATCTCGCCGAGCTCGATGCGCTGACCGCGGAACTTCACCTGGAAGTCGGTGCGGCCGATATACTCGAGCTCGCCGTCGCCGTTCCACGTCACCAGGTCGCCGGTGCGGTACATCCGGTCGCCCGGTGCGCCGAACGGGTTGGCGACGAACCGGTCGGACGTGAGATCGGGTCGCCGGACGTAGCCGCGCGCGAGCTGGACACCCGCGAGGTAGAGCTCACCCGGGACACCCACCGGCACCGGCCGCAGACGACCGTCGAGCACGTATGCGCGGACGTTCCACTCGGGCACACCGATCGGCACGACGTCGACCGGCCCCTCGGCGGGCGCCTGCCAGTAGGTGGCCGAGACCGCGGCCTCGGTCGGTCCGTAGAGGTTGTCGATGTCCGCGGAGCTGATCCGGCGCACACCGTCGATCGTCTCGGGCGGCAGGGCCTCACCGATGACGAAGATGTCGCGCAGTGTGCTGCACGAGGCGGCGTCGGCGTGCGCGGCGAAGACGGTGAGCATCGACGGCACGAAGTCGGTGATGGTTACCTTCTCGCGGGCGATGACCTCCGACAGGTAGGCCGGGTCGCGGTGGCCGTCGGGGGTGGCGATCACGAGTTTCGCGCCCACGCTCAGCGGCATGAAGAAGCCCCACAGCGACACGTCGAAGGTCGTCGCGGTCTTCTGGAAGTACACGTCCTCCGAGGTCATCTCGAATTCGTGCAGCATCCACTCCGTCTGGTTGACGATCGCGCGGTGCGTCACGGCCACGCCCTTCGGCCGTCCGGTGGAACCGGAGGTGAAGATCGCGTAGGCGGTGTTGTCGGGACGCAGCGGCGAGAGCCGGTCCTCGTCGCGGATCGGTGTCGCCGGCACGTCCGCGAGGTCGAGACGGTCGATCTCCACCGCGTCGACGGCGATGCCCGACGGGATCTCGAACTCGTCGCGCGCCGTGGTCACGATGCACACCGGATCGGCGGTGTCGAGGATGTGGCGGATGCGGTCGGCCGGATGATCCGGGTCGATCGGCACCCAGGCGCCGCCGGCCCGCACGATCGCGTACATGCCCACGAGCAGTTCCGCGGAGCGGCGGACGGCGAGGCCGACCAGCGACTCCGGTCCCACGCCGTGGCCGATCAGGTGCCGGGCGAGACGGTTGACCCGCGCGTCGAACTCGGCGTAGGTCAGTTCCTCGCCCTCGTAGGAGAGGGCGACCGCGTCCGGGGTGCGCGCCACCTGCGCGTCGAAACGCGTGGTCAGCAACGCGGTCCCGTCGAGGTCGTGATCGGAGTCGTTCCACGCCTGGAGGATCCGGTCGAGTTCCTCGGAACCGAGCAGCGCGATGTCGCCGACCGGCATCTCCGGTTGCTGCGCCATCGCCTCGAGTGCGCGGACGAAACGCTCGACGAGCGTCTCGACCTGGTCGCGGTCGAACAGTGCTCGCTGGTAACGCAATTCGACCTCGAGCGCGGACCGCAGGTGCACGAACAGGCTCAGCGGGTAGTGGGTCGCGTCGTGGGTGCCTACACCCGTGACGGCCATGCCGTCGATGGAGGCGGACTGCTCGGCGAGGGCCTCCTCGTCGAGCGGGTACGACTCGAACACCGTGAGCGTGTCGAAGGCGACCGACGGACTCGTCGCCCGCTGGATCTCGGTGAGTCCGAGATGGTGGTGGCCGAGCAGTGCGGCCTGCTCGCCCTGCAGGCGTTCGAGGAACGCCGAGACGGGCTCGTCCGGATCGAAGGCGACCCGCACGGGCAGCGTGTTGATGAACAGGCCGACCATCGACTCCACACCGGGCAGGTCGGCGGGGCGACCCGAGACCGTGGCGCCGAAGACGACGTCCTCGGCACCGGTGAGGCGGCCGAGCAGCACGCCCCAGGCGGCCTGCACGAGCGTGTTCACCGTGACGCCGAGGCGCGCGGCGGCGCCGCTGACGGCGGCCAGTCGCTCGGCGTCGAGTTCGACCTTCACCCGGTCGTCGCCCTGCAGGCCGGGATGGCGCGGGGTCTGCGGGGCGAGCAGCGTCGGCTCCTCGAAGCCGGCGAAGGTCTGCGCCCACGCCTCGCGGGAGGACTCGCGGTCACGAGCGGTGACCCATTCGAGGAAGGAGCGGTACGAGCGCACCCGCGGCAGCAGGGACACCTCTCCCCTGGTCGCGTACAGGGCCATGAGGTCCTGCATGAGCAGCGGCATCGACCAGCCGTCGACCAGGACGTGGTGGGTGGTCACGCCGAGCTGGTAGCGGCCGTCGCCGAGGTGCACGAGGACGAACCGCATGAGCGGTCCGGTGTCCATGACGAAGCGGCGTGCCTCCTCGTCCTTCCAGAACGGCACCGTGGCTGTGACGCCGTCCGCGGCGACCTCGGCGGACATGTCGACGGTGCGCCACGGCACCTGCACGTCGTCGAGGACGAGCTGCACCGAGTCGCCATCGGCGTCGGTCACGAAGACCGTCCGCAGGTTGGCGTGCCGGTCGAGCAGTGCCTGCGCGGCGCGGTGGAGCCGCTCGGGATCCACCTCTCCCTCCAGATCGAGGACGGCCTGCATCGTGTAGACGTCGACGTCGTCCTCGCCGGTCATCAACGCGTGGAAGAGCAGACCGGACTGCAGCGGCGACAGCGGCCACACGTCCGCCAGCGACGGGTAGCGCACGTGCCAGCGGTCGAGATCGGCCTGGGTGACCGACACGAGCGGCACGTCGGAGGGTGTGAGCCCACCGGCAGCGGGGTCGGCGGCGTGGGTGACGAGCGCCGCGAGGGCGGCCCGCCAATGCTGCACGAACTCGTCGACGTCCTCGCGGTCGAGCAGACCCGCCGGGAAGGCGATGTTCGCGCCGAGCTGCGGGCCGTCCGCGCCGTCGTTGACGATCGCGTTGATGTCGATCGCCGCGCTCGCGGGCATGTCGGCGTCGAGGGCGGCGTCGACGCGTCCCAGCGCGTCGGTCGGAGCCCAGCCGATCTCGGCGAGTTCCTCCGGCACGTCCGCGGAGGACACGCGACCGAGGTAGTTGAAGCTGATCTGCGGTGAGCGTGCGATGGCGGCGAGTCGTGCCGACGATTCCCGATCGAGGTAGCGCAGCAGACCGAAGCCCATGCCCTTGTCCGGGATGGCCAGCAGCTGTTCCTTGACGGCCTTGACCGCCGCACCCATCGCGGCACCACCGGCGACGGCGTCGTCGACGTCGATGCCGGTCAGGTCGACCCGCACCGGGTAGGCGCTGGTGAACCAGCCGACCGTCCGGGACAGGTCGGCGCCCGGCACCACGGATTCCTCGCGGCCGTGGCCCTCGAACTTCACGAGGGCGGAGGAGGATTCGATGCCGCGGTCGCGGCGCCAGCTCACGAGTGCCAGTCCGAGCGCGGCCACCAGACCGTCGGCGACACCGCCGCGGAACAGGGCCGGCACCGTGGTGAGCAGTGCATCGGTCTGCGCGGCGTCGAGATTCATCTCGATGCGTTCGACCGTGGAGGTGACGTCGACGGCGGGGTCGAAGGGACGCTCGCCGAGCAGCGGGTCCGGTCCCTCGAGGATCCGTTCCCACAGTGGCAGTTCCGATCGGCGCTGTGCCGCGGCATCCACCAGGCCGTGGGCCCAGCGGCGCAGCGACGTTCCGACGGCCTCGAGCCGCGGCTGCTCACCGGAGACGATCTGTCCCCAGGCCAGACCGAGGTCGGGCAGCAGGATGCGCCACGACACGCCGTCCATCACCAGGTGGTGGGCGACGACGAGGAGCACGCCGCGACGTTCGGCCGAGCCGAAGTCGAACCACACGAATCGCAGCACCGAGCCGGCGAACGGGTCGAGTGCTCCGAGCGCGGAATCGAGTTCGCGGGAGGCGATCTCGGTGAGCTCGGCGTCGTCGACGTCGGCCGCGACCTCGACCCGCGTCAGCAGGGCGTCCGGGTCCACGGTGCTCGCGGAGCGGACCCGCAGGGTCACTGCTCCGTCGGCATCGCGTTCGAGGATCGAGCGCAGCGCGTCGTGGTGGTCGACGACTGCCCCGATGGTGCGGGTCAGCACGTCACGGTCGATGTCGGCCGGGAGGGTCACGGCGACGGTCTGCGAGAAGCGGTCGAAGCCGCCGGGCCAGCCGAGGACCTCGCGCATGATCGGGGTGAGCGGCACGTCGCCGACACCGCCGCCGGGGAGTTCCTCGAGTCGCACCGCCTGCGTCTCGTCGGCGCGGGTGGCGACCTCGGCAAGGCCCGCCACCGAACGACGCTCGAAGACGTCGCGCGGCGTGAACACCACACCCCGCGCCTTCGCCCGCGAGACGAGCTGGATCGACACGATGCTGTCGCCGCCGAGCGCGAAGAACGACTCGTCGACACTCACCTTGTCCAGATGCAGGACCTCCGCGAACACCTCCGCGATGATCTGCTCGACCTCACTCTCCGCGGCGCGGTACTCGCGTTCCTCGATCACCGGCTCCGGCAGAGCATCACGATCGAGCTTGCCCACCGGCGTCAACGGCACCTCGTCGAGCACCACGATCGCCGACGGCACCATATGGGGCGGCAGCGAGCGCGACACGAACTCGGTCAGCTGTGCGGTGTCGATCGTACGGCCGCGGACGGGCAGCACGTAGGACACGAGGACGGTCGCGCCCGACGGGGTGGACCGACCCACCGTCGTCGCCCAGTTCACCGACTCGTGTGCGCTCAGGACCGCGTCGATCTCGCCGAGTTCGATGCGGAAACCGCGCACCTTGACCTGGAAGTCGCTGCGGCCGACGAACTCGATCTCGAGCCGGTCCTCGACGGGCCGCCACCGGACGACGTCGCCGGTGCGGTACATGCGGTCGCCGGGTTCGCCGTAGGGGTTGGGGACGAACCGCTCGGCGGTCAGCGCGTTGCGGCGGTGGTAGCCGCGGGCGAGTGCCCGGCCGGCCACGTAGAGCTCGCCCGCCATGCCGGCGGCGACGGGCCGCAGACGCGAGTCGAGCACGAGAGCGGTCATGCCCACGATGGGTTCGCCGATGGTGATCGGACGTCCGGGTTCCATCTCGCCGAAGGTCGACACGATGGTCGCTTCGGTCGGGCCGTACGCGTTGACGTAGGTGGTGCGCTGCGACCATTCGGCCAGCAGTTCCGGCGTCGTCACGTCGCCACCGACGGAGAGCACTTCGAAGCTGTCGATGCCCGTGGAGTCCATCGTGCCGAGCACCGCGGGCGTGATGATCGTGTGGGTCACGCGCTCGGTCTTCAGCAGCTCGGCGAGATCCGGACCGCCGATGATTCCGGCGGGCACGATCACGAGCGTCGCGCCGAATGCGAAGGCCGCCATCCACTCGAGCACCGACGGGTCGAAGCTCGGCGAGCAGATCTGCAGGAACCGCGATTCGGAGGTCACCCCGTACAGATCGGTGACCATGTCCTTCAGGCCCGCCAGACCCGTGTGCGTGACGACGACGCCCTTGGGCTTGCCGGTCGACCCCGAGGTGTAGATCAGGTAGGCGGGGTGGTGGACCCGGATCGGGCGTACCCGGTCGGCGTCGGTGATCGGTGCGGCGGAGCGGGATTCGACGTCCGCGGCGAACGCCGGGTCGTCGAGCAGCAGCCATTCCGCGTCGTCGGGCAGTCCGCCGACGAACTCGGACGACGTGATGCCCAGGGTGGCCCCGGAGTCGTCGAGCATGTAGCGCACACGGTCGGCCGGATAGGTCGGGTCGACGGGGACGTGCGCCGCACCGGACTTGGCCACGGCCATGACGGTGACCGTCATGTCGTACGAGCGCGGGAACGACACGGCCACGAAGTTCTCCGGGCCGATGCCGCGATCGATCAGCACCCGCGCGAGCTTCGACGAGGTCTCGTCGAGTTCGCGGTAGGTGATCGACCGTCCTTCGTACCGCACCGCGACGGCGTCGGGATCCATCGCGACGCCGCGCGTGAGGAACTCGGCGAGGGTGCTCGGTTCGGTGATGACGTTGTGTCCGCGCATCGCCGTGAGCTGCGCGAACTCGTCGTCGGCGAGCAGCGGCAGGTCGCCGACCGGTGCGCGGTCGTCCGTGAGGATGCCGCCGACCAGTCGCGTGAACCGTTCGGCGAAACGCTGGACCGTGCTCTCGTCGAAGAGCGCACTGGCATACGAGAACTCGGCGGACAGGCCGGCGGGCGCGCCGGATCCGTCGATGTGTTCGAGCAGGGTCAGGCCCAGGTCGAACTTCGCGGTGTCGACCTCGAACGGGACGCCGGAGACGGTGAGCTCGGGCAGTTCCAGGGCGGTCTCGGGCAGGTTCTCGAACGACAGCACCACCTGGAACAGCGGGTGGCGTGCCGTCGACCGCTCGGGGTTGAGGATCTCCACGAGCCGCTCGAACGGAATGTCGGCATGGGCGAACGCCTCGAGGTCGGCCTCGCGCACCCGTGCGAGCAGGTCGGAGAAGCCCTCACCCGTGTCCACCCGGCTGCGCAGCACAAGGGTGTTGACGAACATGCCGATCAGGTCGTCGATCTCGGCCTCACCGCGACCCGCGATGGGGGTGCCGATCGCGACGTCGTCGGTGTCGGCCATCCGCGCGAGGAACACCGCGAGCGCGGTGTGCACGACCATGAACATCGTCGTGCCGGTCCGCCGCGCGAGCGCCGCGAGGCCGCGGTGCGTGTCGGCGTCGAGGAGGAAGTCGACCTTGCCGCCGGCGAAGGACTGCACCGCGGGACGCGGCCGGTCCATCGGCAGGTTCAGCTCGTCCGGGAGTCCGGCGAGGGTGTGCTTCCAGAAGTCGGCCTGCGCCGCGAGCAGACTCGCGGCATCGTCCTCGTCGCCGAGCACGTCGCGCTGCCAGATCGCGAAGTCGGCGTACTGCACGGGCAGCGGTGCCCAGCCGGGAGCCTCGCCCTCGGCGCGGGACATGTAGGCCGTCATGACGTCGCGGGTCAGCGGCGAGATGGACCAGCCGTCGGCGCTGATGTGGTGGACGACGAAGACGAGCACGTGATCGCGCTCGGAGAGCTCGAACAGTCGTGCGCGCAGCGGGATCTCGGTGGTGACGTCGAACCCGCGGGAGACGACCGCCGTCACCTTCTGCAGCAGGTCGTCCTCGGTGGCCGATTCGACGTCGATGTCGGGTGCGGCCTCCGCGACCGGGAGGATCAGCTGGTAGGGCTGCCCGTCGATCTCGGGATAGATGGTGCGGAGCACCTCGTGCCGGGCGAGCAGATCCTGGACCGCTGCCTGCAGCGCACCGAGGTCGAGTGCCCCGGTCAGGCGGACCGCGACCGGGATGTTGTTGACCGACGACTCGGTGTCGAAGCGGTTGAGGAACCACATGCGCTGCTGCGCGAGCGACAGCGGCACACGCTCGGGCCGCGGCTGCGGCACCAGCGACGGACGTGCCGCCGCACCGGTGTGCTGCTCGGCCGCGACGGCGAGCGCCGCGACACTGGGGGCCTCGAACAGCACGCGCACGGGGACGCGGGTGTCGAGTGCCGCGCCGATCCGCGAGACGACCTGGGTGGCGAGCAGCGAGTTGCCGCCGAGTTCGAAGAAGTCGTCGTCCACACCCACTCGGGTGAGGCCGAGGACGTCGGCGAACACGCCGGCGACGATCTCCTCGACCGGGGTGCTCGGAGCGCGGAATTCGCGGGTCTCGAAGACCGGCTCGGGCAGGGCCCTGCGGTCGAGCTTGCCGTTGACGTTCAGCGGCAGCGCGTCGAGCGTCACGAACGCCGAGGGCACCATGTACGACGGCACCCGGGTGCCGAGCGCGGACCTGATCGACTCGATGTCCGCGTGCGCACCGTCCGCGGGCACGACGTAGGCGACCAATTGGGTGCCGACCCGCTCGTCCTCACGGGCGATCACCGCGACATCACGCAGCGCATCCATCGCACGCAGGGCGGATTCGATCTCGCCGAGCTCGATGCGGAAACCACGCACCTTCACCTGGAAGTCGGTGCGCGACAGGTAGTCCAACTGCCCATCGCGGGTCCACCGCACCAGATCGCCCGTGCGGTACAAGCGTTCTCCGTCACCGAACGGTGAGGCGACGAACCGCTCCGCGCTCAGATCGGGTCGATCGAAGTAGCCGCGTGCGAGCTGCGCACCGGCGAGGTAGAGCTCACCGGCGACACCGGCCGGCACCGGATGCAGACGCTCGTCGAGCACGTAGACACGGGTGTTCCACTCGGGCACACCGATCGGCACCGACGCCCCCGAGGTATCGGTGACGTCACCGGCGGTGACGGACACCGCGGCCTCGGTCGGGCCGTACAGGTTCACCAACCGGGCGGCGTTGTGCTCGACGAACCGCTTCGCGGTGGCCGGCGGGAGGGCCTCACCGATAGCCAGTACCTGCCGCAGGGACGGCGTGAGGGTGCCACTGGCGTCGACCATCAATGCTTCGAGCATCGACGGCACCACGTGCAGCGTCGTGACCGACTGCTCCGTCAGCAACCGGTTCAGATAGGCCGGATCGCGATGACCGTCGGCCGACGCGATGACCACACGCCCACCGGACACCAGAGCCGACCAGAACTCCCACACCGACAGGTCGAACGTCGCCACCGTCTTCAACAACACCGCATCATCGGTACCGAGCTCGAAATGCTCACGCTTCCACAGCAACTGGTTGACGATCGCCGCATGCGGCACCGCCACACCCTTCGGCCGGCCCGTCGAACCCGACGTGAAGATCACATACGCCGTGTTCGACGCACGCAGCGGCGCGATGCGCTCGGTATCGGTCACCGGCGCCGCGGACAGCTCGGACAGATCCAGGCTGTCGAGGAACAGGGTGGAGACAGACTTCTCCCCCGGTGCCGTGAATTCGTCGCGTTCGGTCGACAGGATCACCACGGGAGCAGCGGTGTCGAGGATGTAGGCGTTGCGATCGTCCGGCTGATCCGGATCGACCGGCACGTAGACGCCACCGGCCTTGACCACCGCGTACATGCCGACCAGCAGTTCGACCGAGCGGCGCATCGCCAGCGCCACCGTCGACTCCGGACCCACACCCAACGAGACCAGTTTGCGTGCAAGGCGATTCACCCGAGCATCGAACTCGGCATAGGTCAGCGACTCGCCCTCGAACACCAACGCCGTCGCATCCGGCACCCGCGAGACCTGCTCGTCGAACAGATCCACCAGGGTCGCCGAGGCGGTGGGGTGCACGGTGTCGTTCCATGCCTCGAGCACTCGCGCGGTTTCGACGGTGTCGAGGAGGGGCAGATTGCCGACCGGCAGGGCCGGGTCGTCGACCACGGCGTCGAGCACGCGGATGAACCGGGCGGCGAACTCCGCGACCGTCGATTCGTCGAACAGATCGGTCGCGTACGTGAAGTAGCCGGTGATGCCCGTGGGCGTGCCGTCGTCGCTGTAGCGATCGGTGACGATCAGGTGCAGGTCGAACTGCGAGATCTCCATGTCGGTGTCGAGACCGGAGATGGTGAGACCGGGGAGTTCGAGTGCGGCCTGCGCGAGGTTCTGGAACGACAGACCCACCTGGAACAGCGGGTGCCGTGCCGTGGACCGCGCGGGGTTGAGCACCTCGACGAGCCGCTCGAACGGCACGTCGGCGTTCGCGAACGCGCCGAGGTCGGCCTCACGGGTACGTCCCAGCAGTTCGGTGAACGACGCGTCCGAATCGACGTGGGTCCGGAACACCAGCGTGTTGACGAACATGCCGATCAGGTCGTCGAGCTCGCGCTCGCCACGACCGGCCATCGGCGTGCCGATCGCGATGTCGTCGCTCGAGGACATGCGTGCGAGGAACACCGCGAGTGCGGTGTGCAGCACCATGAACATCGTGGTGTTCGTGCGCCGGCCGAGGTCGGCGAGGCGCCGGTGGAGTTCGGCCTCGACCGTGAAGTCGACGCGGCCGCCCCGGAACGACTGGACCGCGGGACGCGGCCGGTCGCTCGGGAGATCGAGCTGGTCGGGCAGGCCGGCGAGAGCGTGCTTCCAGTACTCGACCTGCTTGGCGGCGAGCGATTCGGGATCGTCCTCGTCGCCGAGCACCTCGCGCTGCCAGATGGCGAAGTCGGCGTACTGCACCGAGAGCGGCTCCCACGCGGGGGTGTCGCCCTGCGATCGCGCGACGTAGGCCGTCATGAGGTCGCGCGTGAGCGGACCCATCGACGAGCCGTCGGCGGAGATGTGGTGGACCACGAACGCCAAGACGTAGTCGGATTCGCGGACCCGGAACAGTCGCGCGCTCAGCGGCACAGCCGTGGTGACGTCGAAGATCGTCGCCGCGAGTTCCTGGACGGCGGCGACGATGTCCGCCTCCGGCACGTCCACGGGGGTGAGGTCGGGAACCGCCTGCGCGGCGGGAACGATGACCTGGACGGGACCGTCCTCGGTCTCCGGGTAGAAGGTGCGCAGCGATTCGTGACGAGCCACGACGTCGCCGACGGCGGCCTGCAGCGCCTCGACGTCGAGATCGCCGGTGAGCCGGATCGCGATCGGCACGTTGTAGGCCGACGATTCGGTGTCGAAGCGGTTGAGGAACCACATGCGCTGCTGCGCGAGCGACAGCGGGATCCGTGCGGGCCGCTCGACGGCTTCGAGAGGCCGGCGGTCGTCGCCGCGCTGCGACTCGACCGCACCGGCGAGCGATGCGACGGTGGTGTTCTCGAAGAGGGCGCGCACCGGAACCTTCGCACCGAGCGCGGCTCCGAGGCGGGAGGCCACCTGGGTGGCGAGCAGCGAGTTGCCGCCGAGTTCGAAGAAGTCGTCGTCGAGGCCGACCCGTTCGACGCCGAGCACCTCGGCGAAGACCGCGGCGACGGCCTGCTCGGCCGGCGTGACGGGGGTCCGGAACTCGCGGGTCTCGAAGACCGGCTCGGGCAGCGCCCTGCGGTCGAGCTTGCCGTTGACGTTCAGCGGCAGCGCATCGAGCGTCACGAACGCCGACGGCACCATGTACGACGGCACCTGCGTCGCCAGGTCGCTCCTGACCGTCGCCACGTCGAGGGTGTTGTCCTCGGCTGGCACGACGTAGGCGACCAACTGGGTGCCGACCCGCTCGTCCTCACGGGCGATCACCGCGACATCACGCAGCACATCCATCGCCCGCAGAGCCGATTCGACCTCACCGAGCTCGATACGGAAACCACGCACCTTCACCTGGAAATCCGTGCGCGACAGGTAATCCAACTGACCGTCACGGGTCCACCGCACCAGATCACCCGTGCGATACAGACGCTCCCCGTCACCGAACGGCGAGGCGACGAACCGCTCCGCGCTCAGATCCGGGCGCCCGAAATAACCACGCGCCAACTGTGTGCCCGCGAGGTAGAGCTCACCGGCAACACCGGCCGGAACCGGATGCAACCGCTCGTCGAGCACGTAGATACGGGTGTTCCACTCGGGCACACCGATCGGCACCGACGCACCCGAGGTATCGGTGACATCACCGGCGGTGACCGACACCGCAGCCTCGGTCGGGCCGTACAGGTTCACCAACCGGGCGGCGTTGTGCTCGACGAACCGCTTCGCGGTCGCCGGCGGGAGGGCCTCACCGATCGCCAACACCTGTCGCAGGGACGGCGTGAGGGTGCCGCCCGCATCGACCATCAACGCTTCGAGCATCGACGGCACCACGTGCAGCGTCGTCACCGCCTGCTCGGTCAGCAACCGGTTCAGATAGGCCGGATCACGATGACCGTCCGCCGACGCGACGACCACACGCCCACCGGACACGAGAGCCGACCAGAACTCCCACACCGACAGGTCGAACGTCGCCACCGTCTTCAACAACACCGCATCATCGACACCGAGACCGAAATGCTCACGCTTCCACAGCAACTGGTTGACGATCGCCGCGTGCGGCACCGCCACACCCTTCGGCCGGCCCGTCGAACCCGACGTGAAGATCACATACGCCGTGTTCGACGCACGCAACGGCGCAATCCGCTCGGTGTCGGTCACCGGCGCCGCGGACAGCTCGGACAGATCCAGGCTGTCGAGCAGCAGGATGGGGACAGACTTCTCCCCCGGTGCCGTGAACTCGTCGCGTTCGGTGGACAGGATCACCACCGGAGCAGCCGTGTCGAGAATGTACGCATTGCGATCGTCCGGCTGATCCGGATCCACCGGCACATACACGCCACCGGCCTTGACCACCGCATACATACCGACCAGCAACTCGACCGAGCGACGCATCGCCAACGCCACCGTCGACTCCGGACCCACACCCTCCGAGATCAACCTGCGCGCAAGACGATTCACACGCGCATCGAACTCCGCATAGGTCAGCGACTCACCCTCGAACACCAACGCCGTCGCATCCGGCACCCGCAAGACCTGCTCGCCGAACAGATCCACGAGCGTCGACGCCTGCTCGACCGCACGGTCTGTGGCGTTCCACGACTCGAGGATCTCGACCCGTTCGGATCCGTCGAGCATGTCGATGTCGCCGACGGTCGTGGTCGGGTCGGCGACGATCGCCTCGACGACCCGCACGAAACGCTGCGCGAAGCCCTCGACCGTCGACTCGTCGAACAGATCGGTCGCGTACGTGAAGGTGGCGTCGATGACGTCAGGTGCACCGTCGTCGTCGTAGTGGTCGAACACCGTGAGCTGCAGGTCGGTCTTCGCAAGCTGCAACTCGAAATCGGTGGAGCTCACCGTCAGACCGGGCAGTTCGAGCTGGGTACGCGCCAGGTTCTGGAACGACAGACCCACCTGGAAGAGCGGGTTGCGGGCGGTCGAGCGCACGGGGTTCAGCACTTCCACCAGGCGTTCGAACGGCACGTCGGCGTTCGCGAAGGCACCGAGATCGGTCTCGCGGGTGCCTTCGAGGAGTCGTTCGAAGGACTGTGCCGGGTCGACGTCGCTGCGGAAGACCAGCGTGTTGACGAACATGCCGATCAGGTCGTCGAGCTCGCGCTCGCCACGACCGGCGATCGGGGTGCCGATCGCGATGTCGCGGGTGCCCGAGAGCCGTGCCAGCAAGGTCGCGAAGGCCGCGTTGACGACCATGAACAGCGTCGCGTTCTTCGATCGCGCGAGTTCCTGCAGGCCGCGGTGCAGTTCAGGTGAGATCGTGAACTGCAACGATTCGCCGCGGAAGCTCTGACTCGGCGGACGCGGGCGGTCGGACGGGAGGTCGAGTTGGTCGGGCAGGCCGGCGAGGGCCTGCTTCCAGTACTCGACCTGCTTGGCGGCCAGCGATTCCGGATCGTCCTCGCTGCCGAGCACCTCGCGCTGCCACAGCGCGTAGTCGGCGTACTGCACGGGCAGCGGTTCCCATGCCGGGGCGTCCCCGTGGGAGCGCGCTGCATAGGCCGTCATCAGGTCGCGGGTGAGCGGGCCGACCGACGCACCGTCGGCCGACACATGGTGCACGACCAGCGCGAGGATGTGCTCGTCGTCGCTGACGCGGAAGATGCGCACCGCGACTGGCACCTCGGAGGTCACGTCGAAGGTCGTCGACATGAAGGCGACGATCTCGGGTTCGAGTTCGGCCTCCGCGACCTCGCGCACGACGAGTTCGGGCAGCGCACCGTCGAGCGGGAGCACCACCTGGTGCGGGCCCTCCGGCGAGTCCGGGTAGATGGTGCGGAGCGATTCGTGTCGCGCGATGACGTCGCGTGCTGCCGCGCGGAGCGCCTCGACATCGAGGGTGCCGACGAGCCGCACGGCGATCGGGATGTTGTCGACCGCGGAGGACGCCGTGTCGAACTGGTTGAGGAACCAGTAGCGCTGCTGCGCGAGCGACAGCGGAACCCGATCAGGTCGTTCGGTGGCGACGAGGGGCCGGCGCGGACCGCCGGAGACCCCGCGTTCGAGGCGTGCTGCAAGCTCTTCCACGGTGGAGGCCTCGAACAGCAAGCGCAGCGGAACGGTGGCGTTCAGCGCGGCACCGATGCGGGAGACCACCTGGGTGGCGATGAGCGAGTTGCCGCCCAGCGCGAAGAAGTCGTCGTCGAGGCCGACGCGGTCGACACCGAGGACCTCGGAGTAGATCGACGCCACGACCTGCTCGGTGGAGGTGGTGGGAGCGCGGAACTCCTTGACCTCGAAGACCGGGTCGGGCAGTGCCTTGCGGTCGAGCTTGCCGGACGCACCGAGCGGCATGGCGTCGAGGAGCACGTAGGTGGCGGGCACCATATAGGCCGGCAACTGCGCGGACAGTGCCGCACCGGCCGCCACCTGATCGAAGGTCGCACCGGCCTGCGGGACGACGTAGGCGACGAGCTGGTCCTGACGGACGAGCACGACGGCCTGGTCGACCTCGTCGAGGACGAGCAGCGCGGTCTCGATCTCGCCGAGTTCGATGCGCAGACCGCGGAGCTTGACCTGGAAGTCGGTGCGGCCGATGTAGTCGAGCTCGCCGGCGCCCTCCGTCCAGCGCACGAGGTCGCCGGTGCGGTACAGCCGCTCACCGTCGCAGAACGGCGAGGCGACGAAGCGTTCGGCCGTGAGGTCGGGGCGCTGCATGTACCCGCGGGCGAGCTGAGCTCCCGCGAGATAGAGCTCTCCCGCGACCCCCACGGGCACGGGCGCGAGACGCTCGTCGAGGACGTAGACGCGGGTGTTCCACACGGGGGCGCCGATCGGCACGGAGACCGTGTCGGCGTCGGTGGCCTCGTGGTAGGTCACGTCCACGGCTGCCTCGGTGGGGCCGTAGAGGTTGTGCAGGCCGGCGTCGGACAGCAGTGCCCGCGTGCGTGCGGCCAGTGCGGGCGGCAGTGCCTCACCGGAGGCGAAGACGTGACGGAGCGAGGTGAGGTCGTCGGCCGATGCCTCGGCGACGAACACCGCGAGCATCGACGGCACGAAGTGCACGACGGTCACGCCGCGCCGCTCGATCACCGAGGCCAGGTACCGCGGGTCGCGGTGACCGTCGGGCACGGCGACCACCAGTCGGGCACCGATCTGCAAGGGCCAGAAGAACTCCCACACCGACACGTCGAAGGTGAAGGGGGTCTTCTGCAGCACCACGTCGGCGGCGGTGAGCGGGTATTCGTGCTGCATCCAGCGCAAGCGGTTGACGATCGCGCCGTGCGGCACCGCCACGCCCTTCGGGCGCCCGGTGGACCCGGACGTGAAGATGACGTAGGCGGTGTTCGACGCCCGCAGCGGAGACGTCCGCTCGGCGTCGGTGACCGGCTCGGACGCCGTCGCGGACAAGTCGAGGGTGTCGACGAGCAGGCTCGGGACGGATCTCTCCCCCGGTACGCGGAATCCGTCGCGTTCGGTGCTCAGCACCACCACGGGCGCGGCGGTGTCGAGGATGTATCCGTTGCGATCGTCGGGCTGATCCGGATCGATCGGCACGTAGGCACCACCGGCCGTGACGACCGCGTACATACCGACGAGCAGATCCAGCGAGCGGCGCATCGCCAGACCCACCCGCGCGTCGGGGCCGACACCGAGCGAGATCAGGTGCCGCGCAAGACGGTTCACACGCTCGGAGAACTCGCCGTAGGTCAGCGACTCGCCCTCGAACTCCACCGCGACCGCATCCGGCGACCGCCGTACCTGCTCGGCGAACAGATCGACGAGGGTCGAGGTGTTGTCGAGCGCGCGGTCGGTGTCGTTCCACTGCTCGAGGACCTGCACGCGTTCGGCGTCGTCGAGCAGGTCGACATCACCGATCGCGACGGAGAGATCGCCGGTGACCGCATCGAGGAGACGGACGAAGCGCTCGGCGACACGCTCGACGGTGCGGGTGTCGAACAGATCGGTGGCGTAGGTCAGGCCCACCGAGTACTCGGCCGCACCGGTCGCGGTCGGCGTCTCGGTGACGACGAACTGGAGGTCGAACTTGGCGGTCGCGATGTCGAGGTCGACGGCTTCGACAGTCAGCCGCGGAAGTTCGAGCGTGCCGGTCTCGAGGTTCTGGAACGACAGCATCACCTGGAACAGCGGGTGACGTGCGGTGGAGCGCTCGGGGTTGAGCACCTCCACGAGTCGTTCGAACGGCAGGTCGGCGTGGCCGAACGCCTCGAGGTCGGCGCCGCGCACCCGGCCGAGCACCTGCTCGAACGACTCGCCGCCCTCCACCCGGGTGCGCAGCACGAGGGTGTTGACGAACATGCCCACCAGATCGTCGAGCGCCGCGTCGCCACGACCGGCCACCGGAGTGCCGATCGCGATGTCGTCGGTGCCCGACAGACGCGCCAGCAACACCGCGAGCGCGGCGTGCACCACCATGAACGGGGTCGCGTTGTGTTCGCGGGCGAGCGTGACGATGCGGTCGTGCAGCGTCTCGTCGATGGTGAACTCGTGCAGGGCACCCCGGTTGGTGGCGACGGCGGGGCGCGGGCGGTCGGCCGGCAGGTCGAGCTGCTCGGGCAGACCCTCGAGCGTGTCCCGCCAGAAACCGACCTGCGAGGAGATGACCGACTCCGGATCGTCCTCCGAGCCGAGCACCTCCCGCTGCCAGATCGCGAAGTCGGCGTACTGGACCGGCAGCGGTTCCCAGCCCGGTTCTCCGCCGGCGGCGCGGGCCGCGTAGGCGGAGACGATGTCGCGGGTGAGCGGGCCCATCGAGAAGCCGTCGGCGGCGATGTGGTGCACGACGAGCGCGAGCACGTGTTCGGTCGCCGACACCGCGAACAGCTGCGCCCGGAAGGGTGCCTGGGTGGAGACATCGAAGCCGGACGAGACGAGATCGGTGATGCTCTGCACCAGCTGCGTCTCGGTGACGTCGACCGGCGTGAGGTCGGGTTCGACCTCGGACACCGGCAGCACCTGCTGGTAGCCCACACCGTCGACGTCCGGGTAGATCGTCCGCAACGACTCGTGCCGGCCGAGCACGTCGACCACCGCGGAGCGCAGCGCCTCGACGTCCAGGGCGCCGGTCAACCGGATCGCGCCGGGGATGTTGTTGACGGCCGATTCCGGTTCGAAGCGGTTGAGGAACCACATCCGCTGCTGCGCGAGCGACAGCGGGACCCGCTCGGGACGTTCCTGTGCGACGAGCGGCGTGCGACCCTGGGCCTCGCTCTGCTCGACGCGGGCGGCGAGGGCGGCCACGCCGGGCGCCTCGAACAGGACACGAACGGGCACAACGGTTCCCAGTTCGGAACCGAGGCGCGCGACGACCTGCGTCGCGATGAGCGAGTTGCCACCGAGAGCGAAGAAGTCGTCGTCGAGCCCGACACGGTCGACACCGAGGACGTCGGCGAACACGCCGGCGACGACCTCCTCGACCGGGGTCGTGGGTGCACGGAAGCCGCGAGCCTCGAAGACCGGGTCGGGCAGCGCCTTCCGGTCGACCTTGCCCGAACTGCCGAGCGGCATCTCGTCGAGGACCACGAACTGCGACGGCACCATGTAGGCCGGGAGCACCGCGCCCAGCGCGGCCTGCGCGCCGTCGCGGTCGAAGGTCGTGTTCGGGGCCGGAACCACGTAGGCGACGAGCTGATCGCGGCGCACCTGCGCGGCGGCCTGCGACACCCCGGTGTGGTCGAGCAGCGCGGTCTCGATCTCTCCCAACTCGATACGCAGACCGCGGAGCTTGACCTGGAAGTCGGTGCGGCCGAGATACTCGAGATCTCCGCTGCGGTCGTTGCTCCAGCGCACGAGGTCGCCCGTGCGGTACAGACGCTCACCCTCGCCGAAGGGCGAGGCGACGAAACGCTCGGCGGTCAGATCGGGGCGGCCGACGTAACCGCGCGCCACCTGCACACCCGCGAGATACAGCTCACCCACGACACCGGCGGGAACCGGCGACAGTCGCGAGTCGAGCACGTAGGCGCGGGTGTTCCACACCGGAGCGCCCATCGCGACGGAACCACCCGTCGTTCCTGCGACCGGGCGGGCGGTGGCGTGCACCGTGGCCTCGGTGGGGCCGTAGAGGTTGTGGAGCTCGGCGTCGCCGATCCGCAAGAACTGCTCGGCCACCGACAGGGGGAATGCCTCACCGGCGACGAGCACGGTGCGCAACGACGCGCAGTCGTCCGGAGACACCGACGCGGCGAACACCGCGAGCATCGACGGGACGAAGGAGGTCGCCGTCACCGCACGCTCACGGATGACGGTGCCGAGATAGGCGGTGTCGCGATGACCGTCCGGGACCGCGATCACCATGCGCGCACCGACGGCGAGGGTGCCGAACAACTCCCACACCGACACGTCGAAGGTGAACGGGGTCTTCTGCAGCACCACGTCGTCGGGGCCGATCCCGTATTCGGTGGTGATCCACCGGATCTGGTTGACGACCGAGGCATGGGTCACGGCCACACCCTTCGGGCGTCCCGTCGAACCGGAGGTGAAGATCGAGTACGCGGTGTTCGACGGCCGCAACGGCGCGACGCGGTCGGCGTCGGTGACCGGCTCGGCCGGTGTCGCGGACAGGTCGAGGCCGTCGATCGCGAGCGACGGCACCGATGCCGTGGCGGGCACGGAGAATCCGTCGCGTTCGGTGGTCAGCACCACCACGGGCGCGGCCGTGTCAAGGATGTAGCCGTTGCGATCGTCGGGCTGATCCGGATCGATCGGCACGTAGGCACCACCGGCCGTGACGACCGCGTACATACCGACGAGCAGATCCAGCGAGCGGCGCATCGCCAGACCCACCGACGTCTCCGGCCCGACACCGAGCGAAATCAGGTGTCGTGCAAGACGGTTCACTCGCTCGGAGAACTCGCCGTAGGTCAGCGCCTCGCCCTCGAACTCCACCGCGACCGCGTCCGGCGACCGCCGTACCTGCTCGGCGAACAGATCGACGAGGGTCCCGTCGTCGCCGAGTTCGTGCTCGGTGTCGTTCCACGTGGCGAGCACATCGGTGCGCTCGGCATCGTCGAGCAGCGCGACATCACCGACCGGGAGTGCGGGTTCGGTCACGACCGCGGTGAGGATCCGGGTCAGGCGCTCGGCGAAGGACTCCATCGTCCGGGCGTCGAACAGATCGGTGGCATAGGTGAGGTCGACGAGATAACCCTCGGCGGTCAGGTCGTCCGAGACGGTGATCTGCAGGTCGAACTTCGCCAGTGCCGCGTCGACGTCGAGCGCCGAGACGGTCAGGCCGGGCAGTTCGAGGGAGTCGGCGTCGAGGTTCTGGAACGCGAGGAGCACCTGGAACAGCGGGTGCCGTGCCGTCGACCGTTCGGGGTCGATGATCTCGACGAGCCGCTCGAACGGCAGGTCGGCCTGCCCGAACGCCTCGAGGTCGGCGCCGCGCACCCGGCCGAGCACCTGCTCGAACGACTCGCCGCCCTCGACCCTGGTGCGCAGCACGAGGGTGTTGACGAACATGCCCACCAGGTCGTCGAGCGCCGCGTCGCCACGACCGGCCACCGGAGTGCCGATCGCGATGTCGTCGGTGCCCGACAGACGCGCCAGCAGCACCGCCAGTGCCGCGTGCACGACCATGAACTCGGTGGTGGAGGTGCGACGGGCGAGATCGCGGACGGCGGAACGGAGTTCGGAGTCCAGGACGAACCGGTGCGAGGCACCCCGATTGGTGGCGACGGCGGGGCGGGGGCGGTCGGCCGGCAGGTCGAGCTGCTCGGGCAGACCCGCGAGCGTCTCCCGCCAGAAACCGACCTGCGAGGAGATGACCGACTCCGGATCGTCCTCCGAGCCGAGCACCTCCCGCTGCCAGATGGCGAAGTCGGCGTACTGCACCGCGAGCGGCTCCCACTGCGGGGCGTCGCCCGAGACGCGTGCGGCGTAGGCCGTCACGACGTCGCGTGTCAGCGGACCCATCGAGAAACCGTCGGACGCGATGTGGTGCACGACCAGCACCAGCACGTGCTCGGCCGCGGTCCCGGTCTCGGTGACGGCGAACAACCGGGCCCGGAAGGGGACCTGCGTCGTCACGTCGAAGCCGGTGCCGACGATCTCGGTGGCCCGGGCGATCAGATCGGACTCGGCCACCGGGACCGGCGTCAGGTCGGGCACCACCTCGTCCACCGGCAGCACCTGCTGGTAGCCCACACCGTCGACGTCCGGGTAGATCGTCCGCAGCGACTCGTGCCGGCCGAGCACGTCGGTCACCGCGGCCTGCAGGGCCGCCGCGTCGAGTGCCCCCGACAGGCGGATCGCCACGGGGATGTTGTTGACCGCCGATTCGGGCTCGAATCGGTTGAGGAACCACATCCGCTGCTGCGCGAGCGACAACGGCACCAGTTCCGGACGCACCTGCGGGACCAGCGGTGCGCGTCCGTCGCCGCCCGAGGCCATGGCGGCGTCGACGAGCGAGGCGAGTTCGGCCGCTGTCGGGGCATCGAAGAACTCGCGGACGTCGATGCGGACCTTGTGATCGGCGCTGAGCCGCGCGACGACCCGCGTCGCGCTCAGGGAGTTGCCGCCGAGTTCGAAGAAGTCGTCGTCGACACCGAGCTGCTCGATGCCGAGGACCTGCTCGAAAGCGGCGACGACGGCGTGCTCGGTGGCCGTCGACGGTGCGCGGTACTCGCGCTGCAGGGAGCTGAAATCCGGTGCGGGCAAGGCCTTCCGGTCGAGCTTGCCGCTTCCGCCGAGTGGGAACTCGTCGAGTTCGACGAACAGCGACGGCACCATGTAGTCGGGCAGGCGCCGGCGCACGGCGTCGGCGAGCTCGGACCGTTCGATGTCGCGGCCGTCGGTGACGAGATAGGCGACGAGGTGGTCGCCGAGCGCGGGGTCGGAGTGCACGACGACGACCGACTGCCGCACGCCCGGGTGGTCGAGCAGCGCCGATTCGATCTCGCCGAGTTCGATGCGCAGACCGCGCAGCTTCACCTGGAAGTCGGTGCGGCCGATGTACTCGATCTGCCCGTCCTCGTTCGTCTTCACGAGGTCGCCGGTGCGGTACATGCGGTCGCCGGGCTCGCCGAACGGGTCGGCGACGAAGCGATCGGAGGTCAGATCGGGGCGACGGAGATAGCCACGCGCGAGCTGGACGCCCGCGAGGTAGAGCTCGCCCTCGACACCGTCCGGGACGGGGCGCAGACCCTCGTCGAGGACGTAGAGACCGGTGTCGGCCACGGCGGCACCGATCGGCACGACGGTGTCGTCGGCGGAGGTCGCGAAGTAGGTGACGTCGACCGCGGCCTCGGTGGGCCCGTAGAGGTTGTGCAGACGCGCCGAGGAGATCTCGTAGAAGCGGGCGACGGTCTGCGGCGGCAGCGCCTCACCGGACGCGAAGACGTAGCGGAGTGTGCTCACCGACGCGGCGGTGGGCTCGGTGAGGTAGACGGCGAGCATCGACGGCACGAAGTGCGCGATCGTCACGCCGCGTTCGATCATCGTCTGCGCGAGGTAGGCAGGGTCGCGGTGCCCGTCGGGCACGGCGATCGTGAGGCGGGCACCCACCTGCAGGGGCCAGAAGAACTCCCAGACCGACACGTCGAAGGTGAACGGCGTCTTCTGCAGCACCACGTCGTCGGCGCGCATGCCGTACTCGGACTGACGCCAGTCGATGTTCGCGACGATCGCCCGGTGCTCGACGGCGACGCCCTTCGGTCGTCCCGTCGAACCCGACGTGAAGATGACGTAGGCGAGGTGATCGGCCGTGAGCGCACCGCGGCGCTCTTCCGTGGCGACCGGATCGCCGGAGACCTCGGACAGGTCGAGGGTGTCGATCGTCAGCGCCGGGACGGAACCGGGGAGATCGACGGCGTCGCGTTCGGTGGTGACGACGGCGACCGGCTCGGCGATCTCGAGGACGTAGGCGAGGCGGTCGGCCGGGTGGTCGGGGTCGAGCGGCACGTAGGCGCCGCCGGCCTTGACGATCGCGTACATGCCGACCAGCAGATCGAACGATCGGCGGACGGCGAGACCGACACGTGCGTCGGGGCCCACACCGAGACCGATGAGGTGACGTGCGAGACGGTTGGCGCGGGCGTCGAATTCGCGGTAGGTCAGGGCTTGCCCGTCGAACTCGAGAGCGACCGCATCGGGGGTCCGCGCCACCTGGGCGTCGAAACGCGCCACGAGGGTGTCGGGATCGACCGTGGCCGGTGCTGCCGCATCGTCGCCGAGGACCTCGACAGCATCGGCCAGCAGGGCGTCGACCACCCCCGCGAGACCCGGAGCACCCAGCAGAGCGGGCGCGATGTTCGACAGAACGACCGGGAACAGCGCGTCGAAACCGAGCGCACCGCCCATGGCGGTGTCGAGCGTGGCGATCTCGTCGCGCAGGCGCGCGTAGCCGATACGGGTGTCACCGTCGGTGAGGGCGACGCGGTCGGGTTCGATCTCCGCGACGGCGGCGAGCAACCGGGGAAGGTCCTCGATCGCCAGCGCCGGCTTGCCCGCCATGTCACCCGTCATCTACGTCAGCCTCCTGAAATAACCTGCGCTCGGCATCACGCTGTGCACGCGACACCGCCCCCCGCTGCCACCCGGCACCGTACTGGCCGGGCAGTCGAACGACAGCCGATCTTCCATTATCCCGAAGTGACCGACACAGGACTAATCCGCGTCTCCCACCGCATCGGCATCGACGCCTTCCGCGACGGCGATCACATCGCGCACCAACTGTGCGAGACCGTCGGCGCCGAGTTGAGGCAGCATCCCCGGTACGAGGCCGTTCAAAACCACCGACACGAGCGCTTCCGCGGTGAGCGCACCGCCGGTCGTGGTGGCCATGGTGTCCAGACGCTGGGCGAACTCGCCGAGTGTGACCTCGCGCTCACCGTGCCGGAAGGCGACGGTGTCCGGGGCCACGGCGGCCGCTGCCGCCACGAGTGCCGGCAGATCGGCGACGGTGCGTGCCTTCTTCGGCCGGGCCGCCCGCGCCCGCTCGGCATCCGTGCGGATGTCGATCGAACGGAGGACGACCTGCGGGTCGGCACCGACGGCCTCGAGGATTCGGACGAAGCGATCGCCGAAGGCCTCGACCGTCGCGGCGTCGAACAGTGCCGTGGCGTAGGTGAAGGTCACATCGAGCGCGGTCAGCGCTCCCGACTCGGAGAACCGTTCGACCACCGTGCACTGCAGGTCGAACTTCGCCTGGTCGGCGCCCGTCTCGAGCGCGGCCACCTCGAGCCCCGGCAGGGCGAAGGTGCCCGTGTCGATGTTCTGGAAGGTGAGCATCGCCTGGAACAGCGGGGTGTACGCGCTGTTGCGTCGCACACCGAGACGTTCGACGACCCGCTCGAACGGCACGTCGGCGTTGCCGAACGCCGCGAGGTCCTTCTCCTTGGCCTGTGCGAGCAGCTCCGCGAAGGTCGCCGAGCCGGCCACCCGGGTGCGGAGCACGAGGGTGTTGACGAACATGCCGACGAGGTCGTCGAGTGCTTCCTCACCACGACCGGCGGTCGGGGTCCCCACCGCGATGTCCTCGCTGCCCGAGAGGCGGGCGAGCAGCACCGCGAAGGCGGCGTGCATCGTCATGAAGACCGTCGCGTTGTGCTCGCGGGCGGTCTTCTCGATGCGCTGCGCGAGTTCCTCACCGATCGTGAAGGTGAACGACTCACCGACGGTCGACTGGCGGGCGGGGCGCGGACGATCCGTGGGCAGGGCGAGAACCTCCGGGACACCGGAGAGTTCGTCGGCCCAGTAGTCGAGCTGACGCGACAGCTCGCTCTCGGGATCGTCCTCGGAGCCGAGAACTCTCTGCTGCCACAGCGTGTAGTCGGCGTACTGGACCTCGAGCGGTTCCCATCCCGGGGTCTCCCCCGCGGCGTGCGCGAGATAGGCGGTCATCACGTCGCGCACGAGTGGACGCATCGAGTACCCGTCGGCGCTGATGTGGTGCGCCACGACCGCGAGGACGTGTTCGTCCGCCGCGAGCCGCAGCAGCGCGACCCGCACCGGCGGGACCGATGCCGTCACGTCGAATCCGCTGCCGAGGATCTCGGTGAGGCGGTCGACGAGCTCGTCGGTGGTCACGTCCACCGGGGTGAGCTCGGGCACGGCCTGTGCGACCGGCAGCACGACCTGCACCGGACCGTCACCGCTGTCCGGGTAGACGGTGCGCAGCACCTCGTGCCGGGCGAACAGGTCGGCGATCGCTGCGCGCAGGGCGTCCACGTCGAGCGCACCGGTCAGGCGCACGGCGACGGGGATGTTGTAGACACCCGATTCGGGATCGACCCGGTTCAGGGTCCACATGCGCTGCTGGGCGAGCGACAGCGGCACCTGCTCGGGGCGCGGGACGGTCGTGAGTGCCGGACGGGCACCCTCGCCCACCGACGGCCGGATGCGGGCGGCGAGCGCGACCACCGTGGACGACTCGAACACCGTCCGGACGGGCACGCGGGTGTCGAGTGCGGCACCGAGCCGGGCGGCGAGCTGCGTCGCCAGCAGCGAGTTGCCGCCGAGTTCGAAGAAGTCGTCGTCGAGACCGGCCCGTTCGACACCGAGCAGTTCGGCGACGGTCGCGGCCACGATCTCCTCGACGGGATCGGTCGGGGCACGGAACTGCCCCGCGTCGAGTTCGGGGTCGGGCAGGGCCCGCCGGTCGAGTTTGCCGTTGGTGTTCAGCGGCAGCGCCTCGAGTTCGACGAAGGCCGACGGCACCATGTACGACGGCAGTCGCTCCGCGAGCGCCGCCCGTGTCGCACCGGCGTCGAACGCCCGTGTCGCACCGGCGTCGAACGCCCGTGTCGCACCGGAGTCGAACGCGTCGGTGGCCGGCACGACGTACGCGACGAGACGGTCGCCGAGGTGGGCGGTGTTGCGCACCAGGACGGCGACGTCCTTCACGTCGGGCAGCTCCCGCAGGACGGTCTCGACCTCGCCGAGTTCGATGCGGTAACCGCGCACCTTGACCTGGAAGTCGGCCCGGTCGAGGTATTCGAGGCGACCGGCACGGTTCCACCGGACGATGTCGCCCGTGCGGTACATGCGTCCGCGTCCGTACGGGTCGGCGACGAACCGGTCCGCGGTGAGGTCGGGACGGTCGTGGTAGCCCCGCGCGAGCTGGGCACCCGCGAGGTACAGCTCGCCGGCGACGCCCGGCGCCACCGGTCGCAACCGGTCGTCGAGGACGTAGACGGCCGTGTTCCACTCGGGCACACCGATCGGGACGACGGTGCGGTCGGCGTCGTCGACCTCGTGGACGGTCACCGAGACCGCGGCCTCGGTCGGTCCGTAGAGGTTGTACAGCGTCGCAGTGTTGTCCGCGCGGAACTGCTGGGCCACCGCCGCGGGCAGTGCCTCACCGATCGCGAGGATCCGCCGCAGCGACGGCGCCACCGGACCGGCCGCGACCGTCATCAGCATCGACAGCATCGACGGAACGGTGTGCAGCGTGGTCACCTGCTCGTCGCGCAGCAGCGCGAGCAGGTAGTCGGGATCGCGGTGTCCGTCTGCGGTGGCGATCACCAGGCGGGCACCGGAGGTGAGCGCCGACCAGAACTCCCACACCGACAGGTCGAACGTCGCGACGGTCTTGAGCAACACCGCGTCGTCGGACCCGATGCCGAAATGCTCACGCTTCCACAGCAACTGGTTGACGATCGCGGCGTGGGAGACCGCGACGCCCTTGGGGCGTCCGGTCGAACCCGACGTGAAGATCACATACGCCGTGTTGCCCGGCCGCAGTGGAGCGGGCCTGTCGTCGTCGGTGATCGGGTCGCCGGAGAGCCCGGCGAGGTCGAGACGGTCGAGTTCGACGACCGGCGCGGTGCCGTGCTCGACCCGGTCGCCGCTCGTCGTGACGATCGCGACGGGAGCGGCCGTGTCGAGGATGTAGGTGTTGCGCTCGGCGGGCTGGTCCGGGTCGACCGGCACGTAGGCCGCGCCGGTCTTCGCGATCGCGTACATGCCCACGAGCAGCTCGGGCGAACGACGGATCGCCAGCGCGACCCGATCCTCCGGTCCCACACCGAGACCCAGCAGGTGCCGGGCGAGACGGTTGACCGACGAATCGAACTCGCCGTAGGTCCACTGCCGGCCCTCGTACACGAGCGCGACGTCGTCGCGGTGTGCGGCGACCTGCTCGTCGAACAGACCGACGAGGGTCGCTCCGGTGTCGGTTCCGTGGGCGGTGTCGTTCCACGCGCCGAGCACCGCGTCGCGCTCCTGCGGCAGGAGCAACACGTGATCGCCGACGGGCAGTGCCGGAGACTCGACGAGCGCTTCGAGCAGCTGCTCGAAACGGGCCGCGACGGCTTCCGCGGTCTCGCGGTCGAACAGATCCGTCGCGTAGGTGAGGATCGCGTCGATGCCCTGCGGCGCGCCGTCGTCGCCGTAGCTGTCGGCGACGATCAGGTGCATGTCGAACTGGGCGGTGCCGCCCTCGAGATCGATGGGTTCGATGTCGAGACCGGGCAGGGCGAGTTCGGAGCGGCTCTGGTTCTGGAACGAGAAGCCGACCTGGAACAGCGGATGCCGGGCCGTCGAGCGGGCCGGGTTCAGGACCTCGACGAGACGTTCGAACGGCACGTCCGCGTGCGCGAAGGCCTGCAGATCGGTTTCCCGTGCCGCGGACAGCAGTTCGTCGAAGGACGCACCACCGTCGACCTCCAGCCGGAGCACCAGCGTGTTGACGAACATGCCGATGATGTCCTCGGTGGCCTGCTCGGTGCGACCCGCGATGGGGGTGCCCACCGCGATGTCCGTCGAGCCGGACAGGCGCGCGAGCAGCGCCGCGAAGGCCGCGTGCACGGCCATGAACACGGTCGCGTTCCGGTTGCGTGCCAGGTCTCGCAGCTCACGGTGGAGATCGGCGCCGATGGTGAACTCCACGCGGTCGCCGCGGAAGCTCTGCTGCGCAGGCCGCGGACGGTCGAGCGGCAGGTCGAGCTGGTCGGGCAGGTCGGCGAGCGCGGTGCGCCAGTAGCCGAGCTGCTCGGCGGCGGTGGACTCCGGATCGTCCTCGGAGCCGAGGACCTCCCGCTGCCACAGCGCGAAGTCGGCGTACTGCACCTCGAGCGGCGCCCACGCCGGATCGCTGTCCGCGGAGCGGGCGGCGTAGGCCGTCATCACATCGCGGACCAGCGGCACCATCGACGAGCCGTCGGCGCTGATGTGGTGGACCACGGTGACGAGGACGTGGTCGTCGTCGGCGACGCGGAGCAGATGCATCCGCACCGGCACGTCGACGGTGACGTCGAAGCCGGCCGCGGCGATCTCCCGCATCCGTGGTTCGAGATCGGCGGCGGTGACGTCCACCGGTTCGAGCTCGGGCCGGACCTGCGAGGCGGGCAGGATGCGCTGCACCGGACCGGATTCGGTCTCGGGGTAGACGGTGCGCAGGGACTCGTGCCGTGCGACGAGGTCGGCGACCGCGGCACGCAAGGCGTCGACGTCCAGTGCGCCCGTCATCCGCAACGCGAACGGGATGTTGTAGGCCGTCGAGTCGGGATCGAACCGGTTGAGGAACCACATCCGCTGCTGCGCGGGAGACAGCGGGATCGACTCCGGCCGGGTCCGGGCCGTGAGCGCCACTCGCCCACCGCGACCGGACTCCTGCTCGACCCGTGTCGCGAGTTCCGAGACGGTGGACGCCTCGAACAACGCCCGCACCGGCACCTGCGCGTCGAGCGCGGCGCCGAGCCGGGCGACGACCTGCGTCGCGATCAGCGAGTTGCCACCGAGCGCGAAGAAATCGTCGTCGGCGCCGATGCGGTCGACACCGAGCACATCGGCGAACACACCCGCCACGATCTCCTCGATCGGGGTGCTCGGCGCGCGGAAACCACGCGTCTCGAACACCGGCTCGGGCAGCGCCCGCCGATCGAGCTTGCCGTTGACCGTCAGCGGGATCGCGTCGATCACCACGAACGCCGAGGGCACCATGTACTCCGGCAGGACCACGGCGACACCGCTGCGCAGCGCTTCGGTGTCGATCGACATGCCGTCGTGCGGAACCACATAGGCGACGATCCGGGCCGCTCCCGGGGTGTCCTCGCGCACGATGACCGCGGCGTGCGCGACCTCGTCCTGCGCGAGCACCGCAGCCTCGACCTCACCGAGCTCGATGCGGAAACCGCGGATCTTCACCTGGTCGTCGGCGCGTCCGAGATATTCGAGATCGCCCGAGACGACCCAGCGTGCGACGTCGCCCGTCCGGTACAGCAGCGCACCGTCGGACGAGAACGGATCGGCGACGAAACGTGCCGCCGACAGCTCCGGACGGCGCAGGTAACCACGCGCCAACTGGCCGCCGCCGACGTACATCTCGCCGGCCACACCCACCGGCACCGGCTTGAGCCGCCGGTCGAGCACGTACACCCGCAGACCCGCGATCGGGACACCGACCACGCTCGCGGACGCGCCCTGCGCCAGCTCCGCACCGATCTCCCGGTACGACACGTGCACGGTCGTCTCCGTGATGCCGTACATGTTCACCAACCGCGGTGAGGTGTCGCCGTGACGCTCGAACCACCCGGCCAGACGCCGCGGCTCGAGTGCCTCACCACCGAAGATCACGTACCGCAGCGACAACTGTGCCTCGTCGGCCGCCACCCGGTCGGCCTCGACGAGCTGGTAGAACGCCGACGGGGTCTGGTTGAGCACGGTGACCCGTTCCCGGATCAACAACTCGCGGAAGGCTTCCGGCGAACGCGACGTGAAGTAGTCGACCACCACGAGGGTTCCGCCGTAGAGCAGCGGTCCCCACAGCTCCCACACCGAGAAGTCGAAGGCGTAGCTGTGGAACATCGTCCACACGTCCGACGAGTCGAAACCGTACACCGATTCGGTGTTGACCATCAGCCGCACCACATTGCGGTGCGGGATCAGCACACCCTTCGGGCGTCCGGTCGATCCCGACGTGTAGATCACGTACGCGAGGTTCGTCGACGCCAGCGGGGCACGACGCTCCGCGTCGAGGATCGGTGCGTCGTCGACCTCCGACAGATCCAGACGGTCGATCTCGACGACCGGCACCGAGACCGGGAACGCCACCTCGACGTCCGAAGTGGTCACGACCGCGACCGGCGTCGCGTCCGAGACCAGGAACTCGATCCGGTCGGACGGCGAGTTCGGGTCGATCGGCAGATAACCGGCACCGGCCTCGAGCACCGCGAGCAGCGCCACGATCAGATCGAGCGAGCGCGGCATCGCGACCGCGACCAGATCCTCCGGTCCGGCACCGACATCGATGAGATGACGTGCCAGGCGGTGCACCCGCGCACCGAGTTCGCGGTAGGACAACTGCTCGTCACCGAACCGCACCGCCACCGCATCGCCGCGTTCAACGACGCGCGCCTCGAACATGTCGACGAGTGTCGTGCCGGCCGGTGCGACGTCGTCGCCCAGCGAGTTCCAACGCGAGACGACCAGTTCGCGTTCGAAGTCGTCGACGATCTCGATATCGCCGACCACCGCCGCCGGATCCTCGGCCACCCCGCGCAGGATGCGCAGCAGCTGCTCCGCGAACGCCGCGACCCGCAGGTCGTCGAACAGGTCGGTCGCGTAGGTGACGGCGAAGTCCATACCGGCCGCCGAACCGTCCTCGCCGACGGTCTCGGCGAAGGTGAACTGCAGGTCGAACTTGGCGGTGGGCGCCTCGTAGTCGACCGCCGCGGCGGTGACGCCGTCGAGGTCGAACTCGACCCGGCCGGTGTTCTGGAAGGTCAGGGCCACCTGGAACAGCGGGTGACGCGCCTGCGAGCGCTGCGGGTCGAGGATCTCCACGAGCCGCTCGAACGGGACGTCGGCGTTCGCGAAGGCGTCGAGGTCGGTGTCGCGCACCTCGGCGAGGAGGTCCTGGAACCGGATGTCGTTGCGCACACCGACACGCAGCACGAGCGTGTTGACGAACATGCCGACGAGGTCGTCGAGGGCGGCCGCGCCGCGACCCGCGATCGGGGTGCCGATCGCGATGTCCTCGCTGTCGGACAGTCGCGCCAGCAGCACCGCCAGCGCCGCGTGCACGACCATGAACAGGGACGTGTTCCGCTCCCGGGCAAGGTTTTCCAGCGCCGAGTGCAGCTCGGGTTCGATACGGAACCGGCTGGTGCGTCCGGTGTTCGACGCGACCTCGGGGCGAGCACGATCCGACGGCAGGTCGAGCTGGTCGGGAAGGTCCGCCAGCTGCGCGGTCCAGTACTCCACCTGGCGCGAGAGCACCGAACGCGGATCGTCCTCGGAGCCGAGGACGTCGCGCTGCCACAACGCGTAATCGGCGTACTGCACCTCGAGCGGCGCCCAGTTCGGGGCCTCCCCGCGCGAACGGTTCGCGTAGGCGACCATGATGTCGCGCGCGAGCGGCCGCAGCGAGAAGCCGTCGGACGCGATGTGGTGGACCACGAGGAACAGCACGTGCTCACGCCCGCCGAGCGAGAACAGCACGACCCGCAGCGGCACCTCGCTCGTGACGTCGAAGCCGGCCGAGGTGAGCTGCTCCGCCCGCTCGAACAGGCTGCTCTCGGCGACCCGCTCGACGGGCAGTTCCACCGTGTAGGGCGGCTGCACCGACTGGTGGCCGACGCCGTCGATGTCCGGGTAGACCGTCCGCAGCGACTCGTGCCGCTCGACGACGTCGCCGAGCGCGGTGCGCAGCGCGTCGACGTCGAGGTCCCCGGTGAGGCGAACACCGACGGGGATGTTGTTCGCCGCGGAGGCCGGATCGAAGCGGTTGAGGAACCACATGCGCTGCTGCGCGGGCGACAGCGGGATCCGCTCCGGACGCTCGCGCCGTTCGAGGGCGGGCCGCGACCCGGCTCCCCCGAACTGTTCGACGCGGACCGCGAGGGCCTCGACGGTGGGGGCGTCGAACAGGGCACGGACGGGGACGGTCGTATCGAGGGCGTCGCCGAGACGGGCGACCACCTGCGTCGCCACGAGCGAGTTCCCACCGAGCGCGAAGAAGTCGTCGGTACGGCCGACGCGCGGGACACCGAGCACCTGCGCGAAGACACCCGCGACGATCTCCTCGACCGGCGTGCGCGGCGGCATGAACTCCTGCACCTCGAAGGTCGGTGCGGGCAGCGCGCGACGGTCGACCTTGCCGCTCGTGTTGAGCGGCAGCGAGTCGAGCACGACGATCGCCGCGGGCACCATGTACGACGGCAGTCGCGAGAGCAGCGCGGTCTTCACGTCCGCCGGGTCGATGTCGGCGCCGGCGATCGGCACGACGTACGAGACGAGCTGCGGTCCGGATCGGGGATCCTCGCGCACCACCGTCACGGCACGACCGATCGCGGGCTGCGCGGTGAGTGCGGTGTCGATCTCGCCGAGTTCGATCCTCAGACCGCGAAGCTTGACCTGCTGATCGGTGCGGCCGATGTAGTCGAGTTCGAGGCGGTCGCCGCCGGCGGTGCGCACCCACCGCACCAGGTCGCCGGTGCGGTACAGCCGACCACCGGAGGTGGAGAACGGGTCGGCGACGAAGCGTTCCGCGGTCAGGTCCGGCCGACCGTGGTAGGCGCGGGCGAGCTGCGCACCGGACAGGTACAGCTCTCCGGCGACGCCCACCGGGACGGGCCGCAGCCGCGTGTCGAGGACGCGGGCGGCGGTGTTCCACACCGGCGAGCCGATCGGCACCGCGGGGTGGTCGTCGGGTTCGGCGGTGCGGTGCATCGTCTGGATGGTGGTCTCGGTGGGACCGTAGAGGTTGCGCACCGGTGCTGCGCCGAGCTTGCGGAAGCGGGCGGTGCTCTCGCCGGAGAGACTCTCGCCACCGCAGAAGACGTGGGTGAGCGAGGCCGCGGCCTCCTCCCCCAGGTGCTCGAGCACCGCGTCGAAGACGGTCGGCACGAACTGGACGACGGTGATGCCGGCCCGGGCGATCTCGGCGGCCATTCCGGCGGGTTCGCGGTGCAGGCCCGGCGACGCGACGACCGTGCGTGCGCCGGCGTGCAGCGGCAGGAAGAGCTCCCAGACCGATGCGTCGAAGGTGACCGGCGTCTTGAGGAGCACACGATCGTCGGCGGAGAGGGCGAATTCGTCCTGCATCCACGACAACTGGTTGACCACCGCGCCGTGCGGCACGGCGACGCCCTTGGGGCGGCCGGTGGAACCCGAGGTGTACAGGACGTAGGCGAGGTGCTCGGCCCGCAACGGACGGATCCGCTCGTCGTCGCGGACGGGCGAGCCGTCGCGGCCGGAGAGGTCGACGGCGTCGATCTCGACGGTCGGGATGTCCCCGAAACCGGTCCGGTCCCGGAGCTCGTCCCAGGATGCGACGAGAACCAGTGAGGGAGCGGAAGATTCGAGGACGTACGCGATGCGGTCGGCGGGCTGTTCGAGGTCCAGCGGCACGTAGGCGCCGCCGGCGGCGATCACCGCATGGACGGCGACGAGCATGTCGACGGACCGGCCGATCGCCACACCCACCCGGGTCTCCGGGCCGACGCCCGACTCGACGAGATGGCGTGCGAACGCGTTGACCCGCTCCCCGAACTCGCGGTAGGTCAGCGGCGTCCCGACCGCGTCGGTGCCGGGCACGACGGCGAGGACATCGGGCGTGCGCTCGACCTGCGCATCGAGCAGCGCGGGCAGGGTCGCGGTCGTGCCGAGATCGGTGCGAGCACCGTGCGCGGCGGCGTCGACGGCGTCGCGTTCGCCGGCGGTGAGCAGCGGCAGTTCGTCGATCCCGGTGCCGGGAGTCTCCGTCGCGGCGGCGAGCAGACGGACGAACCGCTCACCGAGGACGTCGATCGTCTCGGCGTCGAACAGGTCGGTCGCGTAGGAGAGTTCGACGACCCAGCCGTCGGACGATGCGCCCTCGGTGTCGGCGTCGAGGACCGTCATGACGAGGTCGAACTTGGACAGTCCGTTGTCGAGGGGCACGTTCGTCACCGACAGTTCCGGCAGCTGCAGCGACACCTGTCCGAGATTCTGGAAGGCCAGCATCACCTGGAACAGGGGGTTGTGCGCCTGGGTGCGGACCGGGGCGAGAACGTCGACGAGACGCTCGAACGGGATCTCGGCGTGGGCGAACGCGCCGAGGTCGACCTCGCGGACGTGGGCCAGCAACTCGTCGAAGGTGGCGGTGACGTCCACCCGGGTCCGCAGGACGAGGGTGTTGACGAACATGCCGATCAGGTCGTCGAGGGAGCGTTCGCCGCGACCGGCGATCGGCGTGCCGATCGCGATGTCGTCGGATGAGCTCAGACGCGCGAGCAGCGTCGCGAGCACCGCGTGCACGACCATGAATTCGGTCGTGCGCCGCTGCTGCGCGAGACGTTCCACCGCGGCGCGCAGTTCGGGATCGATCGTCAGCCGGGTGACGGCACCGCGGTACGACGCGACCGCCGGACGCGGCCGGTCCGTGGGCAGGCGGAGGCTCTCCGGCAGGTCGGCGAGGGTGTCGGTCCAGTAGCCGATCTGGCGGGCCAGCACCGACTCCGGATCGTCCTCCGCGCCGAGCACTTCGCGCTGCCAGAGGGTGAAGTCGGCGTACTGGATCTCGAGCGGGGTCCAGGCCGGAGCCTCGCCCTGCGCCCGGGCCGCGTAGGCGATCATGATGTCGCGGGTCAGCGGCACCATCGAGAAACCGTCGGCGGCGATGTGGTGCAGGACCGCGACGAGCACGTGCGAGTCGGGTCCGGTCTCGAACAGCCGCACCACCATCGGCACGTCGCGCACGACGTCGAAGGTGGTTGCCGCGAGTGCCCGCAGTTCGGCAGGCAGGCGGTCTGCGTCGATGCGGGTGACGGTCAACTCGACCGGCACCTCCGAGACCGGCAGCACCTTCTGGTAGCCGTAGCCGTCGACGTCGGGGTAGACGGTGCGGAGCGATTCGTGCCGTGCGACGACGTCGCGCAGCGCGGTCCCGAGCGCAGCGACGTCGAGCGCACCGGACAGGTGCACGGCCACCGGGATGTTGTTGACCGCGGACTCCGGGTCGAAACGGTTGAGGAACCACATGCGTTGCTGCGCGAGCGACAGCGGAACCCGTTCGGGGCGGCGCCCGGCGACGAGCGGTGTGCGGGCCGCACCCGACGAGTCGGCCTCGACGGCGGCGGCGAGGGCCTCGACGGTGGACGCCTCGAAGATCGAGCGCAATGCCACTCGGCCACCGAGGGATTCGCCGATGCGGGAGACGGCTTGTGTTGCGATCAGCGAGTTGCCGCCGAGCGCGAAGAAGTCGTCGTCGAGACCGACGCGGTCGAGTCCGAGGACGTCGGCGAAGACCGACGCGACGATCTGTTCGACCGGCGTCGTCGGGGCGCGGAACTCCTTGACCTCGAAGACCGGGGCCGGCAGGGCCTTGCGGTCGAGCTTGCCCGACGATCCGAGCGGGAACTCGTCGAGCACGACGTAGACCGACGGCACCATGTAGGCCGGCAGCGAGCCGGCAAGACGACGCGAGACGGAGATGGTGTCGAGCGACCGGCCGTCGGCGGCGACGAGATAGGCGACGAGGTGCTCACCGGAGTGGGCGTCCGAGCGCACGAGCACGACGGCCTGATCGACGTCGTCGAGCGCGAGCAGAGCCGTCTCGATCTCGCCGAGTTCGATGCGCAGACCGCGCAGCTTGACCTGGAAGTCGGTGCGGCCGATATATTCGAGTTCGGCACGCGCCGTGCGTGCGTCGGAGGTCTCCCGGGCGACCCACCGCACGAGATCGCCCGTGCGGTAGAGCCTCTCCCCCGCCCCGTACGGCGAGGCGACGAAGCGTTCCGCCGTCAGATCCGGCCGCGCCACGTAACCGCGCGCCAGCTGGACACCCGACAGGTAGAGCTCACCCGCGACACCGACCGGCACCGGATGCAGTCGGCCGTCGAGGACGTGGACGCCGGTGTTCCAGACCGGGACGCCGATCGGCACCGACACCGCGTCGGCCGCGGTGACCTCGTGGTAGGTCACGTCGACGGCCGCCTCGGTGGGGCCGTACAGGTTGTGCAGGCGAGCGCCCGGCAGGATCGACCGCAGGCGTGCGGCGACCGAGGCGGGCAGTGCCTCGCCCGAGGCGAAGACCATCCGCAACGATGAGGCCGAGGCCGCGGCGTTCTCGGCGACGAAGACCGCGAGCATGGACGGCACGAAGTGCGCGACCGTGACGCCGCGGTCGGCCATGACCCGGGCGAGATAGGCCGGGTCCCGATGACCGTCGGGCAGCGCGATCTCGAGCCGCGCACCGATCTGCAGGGGCCAGAAGAACTCCCACACCGACACGTCGAAGGTGAACGGCGTCTTCTGCAGGACCACGTCGTCGCGACCGAGGCCGTACTCGTCCTGCATCCACAGCAGGCGGTTGACGATCGCGCCGTGCGGCACCGCGACACCCTTGGGCCGTCCCGTCGAACCGGACGTGAAGATGACGTAGGCGGTGTTCGCCGGCGTGAGCGTGGCGATGCGATCGGCATCGGTGATCGGGCCGGACGGCAGGTCGGACACATCGAGCGTGTCGATCTCGATCGTGTGCGCGGCCGCGGTCGACCCGAAGGCGTCGCGGGTGGTGGTCAGCACCGCGACCGGCGCCGCCGTGTCGAGGATGTACGCGTTGCGGTCGGCGGGCTGATCGGGGTCGAGCGGCAGGTAGGCGCCGCCGGCCTTGACGATCGCGTACATGCCGACGAGGAGGTCGAGGGATCGCCGCACCGCGAGTCCGACGGTCGACTCCGGTCCGACACCCTGCGAGATCAGATGGCGGGCAAGGCGGTTCACTCGCGCGTCGAAGTCCGCGTAGGTCAGCTGCTCGCCCTCGAAGGCCACGGCCGCGGCGTCGGGATCCGTCACCACCCGGGCGTCGAACAGGTCGACGAGAGTGGCCGGTTCCAGCTCGTGCGCGGTGTCGTTCCACGATTCGAGGACCGCGAGTCGCTCGTCGGCGTCGAGCAGGTCGATGTCGCCGACGACGACCTCGGGTTCGCGCACCACGGCCTCGAGGATGCGGACGAAGCGATCGGCGAATCCGCGCACCGTCGCGTGATCGAACAGGTCGGTCGCATAGGTGAACGCCGCTCCGAGACCGTTCGGCGTGCCGTCCTCCGCGAAGTCCTCGGTGAGGGTGAGCTGCAGGTCGAACCTGGCGACCGCCGTGTCGATGTCGAGCACGTCGAGGGTCAGGCCACGCAGTTCGACGTGCGCGGCGCGCAGGTTCTCGAACGAGAGCATCACCTGGAACAGCGGGTGCCGGGCGGTGGAGCGGGTCGGGTTGAGCACCTCGACGAGCCGCTCGAACGGCACGTCGGCGTGGCCGAAGGCGCCGAGCGCCGCATCGCGTGCCCGTGCGAGATGCGCGGTGAACGGCCTGCCCGAATCGACATCCGTGCGCAGCACGAGGGTGTTGACGAACATGCCGATCAGGTCGTCGAGCGCCTGCTCGCCGCGACCCGCGACCGGGGTGCCGATCGCGATGTCGTCCTGACCGGACATCCGCGCGAGCAGCACGCTCAGGGCCGCGTGCACCACCATGAACAGCGATGCGTTGCGGGTACGTGCCAGCGCCACGAGCTCGCGGTGCAGTTCCGGATCGATCGGGAAGTCCACGGTCGCACCGGAGTACGACTGCACGGCCGGCCGCGGACGGTCGGCGGGCAGATCGAGCTGATCGGGCGCACCGGCAAGGGTGCGACGCCAGTAGTCGAGCTGGCGGGAGATCAGCGACTGCGGATCGTCCTCGGACCCGAGCACCTGCCGCTGCCACAGCGTGTAGTCGGCGTACTGCACCGGCAGGGGTGCCCACGAGGGCTCCTCCCATTCGGTGCGGGCGGTGTAGGCGACCATGATGTCGCGCGCCATGGGGCCGGTGGACCAGCCGTCGGCCGAGATGTGGTGCACGACGAGAGCGAGCACGTGTTCCTGGTCGCCGAGTTCGAACAGTTCGGCGCGGATCGGCACGTCCGACGTCACGTCCAGGCCGGTGAAGACCAGGCGGCGCACGGAGGCCGGCAGCTCGTCGGGGGTGATCCGGGTCGGGGTCAGATCCGGCACGACCTCCGCCGCGGCACGGACGACCTGGTGCGGTCCGTTCGGCGAGTCGGGGAAGACGGTGCGCAACGACTCGTGCCGATCGATGACGTCCATGATCGACACCTGCAGTGCGGCGACGTCCAGTTCGCCGGTCAGGCGCAGCGCCATCGGGAGGTTGTAGGTGGACGACCGCGGATCGAAGCGGTTGAGGAACCACATGCGCTGCTGCGCAAGCGACAGCGGAACACGTTCGGGCCGCGACATCTTCGTCAGAGCGATACGCGCTCCGCGACCTGCCTCCTGCTCGACGCGCACCGCCAGGGCCGCCACCGAACTGGATTCGAACAACGCCCGCACCGGCACCTGCGCGTCGAGGGCGACACCGAGCCGGGAGACGACCTGCGTGGCGAGCAGCGAGTTGCCGCCGAGCTCGAAGAAGTCGTCGTCGAGACCCACGCCCTGGACGCCGAGCACCTCGGCGAAGACGTTCGCGACCGTCTCCTCGATGGGGGTGGTCGGGGCACGGAACTCGCGGTAGCTGATGCCGAGATCGGGTTCGGGCAGGGCACGGCGGTCGAGCTTGCCGACCGGGTTGAGCGGCACCTCGTCGAGCACGATGATCTGCGAGGGCACCATGTACGACGGCAGCGAGCGGCCGACGTGATCGGCGAGTTCGGCAGGATCGATCTGCTCGTCCCCGTGCACGTATGCGACGAGTGCGGTCTGGCCGGACGGCATCTCGTGTCCGACGGTGGTCGCGAAGGCGACCGAGGGGTGGGTCAGCAGCGCGGCGTCGATCTCCCCGAGTTCGATGCGGTAGCCGCGGACCTTGACCTGGAAGTCGGCGCGTCCGGCGAACTCGATGTGGCCCTGCTCGTCCCAGCGCACGATGTCGCCGGTGCGGTACATCCGGGTTCCGTTCGCGCCGAACGGGTTCGCCACGAACCGGTCGGCGGTGAGTGCCGGGCGTCGGTGGTAACCCCGGGCGAGCACGTCGCCCGCGAGATAGAGCTCACCCGCGACACCGGCAGGGACTGGACGGAGCCGGCTGTCGAGGACCAGGGCGTGCACGCCCGCCACAGGCCGTCCGATGGTGATCGGCCCGGACGGTTCGAGCAGAGCGCGCGTCGAGACGATCGTGGTCTCGGTCGGTCCGTAGGCGTTGTAGAAGCGCCGGCCGGGCGCCCAGCGGGAGACGAGGTCGGCCGTGGACACGTCGCCACCGACGTTCACGACGCGCAGAGCGTCGAGTCCGCTCGGGTCGACGGAACCGAGCACCGCCGGGGTGATGACGGTGTGGGTGACGCCGGTGCGTTCGATGAGCGCGCGCAGTTCGGCGCCGCCGTAGACGGACGGCGGTGTCACGACGAGTTCGGCGCCGGTGGACCCGGCCAGCGTCCAGTCGAGGACCGTCGGGTCGAAGCTCGGCGAGCAGATGTGCAGGAGCTTCGATTCCTCTGTCACGCCGTACAGTTCGACGGTCTCGCGGACGAGACCGGCGAGGCCGCGGTGGGTGACGGCGACGCCCTTGGGTTTGCCCGTCGAACCGGAGGTGTAGATGACGTAGGCGGTGTGGTCGAGGCGCAGCGGCGCAGCGCGGTCGGCGTCGGTGAGCGGGCCGTCCGGGTAGGACGCGCACGCGTCGACGAAATCGGGGTCGTCGAGTCGGATCCACTCGGTGGCCGAGGGCAGACCGGTGGCGTACTCCCCCGTCGTCAGGCCGAAGACGGCCGACGAGTCGTCGAGCATGTGGGTGACGCGTTCGGCCGGGTATTCCGGGTCGACGGGCGTGTAGGCGGCGCCGGTCTTGGCGACCGACCACACGGCGAGCACCATCTCCCACGACCGCGGGAAGGCCAGCGCGACGATGCCGTCGGGCCGGGCACCGCGCTCGACGAGCCGCCGGGCGATGCGGTTCGACCAGGTGTCGAGTTCGCGGTAGGTCAGGACGGTGTCGCGGTCGCGGACGGCGACGCGGTCGGGATGGTCGACGGCGCCGGTGGTCAGCAGCTCCACCAGGGTGCGGGCCTCGGCGGGCTCGGACCCCGTCGCCGTGAGCAGGCGTTCGGCCTCCCCGGGCGAGAGGATCGCCAAGTCGCCCACGCAGGTCGACGCATCGGCGACGATCCCGGCGAGGATCCGCGCGAAGCGTTCGGCGAAGACTGCGACCGTCGCGGCGTCGAACAGGTCGGTGGCGTACTCGAACAGGGCGTCGAGGCCGGCGGGTTCGCCGTCGTCACCGGTCTTCTCGGTCACCCACAGCTGGATGTCGAACTTCGAGATCGGCACGTCCAGTTCGGCGCCGACGGCGTGGACTCCCGCGAACGAGACGTCGCGCGCGGTGCCCGGTTCGAGGGACAGCGCGGCCTGGAACAGCGGGTGCCGCGCGGTCGAGCGCGGCGGGTTGAGCACCTCGACGAGACGCTCGAAGGGGACGTCGGCGTTCGAGAACGCCGTCAGGTCGGTCTCCCGGATGCCGGCGAGGTAGTCCTCGAACGACACGCCGGGATCGACCCGGGTGCGCAGGACGAGGGTGTTGACGAACATGCCGATCAGGTCGTCGAGATCCTTCTCCCCGCGGCCTGCCACGGCGGTGCCGATGGCGATGTCGTCGGAACCGCTGAGGCGGGACAGCAGCGCCGCGTAGGCCGCGTGGACGACCATGAACAGCGACGCGTGCTGCTTGCGGGCGAGGTCGACGAGACCGCGGTGGGTCTCGGCGTCGATCGCGAAGCGGTGCTTGTCGCCGTTGTAGGACGAGACGGCGGGCCGGGTCCGGTCGGTGGGCAGGTCGAGCTGGTCGGGCAGACCGTCGAGCTCGTTCACCCAGTAGTCGAGCTGCTGCGCCGCAACGGAATTCGGGTCGGCCTCGTCGCCGAGGGCCTCGCGCTGCCAGACTGCGTAGTCGGCGTACTGGACGGGAAGCGGCGTCCAGCTCGGCTTGTTCCCTTCGGCGCGGGCGCTGTAGGCCGTGACGACGTCGCGGGCGAACGGGCCGAACGAGGAGCCGTCGGCGGCGATGTGGTGCAGCACCATCGCCAGGACGTAGTCGTCGGGGGCGAGCCGGTACAGCGCGACACGGAAGGGGACGTCGCGGACGACGTCGAAACCGCGGCTCGCGAGGTCGACGACGGCCGCGTGCAGGCCCTGCTCGTCGACGTCGATCGGCTCGAGCGGGACGACGACCTGCTCGACCGGAAGGATCGTCTGCTGCGGTTCGCCGTCCACCTCGGGGTAGACGGTCCGCAGGCTCTCGTGCCGCGCCACCACGTCGGCGAAGGCGTCGGACACCGCTGCGGCATCGACGGCGCCGGTGAGCCGCACCGTGAACGGAAGGTTGTAGGCGGCGGTGCTGACGTCGAAGCGGTTGAGGAACCAGATCCGTTGCTGCGCAGTCGACAACGGCAGCACGTCGGGTCGCGGACGAGCGACGAGCGGGGACCGCGCGCCGGTACCGATCTGCTTGGCGAGCCGGGTCGCGAGACCCACGACGGTGGACGCCTCGAACAGCACGCGCACGGGCACCTGGGTGTCGAGCGCGGCTCCGATGCGGGAGACCACCTGAGTGGCGACGAGGGAGTTGCCGCCGAGTTCGAAGAAGTCGTCGTCGAGACCGACACGTTCGACACCGAGGACCTCGCCGAACGCTTCGGCGACGGCACGCTCGGCGGGAGTGCGCGGCTCACGGAAGATGCGGGTGCTGCTGAAGACCGGCTCCGGCAACGCCTTCCGGTCGAGCTTGCCGCTCGTGTTGAGCGGCAGCGCGTCGAGCACCATGAGCGACGCCGGAACCATGTACGACGGCAGCGACCGGCCGGCGTGGTCGGCGAGATCGGAGGTGTCGATGGTGCGGCCGGGAGCCGCGACGACGTACCCCACGAGCTGGTCGCCGGTGGGGGTCGCCACCACGAGCACGACGGCCTGCGAGACCGCGGGGTGCGCGAGGAGCACCGCTTCGATCTCGCCGAGTTCGATGCGCTGGCCGCGGAACTTGACCTGGAAGTCGGTGCGGCCGATGTATTCGAGCAGACCCGTGCCGTCGGCGGCGGTCTCCCACCGCACCAGGTCGCCGGTGCGGTACATCCGCTCGCCGGGCGCCCCGAAGGGATCGGCGAGGAAACGGTCGGAGGTCAGGTCGGGACGGTCGAGATACCCGCGCGCGAGCTGGATTCCGGCGAGGTACAGCTCGCCGGGGCGGCCCACCGGCACCGGACGCAGCCGCCGGTCGAGGACGTATGCGCGGCTGTTCCACTGCGGGACGCCGATCGGGACGCTGTGCACGTCGCCGGGAGCGGCCCGGTGGTAGGTGATGGAGACCGCCGCTTCGGTGGGGCCGTACAGGTTGTGGAGCCCGGCCGGGCACATCCGCGCGAAGTCCGCGGCGGTCTCGGACGGCAGGGCCTCACCGATGACGAAGACGTGGCGCAGCGAATCACACGTTCCCGCAGGCGCGTTCGCGACGAAGACGGTGAGCATCGACGGCACGAAGTCGGTGATCGTGACGCCGTGCTCGGCTATCTTGTTCGCCACGTAGACCGGGTCGCGGTGTCCGTCGGGTGTCGCGATCACGAGGGTCGCGCCGACGCGCAGGGGCATGAAGAAGCCCCACAGCGACACGTCGAAGGTCGTCGCGGTCTTCTGCAGGTACACGTCGGTGGAGGTCAGACCGTACTGGTCGTTCATCCACTGGATCTGGTTGTCGATCGCCACGTGGCTCACGGCCACGCCCTTCGGTCGGCCCGTCGAACCGGAGGTGAAGATGACGTAGGCGGTCGTGTCCGGCAGGATCGGTCCGCGTCGTTCGGCGTCGGTGAGCGGCGTCGTGCCGAACCGCGAGTGGTCGAAGGTGTCGACGTCGATCGTGGGGATGCCTTCGGGCAGCGTCACGTCGTCGCGTGCCGTGGTGAGCACCGCCGCGGGGCGGGCGGTCTCGAGGATGTAGGCGGTGCGATCGGCCGGGTGGTCGGGGTCGATCGGCACCCAGGCGCCACCCGCCTCGACGATCGCGTACATGCCGACGACGAGCTCGAGCGAGCGTCGGATCGACAGGCCGACGAGGGACTCGGGACCGACACCGAGACCGACCAGTGCCCGGGCGAGGCTGTTCACCCGCGCGGCGAATTCGGCGTAGGTCAGCGATTCGCCTTCGAAGACCAGCGCGGTTGCCTCGGGGGAGGTCGCGACCCGGTCGTGGAACTCCGCGAGCAGGTCACGGCGATGCACGGGATGGTCGGTGCGGTTCCAGTCACGGACGACCCGGTCGAGTTCGGTGCCGCCGGCGAGCGGGATGTCCCAGACGGGCCGGTCGGAAGCCGAACCGACGAAGCGGTCGAAGAACTCGACGAACCGCGCGTGGTCGGAGGCGGCCCGATCGGGTCCGTAGAGATTCGGGTTCGACTCGAAGTCGATGTGGGTGTTGTCGCCGCTGGTGTAGACGTTGACGCCGAGATCCTCGATCAGACCGGTCGACAGGATGTTGATCCGTCCCACCATGTCGCCGAGTCGGACCTCGTTGTCGAACAGCATGATGTTGACCCACGGCCCGAAGAAGGTGGACTGTGCTCCACCCGCGGAGGTCGCGGCGCGGTCGCGGACGATGTCCTCGTGCCGGTAGCGCTGGTGGCGCAGCGCGCCCGAGACGGCAGCACCCGACGCCGCGACGAGGTCGTGCACGGTGGTCTCGTCGGTCACGCTCAGCCGGAGCGGGACGACGTTCGAGACCATGCTGCCGGAGCGGCGCAACAGGGCGGTCGTGCGAGCCGCGACGGGCAGGCTCAGGACGACGTCGGTCTGCCCGGTCATCTGGGCGACGTAGGCCGCGAACGCCGCGATGACGGCGGTCGCGAGGCTCGTGTTCTCCCGCTCGGACAGCTGCTCGACACGGCGTTCGGTCCCGTCCGACAACGCCGCGCTGTCGATGCGGCTGACCGGCGCGGGCGCCGCGGTGCGGCCGGCGAGGCTCGTGGGCTCCTCGATGCCCTCGATCTGCTGCGCCCAGTACTCGCGGTCGTCGGCGAACCGCTTCGATCCGCGGTACTCCATCTCGACGTCGTAGACCTTGCGCAGATCGGACGCGAGGCTCGGGGACGGTTCGACGTCGTCGACCGACGCCGTGTAGAGCTCGGCGATGCGGGTCATGAAGGTCGCGGCGGCGAAACCGTCGAGCGCGAGATGGTGGACGCGGTTGTACCAGAAGTAACGACGGTCACCGATGCGCAGGACCGTCGCGGAGATCAGCCGGTCGCGGAGGACGTCGACGGGGCGGCTGCGGTCGTCGCGCATCCAGTCGAGGGCGGCCTGACGGGGGTCGGGTTCGCCCCGCAGGTCCTCGTAGCCGACGGAGTCGTCGAGGGTGGGATCGACGAGCTGGTAGGGCTGGGCGTCGACCTCGATGAACCGGAGGAAACCCGATCCCATCTCGCGGGCGGCGCGGACGCTCGCGGCGTGCAGCAGGTCGAGGTCGAGGTCGCCCTCGAGTTCGACGTACTGAGCGATGTTGGCGGGCACCGTCGGGTCGACGTGCTGGGCGAACCACATTCCCAGCTGTGCCGGCGAGAGCGGAAAGGCACCGGGCGGCACGACGCCCCGCGAGTTCCCCGCTTCCGATCCGCCGTTACCCAGCGAGTCCAATCCCCAACCTTTCTCTCACCGTCGCGCAATCCCCCATCGGCGGTAGCTTGCGCAGCGCACAACCCTCTCGGTTTATCTGCTGAGCAGGTGAGGATCGTTACGGCGTGGTCGGGCGGTAGAACTCTCCGCAGGACCGGACGCAGCAACGGATCCCCAGCCTGTCGGCCGAGGCGCCCGAAGCAGGTTACCCGCCGGTCATCACCGGAGCCCATGACATACGCATCGGCCCCAATCTACAGGGTGCCCGCCCGGGCGCCGACCGACTGTCACCGAGTGCCGACGGTCACGTCCACGCCACGGCGATGATCACATTGAGAATGCCCAGACCACCGGCGACATGGGCGAGGGTCGCGGTCGAGCCGGGATTCTGCTTCTCCTTCTTCAGGCCGATGAACGCGACGACGAGCACGGCGAGGGCGACCAGCAGCTTGATGCCGATCTTCATGTGGTTCACCTCGACGACGTCCTGCGCCTCCCGGAGACCGACCAGGGCCAGACCCGTCACGACCTGCAGGATGGCGCCGTGCAGCATGCCGGCGACGACGCGCGGTTCCTTGATGACCGCGAGCCACGAACCGATGATGCCCGCGAGGCCGATGAAGTGCAGGATGAGGAAGATCTTGATGGCGATGTCCATGGGCGCAATCCGACCATTCCGGGCGTGGGCTGTCCAGTAAGGCGACACTCAGCGAGTGCCCGGGATCACGCCTGGCTGCGGTACCAATCGAGCAGGTCCGGGTCGTCGATCGCGGTGCGGTCCACCGCCCTGGCGGGATCGGCTCCCTGCAGGATCCGTTTGAGGGGAACCTCGAGCTTCTTACCGGTGCGGGTGTGCGGCACCCCGGGCGCGGCGACGATCTCGTCGGGCACGTGCCGGGGCGAGGCGTGCTCGCGCACGGCCGCACGGATCCGTTCCTTCAGGTCGTCGGTGAGCGTGGCGCCCTCGGCGAGGACGACGAACAGCGGCATGCGGTACGTGCCGTCGGGTCGTTCGATGCCGAGCACGAGCGACTCGACGATCTCGGGGAGGGTCTCCACGGCCTGGTAGATGTCGGCACTGCCCATCCGCACGCCGTGACGGTTGAGCGTGGAGTCGGACCGGCCGTGCATCTCGAATGTGCCGCGCTCGGTGATCGTGATCCAGTCGCCGTGCCGCCACACGCCCGGATAGACGGAGAAATAGGAGTCGCGGTAACGACTACCGTCCGGGTCGTTCCAGAACCGCACCGGCATGGACGGCATGGGAGCGGTCACGACGAGTTCGCCGACCTCTCCGCGCACCGGTCGGCCCGCCTCGTCGAAGGCGTCGACCGCCACACCGAGGCAGGGCACCGAGATCTCCCCCGGCCACACCGGCACGGTGGGGACGGCCCCGACGAAGGCCGTGACGACATCGGTCCCGCCGGAGATGGACATCACCTGCACGTGCTCCCCCGCGTTGTGCGCCAGCCACGACGACGAGGAGGCGGGCAGCGTCGACCCGGTGACTCCGACGCCTCGGAGGGCCGACAGATCGTGGTCGTCCTGCGGAACGACACCGGCCTTGATGCAGGCCAGCACGTATCCGGGGCTCGTCCCGAGTACCGTGACGTTCTCGTCGGCCGCGATCCGCCACAGGCGATCGACCTCGGGATGGGACGGGGCGCCGTCGTAGGTGACGACGGTGCACCCCACGAGCAGCCCCGAGAGCAGGAAGTTCCACATCATCCAGCTGGGGCTGGTGTACCAGAGGAAGCGGTCGCCGGGACGGAGGTCGAGGTGCAGCGACAACGCCTTGAGGTGCTCGAGCAGCACACCGCCGTGGCCGTGCACGAGGCCCTTCGGCGGGCCGGTGGTGCCCGAGGAGAAGACCACCCACAGCGGGTGGTCGAAAGCGACGGGCAGGGGGTCGAGGTCGGCGTCGCCGGAGACGGCGTCCTGCCAGTCCAGGACGGTCCCGTTCCGTCCGGCCGTGTCCGATGGCGGCTCGCCGGCCGTGTCGAAGGACGTTCCGCCGTCCGACACGACGACGGTCAGGGCGAGGCCGGGCATCGCGGCGCGGAGGCGATTCACCTCGTCGACGCGGTCGTGCCGCCGTCCTGCGTAGCGGTACCCGGTCGCCGTGACGAGTGCCCGCGGTTCGATTCGGCCCAGACGGTCGATCGCCGCGGGCACGGCGTAGTCCTGTCCGCAACCCGCCCAGACGGCCCCGATGCTCGCCGTGGCGAGCAGGGCGACGATCGCTTCGGGGATGTTCGGTAGGTAACCGACGACACGGTCGCCTTCCCCCACCCCGTGCGCTCGGAGGGTCGCGGCGAGCGCGGCCGTGCGGCGTTCGAGTTCGGCCCAGCCGATCTCGCGCCGGTGTCCCTCCTCGTCGAGATGGACGACGGCGGCCTCGTCCGGGGGACGCTCCCGGAAGACGTACTCGGCGAAGTTCAGTCTCGCGCCCGGGAACCACACGGCGCCGGGCATGGCGGCGTCGGCCAGAGCCGGGCCGGGATCGGTGTGGGAGACGACGTCGAAGGCGTCCCACACGGCCTGCCAGAAATCACCGGGTTCGTCGACGGACCACTGCCACAACGCCCGGTAGTCGGGCAGGTCGAGTCCGTGTCTCTCCTCGACGAACCGGGTGAACCCGGTGACGTTCGCCTGCTCGATATCGACGTCTGTCGGCGTCCATTGCGGTTCCACCACAGTTCACCTCCGGTCCGGGACCGTATCCGAACACGCCCGAAGGCCCCGCTCGGGCCCGACAGGAGGTGGTGCATGGCTGATCGCCGTGCACCACCTCCCGGTCGTCCGGGCGGAGCCCCGCGCGACGGGCTCTCGGCTATCTCCTCTCGCGCGTCGCAGAGGTGTAGATGAGAGTGAGAACCACCGCGACGGCAATGGAGATGATCCAGCGGATCCAGTCGATGCCGGAGGTGTCCTCGTTGCCTTCGGACGAGATCATCCCCCAGATCCAGTAGCCGATCAGCGCGCCGATGATGCCGATGATGATCGTGATGATCATGCCCATCGCCTGCTTACCCGGGATCACCAACCGGGCGAGGATGCCGATGACTGCGCCGAAGATGATGGTGCCGATGATTTGTCCCATGGTGAGCCTCTCTGTTCGGCGCCGCACCTGCGGGCGGCGCAACCTCGACGACCATGTACCTCCTCAGTGTCGATCATGAACAGCGCACGCGGAGGCCGAATCGACGTCCCTTCCGGGTGAATTTCCTTCTCCGGCAGGCCGGGATCTCACCGGCCCCCGTCTGCTCCGGCCGCCGCGAGCAGCGCGATCGCCTGCTCGCGCATCTCCACCTTGCGGACCTTTCCGGTCACCGTCATCGGGAACTCGTCGACCACGTGCACGTAACGCGGGATCTTGTAGTGGGCGAGTTTCCCGGTGCAGAACGCCCGGAGCGACTCGGCGTCGAGCGGCTCCGCGCCTTCGCGCATCCGGATCCACGCCATCAGTTCCTCGCCGTACTTCGTGTCGGGCACGCCGACCACCTGGGCGTCGAGGATGTCCGGGTGGGTGTAGAGGAATTCCTCGATCTCGCGGGGGTAGATGTTCTCCCCACCCCGGATGACCATGTCCTTGATCCGGCCCGTCACCGAGACGTACCCGTCCTCGTCCATGACGCCGATGTCGCCGGTGTGCATCCATCGGGCCGCGTCGATCGCCTCGGCGGTCTTGTCGGGCTGATCCCAGTAGCCGAGCATCACCGAGTAACCGCGGGTGCACAGTTCGCCGGGTTCGCCGCGCGGCACCGTCAGTCCGGTGACGGGGTCGACGATCTTGACCTCGAGATGCGGGCCGACACGACCGACGGTGCTCACGCGCCGCTCGATGCTGTCGTCGCTGCGGGTCTGCGTCGAGACCGGGGAGGTCTCGGTCATGCCGTAGCAGATGGAGACCTCGCTCATGCCCATCCGGTCGATGACCTGCTTCATCACCTCCACCGGGCACGGTGATCCCGCCATGATGCCGGTGCGCAGGCTCGACAGGTCGTAGTTGTCGAATCCCGGGTCGGCCAGTTCGGCGATGAACATCGTCGGCACGCCGTACAGCGACGTGCACCTCTCCTCGGCGACGGCGCTCAGCGTCGCGGCGGGATCGAAGCCCGGCGCCGGCAGCACGATGGTCGCGCCGTGACTCGTGCACGCGAGATTGCCCATCGTCATCCCGAAGCAGTGGTACAGCGGGACGGGGATGCAGACCCGGTCGCGTTCGGTGTAGTGGCACAGCTCGCCGACGAAGAAGCCGTTGTTGAGCACGTTGTGGTGACTGAGGGTGGCGCCCTTGGGGAAACCGGTGGTGCCCGAGGTGTACTGGATGTTGATCGGATCGTCGGGCGACAACGAGGCCTGGGCCGCGTCGAGCGGTGCCCGGTCCTCGGTGAGCGCGGCGCGGCCGGAGTCGACGAGTTCGTCCCACCGCGGCGAGTCGAGCAGGACGACGTCCTCGAGGTCGGGGCAGTTGGGCCGTACGGTCTCGATCATCTGCGCGTAGTCGGAGGTCTTGAACGTCGGGGCGGACACCAGCATCCGCACACCGGCCTGTTCGAGGACGTACTGCAGCTCGTGCGAGCGGTAGGCCGGGTTGATGTTGACGAGGATCGCTCCGATCTTCGCGGTCGCGTACTGTACGAGCACCCACTGCCAGCAGTTGGGTGCCCAGATGCCGACGCGGTCGCCCTTGGTGATGCCCGCCCGCAGCATACCGAGCGCGAACGCGTCGACGTCCGCGACGAATTCGCTGTAACTCCAGCGTTTTCCGGCGGCGGAATCGACGAGCGCCTCACGGTCGCCGAAGCGGGCGGCGGTGCGGTCGAGGTTGTCGCCGATGGTGTCGCCGAGCAGCGGGACGTCCCAGGCACCCTGGGCATAGCTGGGCAGACGGTCGACGTCGAGGCCGGACATCGCATTCTCCTTCACGAGACGGGGATACGGCTGTGGTGGGGGTTGTCGGG
>NZ_JBSNCD010000013.1:0-80611 GCF_053764735.1 Rhodococcus sp. 5G237 | reverse complement strand
TTTTTGGTTTGCTGCAGGACGACCGCCACCGGGGGTGGATCGGTGCGAGACGGATCCGCCTGCGGCGGATCGGTGCGAAACGGATCCGCCTGCGGCGGATCAGAGAGCCCGGTCGCGGGTCTCCATGAGTGCCGCGGTGCAGACCAGGCTCACGAGGCCGATCGCGGCCAGCATGATCCCGATCGCGATACCGCCGTAGGAGGCAGCGAGCGGTGCGGCGATCATCGGCGGGATGGCGCCGCCGAGGACACCGGCGAAGTTGTAGCCCAGACCGGCACCGGTGTAGCGGTAGCGGGTCGCGAACATCTCGGGCAGCAGTGCTCCGCACGGTCCGTAGGCGATACCGAAGATCGCGAGGGTGATCATCATCCCGAGCACGAACGCGATCGGTGAGCCGGTGTCGAGGAGCGGGAACAACACCAGTGCCCAGACCACGGAGAACGCGCACGAGACCATGATGACCTTCTTGCGCCCGAAGCGGTCGGAATACAGCGCGGACAGCACGATCGCGAGACCGAAGACGAGCGACGAGGCGATGCCCACCATCAGGACGAACGGCCGGTCGAATCCCAGCTTGGACGTCGCGTAGCTGGTCAGGTAGGCCGTGCCCATGTAGAAGAAGGCGAACATGATGGCCAGCGCACCGCCGGCGAGGAAGATCTCCTTGGCCTGGTAGCGCAACGCGTCGAGGAAGGGCAGCCGGCGCGGGGCCTCGACCTCGGCGGCCGGGGCACTACGGCGGGCTTCCTGCTCCGCACGAAAGACAGGAGTCTCTTCGATGGCGAGGCGCATGTAGAGGCCGATGCCGACGAGAACGATGCTGAGCAGGAACGGGATCCGCCAACCGTAGTTCAGGAAGGCGTCGTTGGTGTCGCCGAGGGCGAGACCGGTGAACAGGAAGGTGCCGCTCGACAGGGCGAAGGCGATGGCGGGACCGAGCTGCGGGAACATCGCGTACAGACCGCGTTGGCCCGGTGGCGCGTATTCGGCGGTGAGCAGGGTCGCGCCGGCCCACTCACCGCCCACTGCGAAGCCCTGGGCGAATCGCAACAGCACGAGGATGATCGGGGCGGCGACACCGATGGTCTCGGCGCCGGGTAGAAGGCCGATGAGCAGGGTGGAGATACCCATCAGCAGCAGCGTGGAGATCAGCGTCTTCTTGCGTCCGATGCGGTCGCCGAAGTGCCCGAACAGCATTGCGCCCACGGGGCGGGCGATGAAGGCGACGGCGAAGGTCGCGAAGGAGGCGACGGTACCCGCGGTCGATCCGAGTGCGGGGAAGAAGACCGTCGGGAAGACGAGCGCTGCGGCGGTGCCGTAGATGAAGAAGTCGTAGAACTCGATCGTCGTGCCCATACAGCTGGCGACGGCGACGCGCCGGATACCGGGCCCTTCCTTCGAGGGTCCCGCGTGGCGGGGTGTGGATGGATCGGGACGCGAACGTCCCACCGGTCCGGCGACGGGGGGTTCGGCAGCCCCCGGGGTCGACACACTGGTCACGTGAGTCCTCCGTTGTCCGTTCGAACCGCGGGCGTGATCGCCTCGGCGGATGAACGAAACGTAGTGATGCCGGTCACCCCCTCGCCACCCCCGAAAGGGGGGTGCGGGTGACCGGCATCACATAGTGTGCCGAACGAACGAAATTGTCAGCGGCCGGCGGCGCCCGCGATCTCCTGGCGCATCTCGCCCCACACGGAGGCGTAGGAGTCGATGTTGGCGGCCGTGGCCCACGCCAGCGAGCCGCCCTTGATCTTCTCCAGGGCCTCGGCGAACAGGTCCTGGTAGCGCGACAGGCGCGGCACGAACGCCGACACGTCGTCGAACAGACTCTGTGCCCGGCGGTCGAGGCCGATGAGGCCGTCGACGAATCCGTCGGCGTCCGCGTTCTCGAGGAGCGTGTTCAGCTCCTCGTCGAGCGGGAGGAACTGGTCGTAGAGTTCCGAGATCGAATCCTCGTCGATGGAGACCCGTTCGGCATCGAGCTGATCGTTCAGCTCGGAGGTGCCCTTGTCGGTGAGGCTGATGCCGCCGTCGTTCTCCGACGCCTTGCCCTGCTCGAGGAGCGCGGCCACCGCGGCCTGACCGGCCGACACCGACACCCCGAGGTGCGCGGCGATCACCTCGGCCGTGACCTGCTTCTTCAGACGCACCGTCTGCAGCAGTGCCAGTTCGTCCACGTTGCCTGCGAAGGCCATGCCCACTCCTCGTCGCACCCGCCGGGCGCCCACGTCGTCGTCCGGAATCCGGACGGATTCCGTTCCGATTCTGACGCACACCGGCAACCGGCAGGTGAGTCACCCTCCTCCCGATGGGATCATGCAGAGGGGATCACGGGGACAGGCCGGGCACCGGGCACGCATCGGCGGCCTCGGCGACCACGGTGGGCACATCGGACACGGCGGGCTCCACGCCGGCCTCCCGGTCCCGCCCGGTGAGCGGCCGGTCGGCTTCCAGGAGGGCCAGTTCGTCGGGAGTGAATGCGCGCCCCCTGCTGAGGAAACGCACTCCCTCCGGACTTTCGAGACTGAACCCGGAGCCGCGTCCGGGCACCACGTCGAGGACGAGACAGGTGTGCTTCCACGCCTCGAACTGCGAACCGGAGATCCACACCGGCACGGCGTCGGCGCCGACCGGCGGATCGGAGCGGGTCTCCCCTGCCCCGAGACGCAGGTCGAGGACTCCGAGGAGCACGTCGCGGTCGCCGACGACGAAATCGCCCTCGGGATAACACATCGGCGCGGAGCCGTCACAGCATCCGCCGGACTGGTGCATCATGAGCGGTCCGTTGCGCTGCGCGAGGCGGCGCAGCAGGGCGACGGCATCGACGGTCGCCACGATTCGCGGGACGGTCACAGTCCTGCCTTTCCGTTGGGGTGCACGATGTTCCGAGCGTATGGCAACGGCGCCTGCCACGTCGTGCGGACGTGACAGGCGCCGAAGTTCGGATCAGAAGAAGCCCTGTGCCTTGGGGGCGTAGGACACCAGGAGATTCTTCGTCTGCTGGTAGTGGTCGAGCATCATGTGGTGGTTCTCGCGGCCGATGCCGGACTGCTTGTAACCACCGAAGGCCGCGTGCGCGGGGTACTGGTGGTAGGTGTTCGTCCACACCCGGCCGGCCTGAATGGCGCGACCGGCACGGTAGGCGACACCACCGTCACGGGACCACACACCGGCACCGAGACCGTAGAGGGTGTCGTTGGCGATCGAGATCGCGTCGTCGAAATCGGAGAAGGACGTCACGGACACGACCGGGCCGAAGATCTCCTCCTGGAAGATGCGCATCTTGTTGTCGCCCTGGAAGATCGTCGGCTGCACGTAGTAGCCGCCCGAGAGGTCGCCGCCGAGATCGGCGCGCTCACCACCGGTGATGACCTTGGCACCCTCGCTCTTGCCGATCTCGATGTACGACAGGATCTTCTCGAGCTGGTCGTTCGAGGCCTGAGCGCCGATCATCGTGTCGGTGTCGAGCGGATCGCCCTGGCGGACGGCCTTGGTGCGGACCGCGGCGAGCGAGAGGAAGTCGTCGAAGATGTCCTGCTGGATCAGCGCACGCGACGGGCACGTGCACACCTCACCCTGGTTGAGGGCGAACATCGTGAAGCCTTCGAGCGCCTTGTCCTGGTAGTCGTCGTTCGCCGACAGCACGTCGGAGAAGAAGATGTTCGGGCTCTTGCCACCGAGTTCGAGGGTGACCGGGATCAGGTTCTGCGAGGCGTACTGCATGATCAGCCGGCCGGTGGTGGTCTCACCGGTGAACGCGATCTTGCGGATGCGCGGGCTCGACGCGAGGGGCTTACCCGCCTCCACACCGAAACCGTTGACGATGTTGACCACGCCGGGCGGCAGCAGGTCGCCGATGATCGAGATCAGGTGCAGGATGGACGCCGGGGTCTGCTCGGCGGGCTTGAGGACCACCGCGTTGCCGGCGGCCAGGGCCGGCGCGAGCTTCCACACGGCCATGAGGATCGGGAAGTTCCACGGGATGATCTGGCCGACGACGCCGAGCGGCTCGTGGAAGTGGTAGGCGACCGTCTCGGAGTTGATCTCGGAGATCGAACCCTCCTGCGCGCGAATGGCTCCCGCGAAGTAGCGGAAGTGGTCGATCGCGAGCGGGATGTCGGCGTTGAGGGTCTCGCGGATGGGCTTGCCGTTGTCCCACGACTCGGCGAGGGCGATCGACTCGAGGTTCTCCTCGATGCGGTCGGCGATCTTGTTGAGGATCACCGCGCGTTCGGCGGGCGAGGTCTTCCCCCAGGCCGGTGCGGCGGCGTGGGCTGCGTCGAGCGCGAGTTCGATGTCCTCCTCGGTGCCGCGAGCGACCTCGGTGAACACCTGGCCGGTGACGGGGGTGACGTTCTCGAAGTACTCCCCCTTCACCGGAGGCACCCACTGGCCGCCGATCCAGTTGTCGTACCGGGACCGGAAGGACATGAGGGCGTCGGGCGAACCGGGACGGGCGTACACGGTCATGTGCATCTCCTGCAGCGTCGAGCGGTCGGTATGTGATCCGGAACACTACGAACGCGAGGGTTGCAACTACGTTGCGAGCTGCCTGTCCAATCGGGTCAATGTGGCATCGACCTGCGCGAAGCGGGGCGACCGAGGATCGATCGATGCCCGGTAGGCCGCCCAGGCGGTGATGTCCTCGCGGCCGTGGACGGACGAGGTCCATTGCGCGAGCAGATGCTCCTCGCCGCAGCGCAACAGCGCCGCCCGCACGCCCGAGCGGAGTTCGTCGCGGATCTCCTCGATGCCCGGCGCCATCGATCCGGGCAGGATCTCCCCGGTACAGAGGCGGACCGCCGAGGCCACGTCGCCGCGGTCGAGTGCGCGACGCACGTCCGCGACATCGGTGTCGAGCGTGGTGAGCAGCCGGTAGGGCCGCGAGCCGAGGTGTTCGGCCCCGAGCACCTTGCGCAGGCGCGACATCTCGGCGCGGATCGTCACCGAGTCGAGTTCGTTCTCGTCGAGCAGCACCGCGAGCCGGTCGGAGCTCAGGCCCTCGGGGTGATCGGCGAGGATCAGCAGGATCTCGGCGTGCCGACGGGACAGGCCGACGCGTTCGCCTCCGCGGTGCAGGGCGGGCCGCCCGGCGCCGATCGTCTCGATGCGCGGCGTCGCCGAGGGGAACAGCGGGCGGCCGCTCAGGGCATGCAACCGCAGTTCGGCCTCCGCCGCCGCGACCGTCGCGCGAACGAGTTGCAGGACCTCGGGCGCGGCGACGCGGTGACCACCGGTGATGTCGATGGCACCGAGGACCCGGCCGCTGGTGGGGTCGTGCACGGGAGCGGCCGAACAACTCCATTCGTGCACCGTGCGGTTGAAATGCTCGGCGCCGAAGATCTGCACCGAATGATCCACGGCGAGAGCCGTTCCCGGAGCGTTCGTGCCGACGCGGTCCTCGCTCCAGTCGGCACCTTCGACGAAGCTCATCGACAGGGCGCGGTCGCGCGCGGCGTGGTCGCCCTCGACCCACAGCAGCCGTCCCTGACCGTCGGTGACGGCGACCAACAGTCCGCTGTCGGCGGCGTCCTCGACGAGGAGCTTGCGCACCACCGGGCGGATCAGCGACATGGGGTGGCCGGCGCGGTACTCCTCGAGTTCGTGCCCGGAGAGCAGTGCGGGTTGTTCGACGACGTCGGGATCGATGCCGCGTTGCAGGCTCCGGCTCCACGAGTCGCGGACCACCGAGCGCACCCCGTCGAGCCGATCCTTGCCGCGCGCGGAGACGAATGTGCCGTGCGCGCGCAGCACCGCACGTGCGTGCGCGGCCACGTCCGCTCCCGGGTCGAGTGCCACCCACGGGTTGGTCGTCGCGATTCCACGATCCGTCATGTACCGGCGCCTCCTCCCCCGACACTGTAGTCGGGATCACACCGTGTGCGGCAGGGCATCCCTCGCGGTCGCGGCGACCCGGTGGGCGAGCATCACCGCGGTGGCGTGCGGTCCACGGCTCGGGACCTGCGGAAACACCGAGGTGTCGACGACGCTCAACCCATCGATCCCGCGCACGCGGCACCACTCGTCGACCACGGCGTGCTCGTCGTCGCCCATCCGGCACGTTCCGGACAGGTGCAGCGACGTTCCGAGCCTGCCACCACGCGCGTCCACGCTGCCGGCCTCGACGACGCCGGTGGTCGCGGCGAGGAGGTCGGCGGCGAGCCGGACACCCTCTTCCAGAGCTCGCCGGTCGGCCGCGTCGGTCAGGTATCGATAGTCGAGCAGAGGTGGACGTCGCGGGTCGCGTTCGTCGAGCACGATGCGTCCGCGACTGCGTGGGCGCGTCAGGACGACGCCGAGCACCGGATCGGCGACACCACTGCCGGGGATCGCCGCACCGAATGCCGCGGTGTACGGGCGCAGTTCGAGGTTCTCGGTGTGCAGGACCGTCTCGAGCAGCAACGTGTGCGACGGGAGACCCGGGCGGAACCGGTAGGGGACGGTGAACTCCGGGTGGTCGGAGAAGTCGCAGCCCACCCCGGGAAGGTCGTGCAGCGGATCGATGCCGAGCCGGCGCAGTTCGTCGGCCGGTCCGATGCCGGAGAGCATCAGCAGCTGGGGGGACCTCACCGCGCCCGCGGCGACGATCACGTGTCCGGCCGAGATCGTGCGTGGTCCGTCGGGTCCGGCGATCTCGACGCCCACCGCGCGACCGCCCGCCATCACGATGCGGGTCGCGGACACCCCGCCGGCGACCGTCGGATTCGGCCGGTCCAGGACGGGCGCGAGGTACGCGAGGAACGGACCCACCCTCGTGCCGTCACGCACGTTCGACGGAACCGCACCCACCCCGTCGGGTCCTGGAGCGTTGAGGTCGGCGACCGGTGTGAATCCCGCACCTTCGGCGGCGTCGACGAAGGCACGCGAGAGCGGATGCATCCGTTCGCGCGGCACCCGGGCGACCGGTATCGGGCCGGAACTTCCGTGCAGGTCGCCGGGGATATCCGCGTCGGTCTCGACGGCCCGGAAGTACGGCAGCACCTCCTCGTACGACCACGAGGCGGGCCACGACGCGAAGTCGTCCGGCCGCGCACGCACGAAGTAGGCGCCGTTGACCGCGCCGGAACCGCCGAGCACCCGGCCCCGCGTCACGGTCGCCTCGACGTCCGGGGTCAACCGTGCGGGGAAGTCCGCCGCCCACGGGCTCTCCGGACCCACCGGGAGGACGGCAGCGTCACAGATCTCGCGTGGAACAGCGGACGCCGATCCGAACGCCGCGCCCTCCTCGAGCAGCAGCACGGTGCGGTCCGGATCGTCGCTGAGCCCGGCGGCGAGAACGCAGCCGCAGCTTCCACCGCCGACGATCACCACATCGGCGTGCGCCGGGATCATGTCACTTCCGGATGTCGGGTACGAGCGCGGCCGCCGCGCGGGCGTCGAGCGCGCCCTTCCACAACCCCGCGCCGTACGCGAGGTCGTCGAGGCGCTTGTAGAGCAGGTACCGGACGGGATCGAGCCCGCCGCTCTCGCGGTGCGTCTTCCAGTCCCAGATACCTTCGGCCACAGCGCAAGCCAGCACGGCCCGACGAACCTTGCGGGAGAACACCGCTGCGACGACCGTGACCGGCCAGTAGTGCCGGCACACCGCCGACGCCACCTGCCACAGACCACCGGCGAATCCCTGGGCCGTGAGCAGCGCGGCGATGCGGTCGGGCCGGTCGAGTTCGGAGAACATCCGCCGCAACCGCACGAAGGTGACCACCTGGGTCAGCACCGCTGCCATCACCCCCACGCGGGTGAAGCTCGCGATCGCGACGCACGCGAGGAGCGTCCAGATCGACATCACCATCGGTGGGACGGAACCCGGATGCCGCTCGGCGAGCGGGGCCGCACCGGTTCCGTAGAATGCCTTGCGCGTCAACCACGTCCGGAAGCGGGTGCGATGGTCGTGCGCGACCCGCGAGATGGGCTCGTACCGCAACCGCCACCCCGAGGTCTGCAGTCGCCGGCACAGATCGACGTCCTCGGCCACGTGCATCGCCTCGTCGAAACCACCGCAGGCGACGAGCGCGTCGCGACGGACGAGCAGCGCCGCGCTCGGCACGTACGAGACAGGACCACCCGCGACCACGGCGGATTCCCGGCTGCCGAGGTCGAGCGACGAGCGTGCGTGCTCGTACTTCGCGAGCGCGCTGCTGTCGGGTTCGAGGGCCACGATGCGCGGCGCGACGAGTGCGACCGCGGGATCGGTGAAGTGCCCCAGCGATCGTTCGAGCCAGCCGAGTTGTGGTACCACATCGGAATCGAGGAAGGCGACGAATTCCGTTGTCACCTGCTGCAATCCGGTGTTCCGGGCCGCTGCGGGCCCACGGGAGGTCTCGTGCCGGATCACCCGGACACGACCGCGTTCCGGCGCCTCGACCGGCTTCTCGGAACCGTCGTCGACGACCACGACCTCGTGCCCTTCGACGGCGGCGAGCAGACGGGCGAGGCCGGAAGGATTGTCCTTGACGGGGACGACGACGGTGACGGCGGAACTCGGCGGCAGCTTCGTCGGCCGGGGGTTCCCGATGCCCGAGTCCAGCAGACGGCGCGCGACCGCGGCGCTCTGCGCGTCGACGACCTCGACGAAGTCCTCGTCGATCATCGCTACGGCGGCGGGCGCGAGTGTGAGCATGCGCGTGGGCGATCCTCCGACGAGGACACGCCCTCCGGCGAAGCTGCGCACCCGTGCGTCGATGCGCACACCGAAACCGTCGGGGAGCCGGGTCGCCCGGGGCTGCGCCGCCTCCGGAGACGTCGCCTGTGGAGTGATAGCCCGACTCACCGAAGCCTTCCTTCCGTTCCCGGCTGCCACCGGGCGACCTGTGCACTCGCCCGCTCGACCAGACTCGCGAACAGGCGCGCGCCGAGTTCTGCGGTGGCCTCGGTGGGGTCTCCCAGCACTCCGTTCGCGGACACCGAGACGATACCGGCTTCGCGCAGTCGTGGCATCAGTGCTCCGATCGGTTCCGTCGCCCCGACCGCAGCCCGTGTCATGTCGACCGTCCCGGGTGCCAGGTGCAGCAGCAGACTCGTCTCGGTGACACCGGCATGGGCGTCGGATCCGGGCACCGCGCACGGAAGCCAGGCAGCATCGCGGCCTTCGTATCGCAGGAGACTCACCGCCTCGATCAGCGGATAGGCGTTGCCGCCGTGCCCGTTGACGAAGACGACCCGCTTCGCCCACCGGCACACCGACCTGCCGTATTCGACGAGCAGCGCCTTCGTCACCTCGGCTCCGATCGAGACGGTGCCGGCGAAACCTTCGTGTTCCCCGCTCGCTCCGTAGGGCAGCGGCGGGGCGAGGACCACCTCGGGCAGCTCGGCAGCGACAGCAGTCGCGATCCGGGTGTCGGTGTCGAGGGGAAGATGTGGGCCGTGTTGTTCGAGCGCACCGATCGGGACGGCCACCGTCACCCGGTCGGGTTCGATGTCCGTCCAACAGGCGTCGGCGAGCTCCCGCATCACCGCTCCGATGCTAAGGGTTTCGCGGGCGTGCACGAAACCCGGAGGTCCCGGTAGGTCCGCCGGACGCCGAGATCCGATCGGTACGCTTTCCCGGTGCTGATCGAACCTCGTCCGCTGGACGACCCGGACGTGCAGGACCTCATCGGCGAAGTCCAGCTCGAATACGTGCGGAGGTACGGCGGACCCGACGACACCGAACTGTCGCCGCACGAATTCGAGCCACCGAGCGGGGTGTTCCTCCTGGCGGTGGCCGACGGGATTCCGGCCGGGATCGGCGGCTGGCGTGCACCGGAGCATTCGCATCGAGGGGTGCGCGACGGTGATGCCGAGATCAAGCGGATGTACGTGCGGGCGAGCATGCGGCGTCGCGGTGTGGCCGAACGGGTGCTGGGTGCGCTGGAGCGGACGGCGACCGATGCCGGTCGCCGTCGCATGATCCTCGAGACGGGCAGCGAGCAACCCGAGGCGATCACGTTGTACGCGAAGGCCGGGTACGTACCGATGAACGAGCGCTTCGGGCTCTACGCGGAATCACCGACCGCCATGTACTACTGCAAGGAACTGCCCCCGATCCGTCTGGCGACCGACGACGACCTGCCGGTGCTGCAGGAGATCGAACGCGCTGCGGGCAAACCCTTCGCCGAGATCGGAATGGCGTTCGTCGCCGACGACGATCCTCCGTCCGTCGAGGAACTGCGCGCCCACCGGGACGCCGGTCGCTGCTGGGCGTGGTTCGACGAGCACGGACGAGCGGTCGCGTATCTGGCGGCCGACATCGTCGACGACGGCGTCCACATCGAGCAGGTGTCGGTGCATCCCGATCACGCGCGTCGCGGGATCGGTCGCATGCTGATCGACCACGTCGTGGGGTGGGCGCGGGACGCCGGTTTCGGATCGCTGTCGCTGACCACCTACCGCGACGTGCCGTGGAACGGCCCGTACTACGCGCGTCTCGGCTTCCGGACGGTCGCGGACGATGCCCTCTCCCCCGCTCTCACCCGGATCCGCGCGGAGGAACGGAGACACGGCCTCGACCGCTGGCCGCGGATCGTCATGCGCCGCGGGCTGGAGACGTAGGAGCCAGATTCCTGGCGGCCCGCTCCCCCTCGACGATCGCGGCGTGCAGGCGGCGTGGCGTCACCACGTCGCCCACGCGGATCACTCTCGTGCCCGGTCCGGTGAGTTCCCGCCACAGTTCGTCGACGGGTTCCTGATGGGTGGCGACGACGACCGCGTCCACGGTGAGCGTCGTCTGCTCGCCGGTCGCGTGGTGGACCAGGGCGACCTCGGCGCCGTCCGGCAGGTCCACGACACCGCCGACGGCGACGCCGGCGAGTCGCTGGATCCGCTTGTCGTGGGCGCGACGCAACCAGCCGTCGAGCTCGAGCGTCAGGCCGAGGTCCTGGCCCACGAGCATCCCCGGCGTGCACACCGTCACCGCGCATCCGCGGTCCGCCAACAGTTCGGCGACCGAGGTCGCCTGATGGAAACCGAGATCGTCGACGACGAGGACGCGGCCGGAGGGTGCGATGCGACCGGTGAGCACGTCGCGCACGTCGCTCACCCGCGCCGACGAACCCGCCCAGGCGGGCCGGTGTGGGCGCGCACCCGTCGCGACGACCACGACGTCGGGCGCGAGCGCGTGCAGCGTCGCGGCATCGGCGGTCACACCGGTGCGGATGTCCACTCCCCTGCGGCGACATTCGGCGTCGAGGTGCGTCACCGCGCCGAGCAGTTCGGCACGGTGCGGCGCGGCGGCCGCCTCACGGATCTGGCCACCCGTGCACCGGTTCCGTTCGAACAGAGTGACCGAATGCCCCTGTCCGGCAGCCGTTGCCGCCGCCCTGAGACCGGCGGGTCCGCCGCCGACCACGACGACCCGCTGCGGTACGGCAGCCTCGGCAGGGCCGTCGGATTCGTATCCGGCGTGAGGATTGACCGCGCATGCGATGGGTCGGTTGAGTCCGACCCTGCCGATGCACTCCTGATTGCAGCCGATGCACGGCCGTATCTCGTCGTCGCGTCCGGAGAGGACCTTGTTCGCGAACTCCGGGTCGGCGATCTGCGCGCGCACGGCGCCGACCAGATCGCACACTCCGTCGGCGAGCGCGGCACCGACCTGTTCGGGTCGGGTGAAGCGCCCGACCCCGACGACGGGCAGCGACACTGCGGCCCGGATCGCGTCGGGGACGAACAGCGAGTAACCGTGCGGGGTGGACATCGGGGCTTCGACCAGATGCAACGTCTCGGTTGCGACGCCCACGGACGTGTTGAGGTAGTCGACGTCGCCGCTCGCTTCGAGCATCCGCGCGACCTGCACGGCATCGTCGATGCCGACACCGCCGTCGGTGCCGTCGTGACCCGTCAGTCGCACCCCCACGACGCGGTCGCGCCCGACGGCGTGCCTCACGGCGGACACGACCTCGAGCAGCAGACGGGCCCGCCCGGCGAGATCCCCGCCGTAGCGGTCGGTGCGACGGTTCGTCGCGGGTGCGAGAAAAGCGCGCAGGACGGACGCCTGGGAGCACTGGATCTCGACACCGTCGAAGCCGCCCTCGGCGCAGCGGCGGGCGACGTCGGCGTAGCCCGCGACGAGTTCGGTGATGTCGGATTCCGTCATCGCGCGCGGAACCTCGCGGAAGAGCGGGTCGGGTTCGGGACTCGGCGCCCACAACGGTTGCCCCGTGTACATCGAGGTCCCCTGCGCGCCGTTGTGGTTGAGCTGCGCGAGAATCCGCGTGCCGTACCGGTGCACGGCGTTGGTGAGGCGTCGGTAACCGGCGAGGACGTCCGGGTCCCAGCCCCGGATCAGCTTCTCGTAGGGCCGGTCCGAGGGGTGCACGGTGTGCTCCTCGGTGACGATCATCGACGCGCCGCCGCGTGCTCTGGCTTCGTAGTACGCGATGTGCCGGTCGGTGACGGTGCCGTCGACCGAGAAGTTGGTCAGGTGCGCCGGGAAGACGATGCGGTTGCGCAGGGTGACCGGACCGATCCGCAACGACGCGTGCGGAACGGTGCCGGCCCCCGTGCGCGTCACGGTCAGACCTTCGAGTTTCCCTGGTCGACGGCCATCTGGCTGCCGGTGATCGTGGAGGCCCGATCGCTCGCGAGGAACAACACGGTCTCCGAGATGTCGTCGGGGTCGGCGGCGGGCTTCTCGGTGAGGATGGGGACGAAGTTCGGTCCCCACGAGGGGTTCTTCTCGAACAGCTTCAGGACGCTGACGTCGGTGCCCATCGGGGTGTTCACGCCGTAGGGGTGGATGGAGTTGACCCGGATCCGGTACGGGCCGAGTTCCTTCGCCGCCGCCTGCGTGATACCGACGAGACCGAATTTCGCTGCCGCGTAGTTGATCTGACCGGGCATCGCCTTGAGTCCCGCCACCGAGCTGACGACGATGACGGATCCGCCGTTGCCGGCCTCGATCATCGCGGGGGCGGCTGCCTTGAGGGTCTTGAAGACACCGGTGAGATTGATGTCGATCAGCTCTTCGAACTGGTCGTCGGGCATCTCCCAGAAGCGGTTCCAGCTGCAGATGCCGGCATTGGCGACCACCACGTCGAGCCGTCCGAACTGGGCGACGCCCTCGTCGACGACGGCCTTCAGCGCCGCGCTGTCGCGCACGTCCGCGACGCGCGCAAGGATCTTCCCGCCGGCCTCCTCCACGAGCCGAACCGTTTCGTGGAAGTCGTCCTCGGTGGCCTGCTCGTAGGTCACGTACTCCGAGACCGGGGCCGCGATGTCGACGCCGATGACGGACGCACCCTCGCGCGCGAAGCGGATGGCGTGGTTGCGGCCCTGTCCGCGTGCGATCCCGGTGATGAAGACGACTTTGCCGTCGAAATCTCCCATGTCAGCCCTTCCCGTCGACCCAGATCAGAACACGTTTCAGTGTGCCCCACGTTACAGTGCCGTGGCGACCCGGTATCCCTCTCGGACGGCCTCGCGCACGGTCCTCGGGGCCGCGCGGTCGCCGATCGACCACGATCCCGACTGTTCGGACACTTCGTGCGGTAGCAGGGGTGCGCAGTCGACCAGGACCGCGTCCGCGACCGGCGTGGTTTCCCCGGACACCCGGTCGACAACGACGACTCCGTCGGCATCGACGGAACCGATCCGGCATCCGAGATGTCTCGCCACGCCCGCCCGCTGCATGCGGACGTCGAAGGCGACGAGGTCGCCCGTCGGCGCGAGTCGTGATCCGGCGACCGGATCACCCGTCGCGTAGTGGACCTCCACGCCGCGCTCCACGAGACGGTCGACGACGGTCCTCGCCACCGGACCACCCATCGGATCCCACACGACCATCCGGGACGCAGGCGGCCGAATCCCCGACAGCACCTCCGCGGCGGTCGCGTACCGCTCGGGCGCGGTCACCTGAAAAGAGGGTGGACGTGGAAGCCCGCCGGTGGCCTGCACGACCTCCGTACCCGCGGCGAGCGCACCCTCGATGTCGGCAGCACTCACTTCCGTGCCGGTACGGATGTCGACGCCGGACTCCAGGCATTGCTGTTCGAGCCAGTCGACGAGCGCAGCGAAGTCTGGCCGGCCACCGCGCGAGACGGCGGCGATCGTCCCACCGACCCGCTCGTCCGCCTCGACCAGGACGACACGGTGACCGCGCGTCGCTGCCACGCGGGCTGCTTCCAGGCCGGCCGGTCCGGCACCCACCACGAGTACGTCGCGTGCGGAGGTCACCGGTCGGGGAGAGTCCCGTGTCTCGGCGCCGGCCTCCGGGTTCGCGATGCACCCCACGATCGGGTTGTGGAAATCGTCGACGAGGCACGCCTGGTTGCAGCGCACGCAGGGACGCGGCCGACGACCGCGACGGGCGGCGACGACGAGGCCGGGGTCGGCGATCTGTGCGCGGGTCATCTCGACCAGGTCGCACGTGCCGTCGGAGAGTGCCCGCTGCGCGTGTCCGAGGTCGGCGACGCTGCCCTGCAGAGCGATCGGAACCGATCCGGCGACCGCCTCCCGGATGCGGTGGCACAGTTCGTCGTTGAATCCGGCAGAGATATGCGCGGCGGGCCGATACGACTCGGGTGAGAACAATCCGCCGCGCACCACCGTGAGCAGATCGATCGACGGTGCGATCGCGCGGACGTATCCGGCGGCGATGTCGGGAGTGATGCCCGCCCACGGCGCGTTCTCGTCGCACGAGAGTCTCAGGGCGAGGATGCGATCCGCACCGATCCGCGTGCGAACGGCGGCGATCACTTCGCGGAGCAGCCGCACACGGTCGGTGCCGTAGGTGTCGTCGCGGTGATTGGTCAGCCCGGAGAGGAACTGCCGCAGCAGCGAGGTCGGTCCCGCGTCGAGTTCCACTCCATCGAGATCGGAGTCCACGGCGACGACGGCGACGCGGGCGAAGGACTCGACGAGCTCGGCGATCTCACGCTCGGTCGCCTCGGCGGGCAGTTCGCGTGTCACCGGGTCCGGCACGCGCGAGGGTGCCCACAGCGGTGCGCGGGTCCACGCGCTCGAACCCTGGAGGCCGCGATGGCCGAGGCCTGCGAGCACGAGTGTCCCGTGCGGACGGCAGGCCTCGACGATCCGCCGGTAACCGTCCCCGCAGCGCTCGGCCAGCGGCGCGCGTTCGTAGGGATGGTCGGAGGGGTGTACCGAGGCCGTTTCCGTGACGACGATCCCGCACCCACCCCGTGCACGTCGCGCGTAGTACGCGACGTGACGGTCCGAGAACGACCGGCCGTCACCGAGATTCGTGACGTGCGGACCGAAGATCACCCTCGACGGAGCGGTGCGTCCGGCGAGGGTGATCGGTTCGGTGAGCGCGGGGCCCATGTCGTCGGTTCGGTCAGATGCCGAGGTCGCGGCGGAAACCGTCCGGCACGAACACATCGTCGGGGGTGAGCTCGTGGATCGAGTTCTTGCCCAGACCCATCAGTGCGGAACCGATTCCGCCGGACAGGATGTCGAGGACGTTCTCCACACCGGCCTGACCGTTCGCGGCCAGACCCCACAGGTACGCGCGACCGATGAGCACGGCCCTGGCGCCGAGCGCGATCGCCTTGACGACATCGCTGCCGCGGCGGATACCACCGTCGAGCAGCACCTCGACGTCCTTGCCCACCGCCTCGGCGATCGCCGGCAGCGCCCGGATCGGCGCCGGGGTGCCGTCGAGGTTGTTGCCGCCGTGGTTGGACACCGAGATGGCGGTGACCCCGGCGTCGACGGCGCGCTTGGCGTCGTCGACGCGCATGACGCCCTTGAGCATGAACGGTGCGTCACCCCACTGCTCGCGCAGCCACGCGACGTCCTCCCAGGTGGGCAGGGGCGTGGTCATCCACTCACCGTAGGCACCGAAGAAGGTCGGGGCCTGACCCTCCGGCGGCGTGAGGTTGGGGGTGGTCAGATCCGGCACACCGCCGGTCTTCGCCCATTCGAGAAGCCACTTGGGGCGGGTGATGCCCTCGGGGGCGAACTTGACCATCGCCTCGAGGTTCATCCGCTCCGGGATGGCGGGACTACCCCAGTCGCGACCGTTGGAGAACGACCAGTCCAGGGTCATGATCAGGCCCTTCGCACCGGCGGCGCGGGCACGTTCCATGCGCTGGATCAGCGTGTCGCGGCTGCCCACCCAGTACATCTGGAAGAAGGTCTTGTCGTTGACCGCCGCGACTTCTTCGATGGATTTGCTCGCGAACGACGACAGACCCATCGCGGTGCCGCGGGCGGCGGCGGCGCGGGCCACGGCGACCTCACCGTCGGGGTGTACGGCCTGCACGCCGGTCGGCGAGATCATCACGGGCAGGGACACATCCTGTCCCATGATGGTCGTGGCCATCTCCCGCTTGTCGGACAGCCCCGCGACGTGCGGGGCGAATCCGAGTTCGCGGAAGGCGGTGGTGTTGTCGTCGACCGTGATGCCGGCCTCGGACCCGGCGACGAGCGCGCCGTAGACGGACTTGGGCAGGCGTTTGCGGGCGCGCTGCTGTGCGATTGCGACGGTCTCGAACCACGGGTCCTGGGCCCACGGATTCTTCAACCAGGAAGGCTTGGCCATCGTCGGTCGTCTCCTCGAAGATCTAGAGCCCTGCGAGCGGATTCTCGTCGCAGAACTTGGCGGGGGGCTTGGTGAGCAGGGTCAGCGGTACCGGTGCGGCCGGAGTGCGCCGTTCGGCGCGCTTGCCGGTACGCGAGTGGTCGACGCTCGACTGCGGCACGGTGCGTTCGGCCTCGAGCGCGGACTGTCCGTAGCCCTGCACGCATTCGGGATCGGGGCCGTCCATCGGCAGGCCGGTGAAGAACTTCGCGGCCATGCAACCGCCGCGGCACGCGTCGAAGAAGTTGCACGACGCGCACGCACCGGCGGACTGCGGTTCGCGCAGTTCGCGAAACAGCTCGGAGTTCTTCCACACCGACGCGAAACCACCGTCGGTCAGGATGTTTCCGGCGTGGAAGTTCTCGTGGATCGCGAAGGGGCACGCGTAGACGTCGCCGACCGGGTCGATCAGACACACCACGCGTCCCGCACCACACAGATTCAGTCCGGGCAGCGAGCCACCGCCCTCGCCGCCGAAGGCGGACAGGTGGAAGAACGAGTCGCCGGTGAGCACGCCCTCGCCGTGGGCGACGAGCCAGTCGTAGAGCTGCCGCTGCTGCTCGTGGGTGGGATGCAGGTCGTCCCACACGTCCACGGCGCGGCCGGACGGGCGCAGTCGCGTGATGCGCAGGGTCGCGCCGTAGCGGTCTGCGAGAGCCTTGAACTCGTCGAGCTGGTCGACGTTCTGGCGGGTGACGACGACGGAGATCTTCGCGTCGCGAAAACCCGCCTCGGACAGGTTCTCCAGCGCGCGCACGGCCATCGCGAACGAACCCGGCCCACGCACGGCGTCGTTGACCTCGGCGGTGGCACCGTCGAGGGAGATCTGCACGTCGACGTAGTCGGAAGCGGCCAGCCGGGCGGCGACCTTCTTGTCGATGCGCACACCGTTGGTCGAGAACTTCACGCCCACCTGATGTTCGGTGGCGTAATCGACGAGTTCCCAGAAGTCCGATCGCACGGTGGGTTCGCCGCCACCGATGTTGACGTAGAAGACCTGCATGCGCTGCAGCTCGTCGATGATCGCCTTGCACTGTTCGGTCGACAGTTCGCGCGGGTCGCGCTTGCCCGACGAGGACAGGCAGTGCACACACGAGAGGTTGCAGGCGTAGGTGAGCTCCCAGGTCAGGCAGATCGGGGCGTCGAGGCCCTTCTCGAACTGGTCGACGAGGCGACCGACCTTCGGTGGGGCGGAGGTGGTGGGCGGTTCGAGCAGCGAGGTCATGGGCTGGTCCTTACAGACGTCAGGCAGGAACGATCATGTGCGAATCGGCCAGGGTGCCCAGGGCACGCACGTAGGGCCGCTCGGCGTTCTCGTCGATCCCGTGCGCTCGCAACGCTTCTCGCACCGAACCGTGGTCGCCGAGGGATCGGACGACGTCGACGATGACGGTGTTCTTCAGGAACGACAACTTGCGGGTGCCGAAGTGGTAGAGCAACGCCCCGAACGGCTCGGGGCGAAGCGCTACCTGCGGGTGGAGCCGCCAGCCGGCACCCGGATCGAACATCTCGGTGTCCATTGCTATCCCGGTGTCCATTGCTACGGGGGACACGTCGGTGGCTCCGGGTGCGGTCATGTCAGTACACGCCGCACATGCCGTCGATGGAGACCTCTTCGACGAGGGACTCCTCGATCAGATCGGATTCGATCACGGCGTTGTCACGATCGGACATGTTTCCTCCTCGGTTTCTTCTCCTGGATCGGAGTCGGTCGTCACAGCGGACTTGCGCTGTGAGCCGGTTCACCACTGTAATGGCATCGAGTGCAGAATGTCACGCCTCCGGGAGGAAGAATGACGCGTAGCCGCGGGAAACCGTCCGCTCGGATAGGTCGCCGCCCGTCCACCTCGAAAGAGGAACTCGCCGCAATCGGCATCGAGCTGTTCATGGAGGCGGGCTTCGACGAGACGAGCATCGACGACATCGCCGAGGCGGCCGGCATTGCCCGACGCACCTTCTTCCGCTACTTCCCGTCGAAGAACGAGGTGGCCTGGGGAAACTTCGACGAACACCTCGCCGGCATGCGCGCGAGCCTCGAAACGATCCCCGAGGACGTCCCGCTCTCGGCAGCGCTCACCACCGCCCTGCACGACTTCAACTCCTTCCCCGACAGCGAGACCGAACGACACCGCGCGCGGATGGGGCTCATCCTGCACACGCCCGCACTGCAGGGCTATTCGTCGGTGATGTACCAAGGGTGGAGACGTGTCGTCGCCGAGTTCGTCGCCCGTCGTATCGGGGCGGATCCCGACGACCACATCCCCCGCACGGTCGGCTATCTGCTGCTCGGTGTCGCGATCTCCGCCTACGAGGCGTGGCTCGACGAACCCGGATCGGACCTGCACGAATACCTGGCCATCGGGATGGGGACACTGACCGCCGGTCTCGACTACAGTGACCCGCACTCCCCTTCCACGCCTCCCCCTGCCACACCTCCGAAAAAGGTTGCGAAACAATGACCCTGCTCGATTCGCTCGCTCCCTGCAGCCCGGGCCGGTGGACACACGACCACGTGACGGTCGAACGCGTACCCGCCGGACCGCTGAACGTCCGGCGCGAGGACGACCGGCTCCACGTCACGCATTCCCTCACGGCCGAGCAGATCAGCGAGCGCCTCGTCGCCGAGGTGACCTCCTCGATCCAGGACGCCGAGTTCGGCCAGGACGAGTTCGAACTGACGATGGTGGGACTCGTCCGTTCCACGGTGCCGGGTGCCCTCGACTCGTGGGTCACCTACTACCGCAACTCGCTCGGCGAACTGCTCGACGGTACAGCCGATTTCGCGCCCATCCACGATCGGGCCGCCGAACTCGTCCGTGGGAGCGTGCTCGACCTGGGGTCGTGTTTCGGTTTCCTGCCGTTGCGACTCGCGGCCGCCGGCACCGCCGTCACCGCCACCGACATCCTGCCCGGCACGATGCGCCTGCTCGATGCGGTCGCACCGCGGCTCGGACTGCACGTCGACACACTCGTGTGCGACGCGGCGAACGTCCCGGTCCCCGACGGCAGCGCCGACACCGTCACCGCGATCCACCTGCTCGAGCACGTCGACGACGCCCTCGGTGCCACGATCCTCGCCGAAGCGCTACGGATCGCCCGGGAGCGGGTGGTGGTCGCGGTACCGTTCGAGGACGAGGCCACGGTCTGCCACGGACACGTGCGCACCTTCGACCTGCCCGCGCTCGAGGAACTCGGACGCAGCACCGGGCGTCCCTTCGAGGTGTTCGAACACCACGGCGGGTGGCTCGTCATCGGGTGATCCACCGGGCCATCCGCCTGCCCGCCCATCCGATTCCCGTCCGGCGACGAATACCCGGTGTGGACGGAAGGAGGTGGCGCGATGGACCAGATCGTCGAGAGCCACTTCGGCTGGACGACCCGCCGCGTCGTCCTCCCCCGCCGCGCCGCGGACCGGGAGATGTCATCGTCGTCCGGAGTGGTGACGGACTGTCGGCCGCTCCCCGAGCGGCCGGACGTGCGGCTGCTCGTCTACCACGATGACGCGGACGACTCCGACTACGACGCCGTGGCGATCGGAAAGACCGACGGCACGAACGACATTCCGGTACTCACCACCGTCGAGGAGTGCCTGCTCGTCACCGCGGTCCGGCCCGGGACGGGTCCCGCGATCGTGCTCGCCGCGCCGCCGGGTGAGGACGAGGGCCGACGGGTCCGGGAGATCACCCGGCAGCTTCTTCGAGGCGGACCGCTACTGCGCCTGATCCTGTACACCGGCGCACTGTCGGTACTCGTGCCGCTTCACTCGCCTGCTCCGACCGGACGCTGACGCGGTGTGGACGTCGGGTCCGTACTCGCCCGGGCAGACGTGGTCGACCAGCACGTGTTCGCGGTCGTACTCTCCTCCGCGCAGCGGCCTGTACGGGATTCCGGATTCCGACGACAAGCCGTCGAGACGATCGTGCAACCGATGCTCCTCGCGCAGGAAGTCCTCCTCGTCGAGTCGGTCGGCGCTCGCGACGAGATGCGGTCGGAGTACCCGCATTCCGGTGTAGAAGCCCGTGCCGTGCAGGAGCGGCCACAGCACGTGATCGATCGACCCGCTGATTCCGCGCGGTCCGAGCGCTGCGGCCCGATCGCCCGCCGTGACGACGGCGAGCATCGTTCTGCCCGCCAGTCCCCCGTCGCCGTATCTGCGGACGCGCCCGTGCTCGTCGCGGACACCGAACGCGAAACCGTGGGTGAACACGCGGTCGAACCATCCCTTCAGGATCGCCGGCGTGCCGTACCACCACAGCGGGAACGACACCACGAGGTGGTCGGCGGCGCGCAGTGCGTCCTGTTCGTGGCGGATGTCGTCGGTGAGGAGCCCGGTCGCCGTGGCGTTCTTCTGCCGCTCCGACAACGTTCTCCCCGGCGCCGCACCGAAGTCGGCGCCGGAGAGCACCGGATTCCAGTTCATCGCGTAGAGATCCGAGATCGCGACGTGCGTGCCCGACTCGCGTAGTCGTGCCACCCCCGAGCGGACGAGGGCGTGCCCCAGTGAGGCGTCGTCCGGATGGGCGTGCACCCACAGAACGCTGCCCTTCTCGACGCTGTCCTTCTCGACGCTGTCCTTTTCTGCACTGTTCTTCTCGGCCATGTCTCCATAGTCTGGGGACGGGAACGGTATGGGAAGTACGCACTTTGCGATCACATACGGACCGAAAGGTAACCATCGGCGATGACCAGGAAGTTCCGATGACGGGAAATTTCGACGGCACAGGAGTTCCGATGACACGGAAGGCCGTGGAGACGGCGATGCAGGTGTGCCCGGTGGAGATCGCCGTGGCGGTTCTCGGGGGCGCGTGGAAGCTCACGATCGTCAAGAACCTGATCGACGGGCCCTGCCGGTTCGGCGAACTGGGTCGGCGGGTCGGTCCCGTCAGCGCGCGGGTGCTCACCCGGCAGCTCCGCGAACTGGAGGCCGACGGGATCGTGTCGCGCACGGTCTTCGCCGAGGTGCCGCCGCGGGTGGAGTACGAACTGACCGAGCTCGGCCGGACCCTCGAGCCGGCCGTCGCGTGGCTCGACGACTGGGGTGCGGCCTACAGCAGCAGGCTCACCGCGCAGAGCTGAGTGCCGGAAGGGGCCGGGCGGTCAGATCAGCCCCTGCTTGCTGGCGGCGTAGACCGCCTCGGCCCGGCGGCTCACCCCGAGCTTGCGCATGATGTTGCTGACGTGGAACTTCACGGTGGTGGCCGAGATGAACAGCTGCTCACCGATCTTCACGTTCGACATGCCGGCGGCGAGAAGCTTCAGCACCTCGAGTTCGCGGCCGGTCAACTGTTCGGCGGATGTGCCCTGCCCGTTGAGCGAACGCACGACCGCCGCCGCGCTGCGCGAGTCGAAGGCGCTCTCGCCGCGGGAGACCGCCCGGATGGCGCGCACCAGCTCGGTGGTGTCGACATCCTTGACGACGTAACCACGCGCGCCCGCGTGCACCGCCCGCACGACGAGTTGTTCGTCGAGGAAGGTGGTGAGCACGAGCAGACCGATGCCCGGGTGCGCCGAGGACAGCCGCCCGCACAATCCCAGCCCTTCGAAGTCCGATCCGGCCGAGAGCTTGAGATCGAGCAGCACGATGTCGGGACGCATGCGGTCGACGAGCGCGAGCGCCTCCACGTCCGTCGAGGCCTCCCCCACCACTTCGAGATCCGGTTCGCGGTCGAGGATCGAGCGGAGTCCCTGGCGGAGGATCGCGTGGTCGTCGACGAGTGCGATGCGCACCGTGCCGGGCCGCGCCCGCGGGGTCGCCTGCGGTGGTGTGACGGTCATGACGGTTCTCCCACCTGTTGAGCTACAGCATTGTCCTGCAACGGGATACGGGCCGCGATCCGCACTCCACCGAACCGGGAACGACGCACCTCGAGGGTGCCGCCGAGTTCGCGGGCGCGGGCCTGCATGTTCGCGAGACCGCGATGGCTCCCGTCGAGATCGTTGGCGGCGAGTCGCAGCATCACCCGCAGACGCGCCGGGTCGCCGTCGCCGTCGTCGGCCACCGACAGCAGGACCGCATCGCGTCCGTAACTCAGCCGCAGCACCACGCGACGCGCGTTGGCGTGCACCGCCGCGTTGAACAGCGCTTCGCCGGCGATCCGGAGCAGGGCGTGCTCGGCCTCGCCGCTCAACTCGACCGGTGTGCCACCCATCCTCGTCTTGACCTCGAGTTCGCCCGGCATGTGGGCCACGCTGAGCTGTTCGAGCATCTCCGGCAACGACATCCGTTCGGAGTCGGACGGCCGGTTCAGCGCGTAGATCGCAGACCGCAACTGCTCGACGGCACCGCGGGTGAGTTCCTTGGCGAGGTCGAGTCGTTCGCTGCGTTCGGCGTCGGGGATGTCGCTGCGGCACACCTCGATCTGCATGCCCGCCGAGAGCACGGCCTGCGTGACGCTGTCGTGGAGTTCGCGCGCGATGCGGTGGCGTTCCTCGTCGAGGGCCTGGTTCCGGTGGGCGACGCCCAGCTGCCGCTGCGTGAGAGCGAGTTTCTTCAGGGTCGCTTCGAGTTCCTCGTTGCGTGCCTGCAGATCGGCGGCGGAGCGGTTCGCTTCGCGGTAGGCCTGCTCGGCGCGTTCGAGCAGGAGTTGTCCGCGTTGGTAGAGCGCCGAGTTCTGCAGCGCGACCGCGGTCTGGCTGGCGAGGATCGACAGGACGGCGCGGTCGGTGGTGTCGAGGACGCGGTGGTCCGGCGTCCACGCGGCGATGGCACCGGCGACTCCCCCGTCGAGGACGATGGGCACGAACACGTGGTGGTTCTCGACCAGCTCGCGACGTTCGACGGCACCGGTACGCACGGCGTCGAGCAGGGCCACGACCTCATCGGGCAGGGGCGGACCCTCGACGTTGTCGACGAGGAAGGGAGTGGCGTCGGGGCCGAGCACGAGCCTGCGCGGCCCGGCATCGGGCAGGACACCGTCGGCGAGGGCGAAAGCAACCCACGTCGCGCTCAGGTGCGCACGGGCGGCTTCGGCGACGGCGCAGATGAGCGTCTCCGGCCCCTCGACCGTACGCACCAGTGCCCGGGAGATCAGTTCGAGTGCGTGGACGACGCGTTCGAGTCGTTCGGCGGCGCCGCGGTACTGCGGATAGAAGGTCGACTTCCCGGAGCGGAGTCCGGTCAATGCCGACAGGTCGGGAGCACTCACAGCGCCGTCCGGAACAACTCGATCATCTGGTCGCGGGTCGCGGTACGCGGATTCGTCGACATGCACGCGTCGCGCAGTGCTCCCTCGGCTAGTCGCGGCAGGTCTTCCTCCCGCACACCGAGTTGGCGCAGTCCACGCGGCACGCCCACCTGGCGGGCGAGCGCGTCGATGCGCGACGCGACGGCCTCGACGGCCTCGGGCGCGGCACCGCGCGCCTCCTCCAGACCGAGGGTCGCGGCGACCTGGACGAACGGCTCGGGATCGTCGGCACCGTTGAACCGGATGACGTGCGGCAGGAGCACGCCGTTGATGACCCCGTGCGGCAGGTCGAGCAGACCGCCGACCTGATGGCTCATCGCGTGGGCGGCACCGAGGATCGCGTTGGTGAACGCGAGTCCGGCCTCGAGACTGGCCTGGGCCATGGTGGCGCGAGCGGGCATGTAGGTCGGGTCGTCGATCGTGCGCACGAGCGTGCCGGTGACCATGCCCACCGCCCGCAGTGCGTGATGGTCGGTGAGGGGGTTGTGGGCGCGGGAGACGAACGCCTCGATGCCGTGGGTGAGGGCGTCGAGTCCGGTGGCGGCGTTGAGGTCGGCGGGCATGGTGGTGAGCAGTCGCGGATCGATCACCGTGAGGTCGGGGACGAGCGACCGGCCGATGATGGTGATCTTGCTGCCGCGCGCGGTGTCGGTGACCACGCAGAACTGGGAGACGTCGGCTCCCGTCCCGGACGTCGACGGCACCATGACCATCGGCGGGATGGGCAACGGCGCACGGTCGACGCCCTCGTAGTCGAGGATGTTGCCGCCGTTGGCGGCGAGGATCGCGACGCCCTTCGCAGCGTCGATCACCGAGCCACCGCCCAGCGCGACGAGGACGTCGCAGCCCCGCGACCGGTACAGCTCGTGGCCGGCCGCGACCTCGTGGTCCTTGGGATTGGGGGTGAGACCGGCCCACACAGTGGCGTCGACCCCCTGATCACGCAGGTGCTGCAGGAGTTCGTCGACCCACCCGGCCTCGATCAGCCCCGGGTCGGTGACGAGCATGGGGCGGACACCGCCGAGCCGAACCGCGGCGTGGGCCGCTTCGACGAGCGAGCCCTCCCCGAAGACGATCTCGGGAGCGTGGAACTTGACCAGGGCAGGCCCCGAAGCGGGGTGGTCGTCCCGAGGGGTCGCGGAAGCACGGGGATGGGTCGTGTTCTGGTGTCCCGGCATGACGACGGCCACTGTTCACTCCTGACGATCCGCACGATCCGCGCACCTGTGTGATCCAGCTTACGGTGCACGGGTTGTCGGGCGGAGCGGGCACGGGACGCACCGGACCGATGGGGAGGTCGGCACCTATCCCACAGGGTAGGTCACGGGCGTCGATCAGCGCTCGGCGCCGACTCCGTCACTGCCCGCCGGTATCGCCCATCACGGCGCCCTCGCGGCGGGGGTCGGCGCCACCGACCCATCCCTCCCCCTGACGCAGCAGCGCGCTCAGCCCACTGGACTGCGGGGCGACGGACACCTCGTGGCCCATGTCGCGGAGCTGCTGCACGAGTGGATCGTTCGCTCCGTCGTCGGCACCGTCGATCGCCGGATGTTCGCCGCCGACCCCGGTGACGGGGGTGTTCGCGGCGCCGAACGACACGGCCGAGACGGCCTGCTGCGGGTCGAGTCCCCAGTCGAGGGTGTTCACGAGTGTCTTGACGACGAACTGGATGATCACCGAGCCACCCGGCGACCCGACCACCATCCGGATGTCGCCGCGACCGCCGTCGGGGGTGCGATCGAAGACGAGCGTGGGGGCCATCGAGCTGCGCGGCCGCTTGCCGGGTTCGACGCGGTTGGCGACGGGCAGTCCGTCCTCGTCGACCGGTTCGGCCGAGAAGTCGGTGAGCTGGTTGTTGAGGAGGAAACCGTCGGTCATGTGGAACGAGCCGAAGGCCGACTCGATCGTGGTCGTCATGGATGCGACGTTGCCGTAGCTGTCCGCGACCGAGATGTGGCTGGTGCCGTGCTCGGGGCTCTGCGGCGGCATGCCGAGCGGGACCGGACCGAAGTCGCCGGGCTGCGCCTTGCCCATGCTCTTGCCGGGGTCGATCAGCCCTGCGCGTTCGGACAGGTAGTCCGGGTTCACCAGAGTCTCGAGCGAGCCACCCGGCAGGGGCACGAAATCGGCATCGGCGACGTACTTGTCGCGATCGGCGTAGGCGAGTCGTTCGGCCTCGGAGATCAGGTGCACCGCGTCCGCGTCGGGGACGCCACCGTCCGCGTCGACGTCGGACGGTGGCAGTGACGCGAGGTCGAAGTTCTCGAGGATGCCGAGCGTCGCCGCGACCGCCATGCCACCCGAGGACGGGTTGGGCATCCCGCAGATCTCGTACTCGCGGTAGGACGTGCACAGTGGTTGCCGTTCCTTCGCCTCGTAGACGGCGAGATCCTCGAGGGTCATCGTTCCGGGTGTACGCCCGCCGGAATCGGTGCCGGTGGACTCGACGATGCCGGCCGCGATGTCACCGGTGTAGAAGGCGTCGGCGCCGTCGGTGGCGATCGCCGAGAGTGTCTTGGACATCGCCGGATTCGTGAGGATCTCACCTTCGGGCTTGGGCGAGCCGTCGGCCTGCAGGAAGTAGGCGCGAGCCTCGTCGTCGACGGCGAGCTGCTCGGCGGAATCGGCGATCGACTGCGCCAGACGGTCGCTGATCACGATGCCCTGATCGGCGAGATCGATGGCGGGGCGGAACAATTCGCCCCAGGCGGCACTCCCGTGCTCCGCGTGGACGGTTTCGAGCATCCGCACGACGCCGGGCACGCCGATCGAGCGGCCGCTCGCACGCGCGTCGGGGCGGGGTTCGGTGCGATCGGTGTCGCTGATCCAGCGTAGATAGTTCTCGGTCGCGGACATCGGTGCCGTCTCGCGGCCGTCGTATGCCTTCACCTCACCGGACTCGGCGTCGTAGTACACCAGGAACGCTCCGCCGCCGATACCCGACGACTGGGGTTCGACGAGACCGAGGACCATCTGGGCGGCGACGAGTGCGTCGGCCGCGGTCCCACCGTCGCGCAGGACCTCGCATGCCGCTTCGGTGGATGCGGGATTGGCCGTCGACACGGCGAAGGAGGAGGTGGTCACCGCGGTCATGCCGGCGCGGTAACCGGTCGCGATCTCGGGGTTCGTGGAGATGTCGCGATCCCCGGTCTCCGTCGCCGGCTGCGTATCGGTGATCGGGGTGCCGTTGGGTTCGGCGGTGCAGGTCGCGGCTGCCGCAGTCTCCTGCACGTCAGCTGTACCGCCCGACTCCATATCGCCCGCTTCCGTATCACCCGACGCGGACGTACACGCGCCGAGGAGGGTGATCGAGACGGCCGCGGCGAAGGCCGCGCGGACACCGGACCGGACTCTCGAGGGCAGGACCATTCACCGACCGTAGCCGGGCGCGTGAGTGCCCGTAGGGAATTCGACCGCGATCGGTTCGCGTCCGCTCCCCGAACCCCTTGACACGGTCGTGGTCCGGGGAGCATCCTTTATTCAACCGGATGGTTGATAAACCGGAAGGTTCATAAACGGAGGCGATCGTGTACGACGACGACGGGGACGACACCGCGCTCGACCTGGCGTTCACCGCCCTGGCCGATCCGGTCCGCCGCCGCATCGTCGCCCGGCTCAGCCGGGGCCCGGCCACGGTCACCGAACTCGCGGAACCCTTCGCGATCACCACACAGGCGATCTCGAAACACATTCGGGTGCTCGAACACGCAGGGCTCGTCACGCGCACGCGCGACGCCCAGCGCCGGCCCGTCCACCTGAACCCCGCACGGCTGGAGATGCTGACCTCCTGGATCGACCGCTACCGGTTGGTGAAGGAGCAGCAGTTCCGCGGTCTCGACGCCGTGCTGGCCCGGGAAGCGGCCCCCGATCGTCCACGGGGTGCGTAGCCCACCCCGATCTTAGGAGGACCATCATGAGCAGCAACGCAGTCACCCTCTCGATCCCGGAGGGCGTCCCCTTCATCGATTACGAGCGGGAGTTCGACTTTCCCGTCGAGGACGTCTTCCGCGCCCACAAGGACCCCGATCTCGTCTCACAGTGGCTCGGCCCGCGCGGCCTGGAGATGAAGATCGAGGAGTACGACCTCCGCACCGGCGGTTCGTACCGCTACGAACACTCCGACGACAGCGGCAGCTACCGCTTCGCGGGTGTCTTCCACACCGTCCGCGAGAACGAGCTCATCGTCCAGACCTTCGAATATCTCGGGTTCCCGGACGTGGTGAGCCTCGAGACGCTCACCTTCGTCGACCTCGGGAACGGCCGCTGCAAGCTGGTCGGCCATTCCGTGTACCCGAGCCAGGAGGCCCGCGACGGCATGGCGGAATCGGGTATGGAGACCGGCCTGACCGAGGGCTTCGAACGACTCGAGGAGCTGTTGGCCGGGTCCGCGAAACGGTGAGCGCCGTTCACCGCAGGGCGTGGCCGAGTTCGGCGGCGCGCGCGAGCAGTTGCGCGCCGTCGCGGGCGACGACCACCTCGTCGCACAGTTCGGCGTAGTCGGGCATCGCGCAGGTCGCCTGTGTCCAGTACCGCTCGGGTTCGGGCGTGATCCACGCGAGGCGGTGCACGCGGCGACGGAGTTCCTCGAGCCGGTCGGTGCGCGGGGGCAGGCCGTTGCAGCGCCCGTCCCCCACGACCAGCACCGATGTCCGGCCGTCGATCGATCCGGAGTGCTCGGTGAGCAGTTCGTCGAACGTCCGGCCGTAGTCGCTGCTCGCTTCGAGATCGACTGCGGGATGGGCGAGTACGGCGGCCAGGGCACCGTCGCCGCCGGCGGCCAGCAACTGTGTCGTCACGTCCACCGGACGATCGACGAAGGCGATCACCCGGCACCGGTGCGCCCGCCCGTGCATCGCCTGGGCGAGCCGGAGCGTGAACGCGGTGATCGGACGGACCGACAGCGAGACGTCGGCGAGGACGAGCAGTCGCACCCGGTCGGGGCGGGGCGCGCGGACGACGAGCCGGAACGGCACTCCGTCGGTCCGCATCCCCGCTCGGGCGGTCCTGCGCATGTCGAGCCGTCCGCGGGTCCGCTCACGAGGATGGGGCCGGACCGGTCCGCGCATGCGGCGCAGCACCTCGTGGCACGCGAGCTCGATCTCGGCACGATCGATGCCGGCGGCGTCGTGCGATTCGGGTGCCTCGACGCCCTCGGCGCCCGGCACCGCGGCGGCGAGCGAGGCGACGAAGGCCTCGACCGCGTCCACGAGTCGCGCGAGTTGTGAGGCGGAGAGAGGTTCGTCGAGGACCTCTCCTCCGTACGTGCGGTGCGGGTCGTAGGCGTCGAGCCACGCGAGGATCGACGCCGGGTCGTCCCACGACAGCGATCCGACGACCGCAGCACCCGGTTCACCGGACAGATCACCCACCGTCGTGGTCGCCGCATTCTCGACGTCGACGGTGTAGGTGACGCCGCGACGGCCCGAGTCCGCACCGGTGTCCACCGACAGATCGGCATCGGACGACGTCATCGACACATCGTCGTCGTCCTTGTGCGGGTTGAACCCCTTGCGGGCCTCCGGGGTGTCGAAGTGGTCGCCGACCTCGGCTGCGCGGTCGTTGTACTCGGCGTAGCGCGCGATGCTCGGGTCGTCGCCGATCTCGAGCGCCGCTGGTAGGGATTCGGCGAACTGCGCCCGGGCGGGGCCGCCGCCGCTCGCGGCGACGGCGGCGTCGACCGCACCGAACAACTCGTCGAAGGCGCGCTCGAAACCGGCCCGCTCGTGCGGGTACTTGGCGCACACCGCCCGCAGGCACGAGCGCAGTGAATCCCGTTCGCGGACGGGGACCAGGTCGAGCACCCGGCGCACCTCGATGCTCTCCGCCGGTGACGCCGCGACACCGTGGCGTCGCAGGAGCAGGCCGAACACCGCCGCTACCACGTCGAGCACGTAGCGGGGGCGACGCTCGTCGAGCGCGGTCACCCGTGTGACCCGGGATGCGTGCATTGCGGGGTCACCCCCGCAGTCCGCTGCCCGCGGCGTCGCGACCGCCACCACCGCGTCCCCGGAAGACGGCGGTCGTGGTGTTCGCCGGGCGTGATGCGACCGTCACGCGTTCACGCACCGGAACAGGTTCCGGCGCACTCGCTTCGGACGCGATCGGTTCGGACACCGCGGTTGCCGGTGCCGCACCGCCGAGCCGGGTCTTCGCGAGGTCGACGTCGCCGGTGTACTTGAGCAGCGTCGCCAACAGCACGTCGCGCATGCCGCCCAGCGAATCGGGGTCGTCGGCGTCGTGCCCCATCACCGTCGCCGCACGCGCGGCGTCGATGACCTCCGAGATCGAGGGGCTCTTGCGCAGCGGCAGGTCGCGCAGGCTCCGGGACAGGTCGACGATCTGGTGGGCCGTTCCTGGGCGCACGTCCGGCACCCGCGCGGTGACGATCTCGCGTTCACGCTCGGGTGTCGGGTATCCGACGTGGTAGTGCAGGCAGCGACGCTTGAGCGCGGGCGACAACTCGCGAGTGTCGTTGGAGGTCAGGATCACCCACGGTGTGGACCGGGCCGTGAACGTGCCGACCTCGGGGATCGTCACCTGCCGTTCGGCGAGCACCTCGAGCAACAGCGCCTCCATGGACTCCTCGGTGCGGTCCACCTCGTCGACGAGCAGGACCACCGGCTCCTCCGAGAGCACGGCCTCGAGCAGCGGACGGACCGACAGGAAGGTCTCCGAGTACAGCCCGAAGTCCTGCTGCGCGAGAAACTTCGACGCGTCCGCGAGGTCGGCGTGACCGGCGAGCAGTTCGCCGATGCGGTCGCGCAGCATCTGCACGTGCAGCAGCTGTTTGGCGTAGTCCCACTCGTAGAGGGCGCGGCTGTCGTCGAGCCCTTCGTAGCACTGCAGTCGAACCAGTTTCCGGCCGCCGACCGCGGCGAGCGCCTTGGCCAGTTCGGTCTTGCCGACCCCGGCGGGGCCTTCGAGCAGCAGGGGCCGCTCGAGTGCGGTGGCGAGGTGCACGACGGTCGCGAACTCGTCGTCGGCGATGTAGTCGTGCCGGCGCAGCGCATCCTTCAACTCGGCGCCCGAGGCGAACGGGGTCATCCGGGGTCTCCTTCTGTGGCGTGGTCGCAGCGGAGCAGGGCGCTCCCGGGGCGCAGGGGACGCCCCGGGAGCGCGGGTTCTCAGTAGGACCGGTTGATGCAGTGGTCGACGACCGGGATCATCGAGTCGACGGTGACCTCGCGGGGATTGCCCGGGGTGCACCAGTCGTCCTGGATGTGCTCGGAGATGGCGCGCACGGTCTTCTCGTCGCCGCAGATCGTGTCTCCGCGACCCGCGTACTTCTTGGTGTTCATCTGGTTCTTCTCGTACGAGTCGGTGCGCACCTGACCGAAGTTGTCGGGGATACCGACGTCCTTCGCGAGACGGATCGCCGCTTCGACCGCCGCGTCGGCGGCCTGGACGGTGGTCATGTTGCGGGTGTCCACGCCCATCGCGGTGGCGATGCGGGCGTAGTGCTCGTAGCGGGAGGGCAGGTTGTACTCCCACACGCGCGGCAGGGCGATGGCGTTGTTGAGGCCGTGGTGGCTGTCGAAGAAGGCCGAGACGGCATGCGAGATGGAGTGCACGATGCCGAGGCCACCGGAGTTGAAGGCCTGCGCGGCGATGTACTGGGCGTTCATCATGCCTTCGCGGGCCTTGAGGTTGCGTGGCTCGAAGACCGCTTCACGCAGGTGCTTTGCGACGAGCTCGATCGAGTACAGGGCGTTGCCGAGCGACGGGGCGAAGTCCAGCCGGGAGACGTACGGCTCGGAGCCGTGGGCGAGGACGTCGAAGCCGCAGTAGGCGGTGAAGTGCTGGGGGCAGCTGTAGTAGAGCAGCGGGTCGTCGATCGCGAGGGTGACGATCGTGGCCTCGTCGAAGCCGACCCACTTGTGTGGGTGGTCCATGTCGGAGGTGTCGGTGATGACGTACGCCCAGGACGTCTCGGAGCCGGTGCCGGCGGTCGTGGAGACGGCGATGTGCGGCGGATTCTCCTTGTTGGTGGACTTCGCGAAGCCCTCGAACTCGTTGATGTTGCGGCCGTCGTGGGCGATCACGACGCGGGCGCCCTTCGCGGCGTCGTGGCTCGATCCGCCACCGACGGAGATGATCGAGTCGCACTTCTCCTTCTGGTAGAGCGCCGCGGCCTCCATGACGTTGTAGTCCTTGGGGTTGGACTCGACCTTGTCGTAGAGGACGACCTCGACGCCCTGGTACTCGATCTTGCCGATGAGCTCCTCGATGATCCCCGATCCGCGCAGGCCGGTGGTCATCAGCAGGGCGCGCTCGAAGCCGAGGTTCTTCGCCTCGACGCCGAGGATGTCGTGGGCGCCGACACCCATCAGCGCGCGGGGGAAGGGATGGAATTCCTTGATCGGGAAGTCCCAGATCTGATTGAGCTCGATTGCCATGGTGTATCTCCTCGCAGAGGGGGTGGAGCGGATCGGGAGTGTGATGTGGACCTCATCCGCGATTCACCATCGACCAGAGCTGCGAGGCGTGAAAGACGTAGCGGCCGAAACCGTCCGGTCGCCGTGGGGTCACCGTCCGTTCGGGTAGGGCACCTCCCGCTGACCGGGTGGGCGCCGCACCCGCCCGAGCAGTGCCGGTACCGTTTTCCTCATCCCATGCGCGCTGGTAACCTTAATTAGAACACGTTCTAGATTCGGTCGTGCGCGGCCATCTTTGCAGGAGAGGACGAGACCCACCCATGACGACTGTCGAGGTGCCCCACGGCTCACGCTCGGTGATCCTCACCGTGTCCGCCGTCGTCGAGGAGACCGCCGACACGCGGTCGATCGTGTTCGCCGTCCCGGACGAGCTGCGCGACAAATTCGCCTACCGGCCGGGCCAGTTCCTCACCCTGCGCATCCCGAGCGACCGGACGGGCTCCGTGGCCCGCTGCTACTCGCTCGCGAGCTCCCCGTTCACCGACGACGCCCCCAAGGTCACCGTCAAGCGCACCGCCGACGGTTACGGATCCAACTGGCTGTGCGACAACATCGCGGCCGGACAGACCATCGAGGTGCTGCCGCCCGCGGGTGTCTTCACCCCGAAGTCGCTCGACCACGACTTCCTGCTGTTCGGCGCCGGCAGCGGCATCACCCCGGTGATCTCGATCCTCAAGTCCGCGCTCACCCAGGGCGGCGGCAAGGTGGTGCTGGTCTACGCCAACCGCGACGAGAAGTCCGTCATCTTCGCCGAGGAGCTGCGGGCTCTCGCGGAGAAGTACCCGACGCGCCTGACCGTCGTGCACTGGCTCGAGTCCGTCCAGGGTCTGCCCACCGCCGACCAGCTCGCAGCGATCGCAACGCCCTACGAGTCGTACGAGGCGTTCATGTGCGGTCCCGGACCGTTCATGGACACGGTCCACCAGGCACTGAACATCGTGGGCATGCCCCGCGCCCGCGTGCACGCCGAGGTCTTCAACTCGCTATCGGGCGACCCGTTCGCCGACCAGGCGCCGGTCGAGGTCAGCGACGAGGACGCCGCCGACGCCGCGACCGTCGAGGTCGAGCTCGACGGCGAGGTCCACAAGCTGTCGTGGCCGCGCAAGCAGACCCTCGTCGACATCATGCTCGCGAAGGGCATCGACGTGCCGTATTCGTGCCAGGAGGGCGAATGCGGATCGTGCGCGTGCACCGTGCTCGAGGGCAAGGTCGAGATGGAGAACTGCGACGTGCTCGACCCCGAGGACATCGAGGCGGGCTACATCCTCGGTTGCCAGGCGCGGCCGGTGACCGACCACCTCAAGATCGAGTTCTGATCCGGCGGACTCACGCCCCGCTGCTCACTCTCTCTGCGGAAGTGCCCGGCCCCTACGAACGTGCGGGGACGGGCACTTCCCGCATCCCGGCGGAGTCGGGTTTCGGCATGCGCACGAGCACGCCGACCCCGGCCACGAGCGCCAGCACGGCGACGATCACGCCGTAGCCGACGGCGGTGGACATCAGGCCGAACGATCCGGCCGCCACCCCGGCGGCCATCGCGGGCACCGAGAACGCGAAGTAGCAGACGACGAAGGTCGTCGCGAAGATCCGGCCGCGCTCGTGAGGTCGGCCGAGCGAGCCGACCACGCCCATGGCCGCGACGAAGGTCGAACCCCAGCCGAAGCCGGCGACCGCGGTACCCGCGTAGTACACCGCGACCCATCCCGTGAGGAGCGCGGTGATCACCGCGGCCAGTCCCGTCGCGAGCAGCACGGCCCCGAGGATCACGATGCGATGGGGGTCGCGGCGGGCCGTGGTGGTCGCCGCGACCGTTCCCGCCGTGAACAGCGTGCCGATCGCCAGACCCGCGGCGAGCCGGTTGTCGATCCCGAACACCGAGTCGACGATCGAGGGCCCCAGCGACATGTACAACCCGCCGAGCGCCCACGCCGACATCAGACTGGGCAGGATGAGCAGATAGCGGCCCCGGACCTCACGCGGCACCGACGCGCTCGGCACCAGGCTGCGCAGGGCGTCGCGTCGCGACGGGAAACCCACCGACGGCGACGTCTCCGGTACGAAGATCAGCGCGATCGCCAGCACGACGGCGAGAACGCCGACGACCGCATAACTCAGGACCGTCGGGAACGGCGCGAACTGCACGAGTACGCCGGCTCCCGCCGCACCGAGCGCGAGGCCGAGCGACGGCGCCGCGGTGTTGATCAGCGGACCGATGTGCCTGTTCGGCTGCATCTCGATCACGGCCGCCGCCAGCGCGCTCGTCGCCGCGCCCACCGCGAGACCCTGCAGGATCCGCGCGACGATCAGCCACCCCACCCCCGGGGAGGCGATGAAGACCATCATGCTCGCCGCGAGCAACAGCAGGGCCGTCACGATCACGGGTCTGCGCCCGACGTGGTCGGACAGCGACCCCACCGTCACGAGCGCCGCGAGCAGTGCGAGCACGTAGACCGCGAACACCACCGTGAGCATCGCCGCGGAGAATCCCCACATCTGCTGGTAGACGGGGTACAGCGGTGACGGTGCCGACGACGATGCGGTGAGGGTGAACGCTCCCAGGCCGACCACGGCGAAACCGAACGAGCGGATGCGGCCGCGGGGCTGTACGGGAGCAGTCATCGAACCTCCATAAGGTGATCGGCGTGTTCCACGCGGGAAACGAACGGCGTGTCCCACGCGGACACGAACGATGCGCCCCCGCGCGAATCGGTGAACACCCCTTCACCAACATACTTCGCTCGGCGAAGTATTCCTCCGGCCGCCCACAGGGCGCTCGGACACTCAGAGGGAGGTCGCGTCCTCGACGTCCTCGTCCCGCATGTCGCCGGGCGCCGCGAGCAGGGCGCGACCGGCGGCGAAGACCGTCGCGGCCGGCGGCAACTCTCCGGGCACACCGCTGCGGAAGACCTCGACACGGCCCGACCCCGAGGCGGGTCGCCCGAGCGCATCGATCCGGCGCAGCGTCTGCCGTGCGACGGCCTCGGCGCTGTCGAACAGGCGCACTCCGGCCGGCAGGTGTTCGGTGATGGTGTCGGCGACCAGCGGGTAGTGGGTGCAGCCGAGAACCACACCCTGGACGTCCCGAGGGGTGCGCTCGGCCGCGGAGGCGACCGCTGCGGCGACGGCCACCCGATCGCCCGCATCGATCGCGTCGGCAAGTCCGTGACACGCCACGCCGACGACCTCGGACCCGTTCGCGAACTGTTCGATCAGATTCGCCTGGTACCTGCTCGCGGTGGTCGCTGCGGTGGCCCAGATCGCCACCGAATCGCACGCGGCGGCCGCGGGCTTGACGGCGGGGACCGTGCCCACCACGGGCACCGACGGACCGAGATCGGCCCGGACGTGTTCGAGAGCGGTCACCGATGCGGTGTTGCACGGGAGCACGACCACCTCGGCGCCGCGATCGACGGCGCGACGGGCGGTGGTGACGACCCGGTCGATCACCCAGCCCGGAGACTTCGGGCCCCACGGGGCGCCGTCGGGATCCGTCGACAACATGAGGTCGAGCTCGGGACGCAACCGTCGCAGCCACGCGGACGTCGGCAAGAGCCCGAGACCCGAGTCGATGAGCGCAACGATCACCCTACGAATCTAGCGGGTCGCGCGCGGCCGGCCCGACGGCGGTCGGTGCGGCGCGCAGCACCACTCCCCTAGACCGCCGCGGTGAGCAGCTCGTCGATCGGGGCGCCCGCGGCGATCTTCGCGCGCGACTTCATGACCAGCGCGGGCAGGCCGCCGCCCACAGCGCCGACGAGCCTGCCGTCGCGCTCGTAGTACGCGAGGAACTTGCGGCCGTCGTCGCGTACGACGTGCACCGTGTCGTCGGCGGTGACCGCACCGAGGCCCTGGATCTTGATGTCGTACTGGTCGCTCCAGAAGTAGGGCACCTGCGCGGCCGCCCCGGCCTCGACACCCATGATGGTCTTCGCGAGGACGGATGCCTGCTCGCCGGCGTTCGTCCAATGCTCGATGCGCCTGCGCCCACCGGCCGGTACCTGCCAGGACGCGACGTCGCCGACCGCCCACACGTGCGGGGTGGAGGTGCGGCCCGTGCCGTCGCACACGACACCGTTCTCGACCTCGACACCCGATCCCTCGAGCCACTCGGTGGCCGGGATCGAACCGATGCCCAGCACCACGAGGTCGACGTCGATCTCGCTGCCGTCGCCGAGGACGGCGGAGGTGACACGTTCGTCGCCGCGGATCTCCGACAATCCGACGCCGGCACGCACGTCGACACCCTCGGCGGTGTGCAGGCGGGTGACAAGAGCACCGACCTCGGCACCGAGCACCGACGCGAGCGGAGTGGGCTGCGGTTCGACCAGCACGACCTCGACCTCGCGCGCCCGCAGGCTCGCCGCGACCTCGCACCCGATGAACCCGGCACCGACGACGAGGGCGCGGGCACCCGGAACGATCGCCTCGCGCAGCGCGCGGCTGTCCTCGAGCGACCGCAGGACGTGGACTCCGGCAAGATCCGGCAGACCGGGGATGCGGCGGGGCCGCAGACCCGTGGCGACGACGAGTTCGTCGTAGCCGAGTTCGGTGCCGTCGCTGAGCGTGAGGGTGCGCGACGCGGTGTCGACAGAGCGGGCCGCGGCACCGAGCATCAGTTCGATGCGGTTCTCACCGAAGAACTCGCTCGGCCGGAGGGTCGTGTCGTCGCGATCGCCTCGCAGGACCTCCTTCGACAGGGGCGGGCGGTCGTAGGGCAGGTGCGTCTCGTCGCCGACGAGCACGAGTTCGCCCTCGTATCCGGCGCGGCGCAGCTCCTCGGCGGTACGTACCGCCGCCAGACCGGCGCCCACGACGACGACGCGCTCCGGCGTACTCTCGGTCTCCCGCTCGTTCGACACCCTCGGCCCATCCTTCGCTTCGTCTGGGACACGCATGCGCGTGCCGCGCGGTAGTGATGCATCCCACCCTGCGTCCCACGTTCTTACCAAACGGCGACGGCGGGCGACAGACCTACGTCGGCCGTTAGAGTTCGAGGCACCGTGAGGACAATGGGATCCAGCACAGGATCGAGCACGGACCACGACCGGTACACCTACCTGGGAGCCCTCATGACCAGCGACAGCGGCGCAGGTATCAGCCGCATACAGTTCGGCGCCGGAACCTCCACCGGACCCGCCGACCCGCAGGGCCGCACGATCATCGCGGACGCGGTGGTGGCCAAGATCGCGGGGCTCGCGACCCGCGAGATCAGCGGCGTCATCGAGGTGGGCGCCGGCACCGCCCGCGTCGTGGGCGCACTGCGCGACCGCATCCCCGGTGCGCGCATCAACCACGGACAGGGTGTCGCCGTCGAGGTCGGTGAGCGTCAGGCCGCGATCGACATCGGCATCGTCGCCGAATACGGCGTTGCGCTGCACGAACTCGCCGTCGCCATCCGGCACAACGTCATCGCCGCGGTCGAGCGCATGACGGGACTCGAGGTCACCGAGGTCAACATCACGGTCTTCGACGTCATGCTCCACGAAGAGGCCGCGGCCCTCACCGACGACGCCAAACCCCGCGTGCAGTGAACCCCGGATCCGCAGCGCAGGCGAACGCGGCCGACCTGGTCGCGGACGCCGCGCTGTCCGTTCCCGGCGTCGTGGGTCTGCACCGCGGCGCATTCGGGGAGGTCGCCACGTATCTGCCCGGCCGACGGGTCGAAGGTGTGCGGCTGACCGATCAGCTGTGCGCCGTGCACATCGTCGTGCGGATCCCCGCCGATCTCCCGGCCGTCGCCGACGCCGTCCGCGTCCGGGTGTCCCCGCTGGTGGATGTGCCCGTCCAGGTGACGATCGAAGACGTCCAGGCCGGTGAACGAGAAGGAGCCCCATCGTGAACCACACACCCGTCAGCAACACCGTCGTCGGACTCCTCGCGGGGCTGCTCCTGGCTCTCGCCGGCATCATCGGCGGGTTCAGCGGTCTGCTGTTCGCCGTACTGCTCGGCGCGCTCGGTGCCGCGATCGGCGCCCATCGCGACGGCCACCTCGACCTCGGCGCCCTGCTGAGGAGTCGGGGCCGTGGCTGACCCCACCGCGTCCGACGTCGGGACATCCGACGACACCGGGACCGGGGTCGTTCCCCCGGGCGAACGCGGCAGCCTCGTCGTCAAGGACCGTGCGATCGAACGCATCGCCGCGGCCGCCGCGCTCGGCGTTCCCGGTGTGGTGCGGCACAGCGGAGGTGGCATCCTGCGTCTCACCGGCCGCGACCTGCCCCGGGCCGACGTCACCACCGGCGCGAAGGCCGTCGCGGTGAATCTCTACATCGCCGCCGAATGGCCGTACGACGCGGCGATGCTCACCCGCCGGGTCCACGACGCGGTCGAACGTCAACTGCACGACCTGACGGGCATGCGCATCAGCGAACTCAACGTGCTCATCGTCGCGACCGCGCTCGTCGAGGAGGGCGAGACCGACGAGGCGCAGCCACCCGTCGAGTACCTGGAATCCGACATCGTCGCGGCGCGGACCACTCCGCATCCCGACATCCCCACCGTCGCTCCTCTGCCGCCGCTGGCGCCGCCTGCGGCCGCACCCGCCGCCGCGATCGTGGCGATCGCGGCGCTCGCCCTGTCGTTCGTCGCCGCCCGGGAACTGCTCATCGTCAACGGGACGTACGGCGGTGCCCCGTGGCTGCGCAACTCCTTCGAGTGGTTCGGCCGCCTGCACTGGCACACCTGGCTCGCACCCGTCGCGGGCGTCTGCCTCGTCCTCGGGATCGTCCTGATCGTCGTCGCCCTCAAACCCCGCCGCCGGACGCATGTGCCGCTGCAGGTCGCGGGGCCGGTGCCCACGGTGTGGATGCGGCGCACGGACGTCGCACGCATGTGCAGCGCCCACGCGTCCGCGCTCACCGGCGTGCGCACGGCCCGCACGGTCGTCGACCGTCGCCGTGCCCTGGTGCGCATCTCGATCGAGGACGAGACACCGATCGACGAGATCACCGCTTCCGTGCGCGGCGCGGTCGCCCCGAACCTCGCGGCGCTCGCCGACCCCGTCGAACTCGTGGTGGAGGTGGCTCGGTGAAACTCCGTACCGTGCTGGCGAATCGGCTCGTCACCTTCCTGGCGGGCCTCGCCCTCGCCGGTGCCGGCGCGTTCGCCCTCGCGTGGGTGTGGCAGGTTCCCCTGGCCCGAGAGCAACTCTCGCGTCTCGACCGTCCCCGCGTGACCGACGTCCCGGACCAGTCGTGGTGGACACCTGCCCTGTGGTCGGTCTTCGCGGGCGGACTCGTGCTCGGCATCGCGTTGCTCGCCGTCAACCTGTCGCGCCGGCGCACGTCGACCGTGCAGCTCTACGACCAGGTCACCGACGCCACCCTCGGTGTCGAACTCGGTCCCGTCGCCGACGGTGTCGCAGCGGAACTCGCCGCCCTGCCCGGTGTGCGGGCCGTGCGCGGGCGTGCGGTCGTCGAACGCCACCTGCCGACGCTCTCGGTGGTGGTGCACGCCGACCCGACCATCGACGTCACCGAACTGACGGAAGCGGCGGAGGACGCCGCCCAGCGGGTCGCGCGGGCTCTCGGTGGGGCGCACGTGGCGACGCAGGTCCTCGTGCATCTCGACCCGGCCGTGGACGTCCACTGAGCCCACCCGCCCGGGGGTCCGGAGCCCATCCGGCCCGGGGCGGCTCAGCTTCGGGCCGCGTCCACGAGGTCGTGCTCGACGCGGTAGTCCACGCGCATCCGGTCCATCGCCACATCGCGCACCTTGTACGCCCGCTGTGTGGTGCGTTCGAGGTCCGGATAGCGGAGTTCCTGGACGCGGTTGACGAGCGCGAGCAGCGGCCCGACGCGCCCGAGTACGTGCTTGAGCGGGCTGTCCGGGATGTGCAGGGCGTCGGCGTCGGCGTCACCGATGAACACCCGCTGCAGCGAGTGCATCACCGTGCGGGCGACCGTCGTCCGGATCGGCGCGGTGCCCGGCAGCAGGTTCGCCAGCTCCGGGACGAGATATTGCTCGGTCAACGCGGTGACGAACTCCCGGTCCTCGTCGCTGGGGCCGGGCGAGGTGAGCCGGTAGAGGTCCTCGACCGCGATGTGGTCGCGTTCGGTGCGCAGGCCCAGTTCCTCGCCCATCCCGATCACGTGCCCGACATATCGCCACAGGTGGTAGATGTCGTCGAGTTCGCGATCGGTGAAGCGCACCCCGAGGATCTGCATCGCCTCGACCGCGATGTGCCCGAACTCGGCCATCGTCAGCGCCATGTACGACTGCGGGATCGGCACTCCCCAGGCGTCCTCGTCCCACACTCCGCTCGCGAGGATGCCCTTGCGCACGTGGGCGTGGATCAGGCGCACCCGCACCGTGAACGCGAATCCGCCTCCGTCGCGGCGCATTCCGCCGCGAGTGAGGACGTGCCGCAGCCACTCCCCGACCTCGACCGACCGCACGGCCGGCTGACTCACATAGCGGCCTGTGAGCGCGAGAGGCTTTCCGGCGATGAAGTTTCCGGCACCGCGCAGCAGCGACGCGGCACCGAGCACCATGCCGAGGATCGGGGTGTGCCGCACGAGCGCGTCGGCGGCGTTGTCGATGCGGTCGTGGTCGACCCAGGCGGGTTCGTCGTCGAGGAAGGCGAACAGCTCTCGCAGGGATTCGGGTGCGTCGGGGACCGCGTCGACACCGTCGGCGAGTGCGACGCGCACGGCGTCGGTCGCGGAGGTCGGACCGAAGTCGTCGTTCACCACGGCGTCGGCCGGCGGGTCGGCCTGCCACATGCCGTCGAGCCAGCGCTCGCCGAGATCTGCGTATCGGCGCACAGCAAGGTCGGCGTTGACGAGATCACGTGGGATACGTCGCTCCATGCATCCATGGAAACACGAGGAATCCTCACTTACTATTCACTTTTCATGAGCTCCCCGCGCAGCAACAGAACCACAGGCAGAACCCCTCGGAAACGTCCTGTGCAACAGCGGAGTCACGACACTCGTAAGTTGCTCCTCACCTCTGCGTACGAGTTGCTCGAGCGCAGCCCCACCGCGCGGATCAGCACCACAGCACTCGCCGAGCACGCCCATGTGAGCATCGGGACGGTCTACCGGTACTTCCCCGACGTCGACGCCGTGCTCGACGAACTCCGCATGACCGCCGTCCACGCGATCACCACCTCACTGTCCACCGCCATCGGGCGGGCGATGGACCAGGAGCCGGAGGAGGCCATGGTGACGGTCGTGGAAAGTCTCACCGCCGCGTTCGAGAAACACGCCGCGGTACTCCGGGTGTCGTACACCTCGGAGGAGATCGAGTTCGGGCTCGCGTGGGCCGAGGTCGAAGGTCCGCTGCGGCCGCTGGGACGCATCATTCCGGCGCGGCTGCGACCGGATCTCGACGACGCCGCACTCGACGATCTCGTGTTCATCGTGATGGGAGCGACAGCGAGCCTGTGCTCGCGGATCGCTCTCCTGCGGCCCCGGAGATCCGATCGGACGCGGATGATCGCGGTGACGGCGCGGATGCTCCTCGCCGCGATCGAAAGCGCTTGATACACGACGCTGGATTCGCTTCGGGTCGAAAACAGACCCGACGTCCTGCCGAGCGGCACATACTGATGACTGCCGTCTTCACACCGTCGTCCCGACCGGGGAGAGTGCCGTGCGTCGTCGACTACCGATCGTGTTGTCCGCCGTGATCCTCACCCTCGTGGCCGCCTGCGGCAACGACACCTCGGGCGAATCACCGCCCGCCACAACGTCCGAATCGACAACCTCCGATTCGGCCGCCACCGGCACGGCGCCCGCCGACGAATTCCAGGACGTGCTCGACCGCGTCCGCGAGGAGGTGGGCTTCCCTGGAGTCGTTGCGCGCGTGGTCACCCCGGACTACGAGTGGACCGGTTCGTCCGGCACGATCGGTGCGGGTCGATCGGAGGAGCCCGGCCCCGACGACCACACCCGCATCGGCAGCATCACGAAGACGATGACGATCACCGCTCTGCTGCAACTGGCGGAGGACGACCGCCTGTCGCTGGAGGATCCGATCGGTCGCTACGTGCCGGGCCTGCCGAACGGCGACGTCGCCACCCTGGGGCAGCTGGCCTCGATGGTGAGCGGTATCCCCAGCTACACCTTCGACGAGGAGTTCCAGCGGCAACTCTTCGACGATCCGGAGGCACCGTGGACCCCGGACGAACTCCTCGACTACGTACGCGGTGACGCACCGAACTTCGCTCCCGGGGAGCGGTTCGAGTACTCCAACACCAACACGATCGCGCTCGGGCTGGTCGTCGAGCAGGCTTCCGGGCAGAGCCTGCACGAGTACTTCCGGACGAATGTCTTCGAGCCCCTGGGCATGGCCGACACCGTCATGCCCACCGACGCGGCCATCGCGTCACCGCACCTGTACGGGATCACCGAACAGGGACAGCCGGACGGGCAGACGGCCGATGCGACCGGATGGAACCCGTCGTGGGGATGGTCGGCCGGCGCGGTGATCTCCACCGTCGACGATCTCGAACTGTGGGGCACGGCCCTCGGGACGGGCGAGGGCGTCCTTTCCCCCGAGATGCAGCAGCTCCGCCTCGATTCATTCCTGTTCGACGTCCCCGGTGCGACCGACACCCGCGCCTACGGCCTCGGGCTCGGGATCGAGAACGGCTGGCTCGGCCACACGGGCGAGCTCCCCGGTTTCAACACCTACGTGGGATACCTGCCCGAACGCCGGGCCGTGGTCGTCGCCGCGGTGAACAGCGACATCCCGACGGCAGACGGGGAAGAACCGGTGACCCCCGTGGCGAACCGGCTGAAGGAGATCGTCGGCTGATCGCCTGTGACCCCGAAACGCCGAACGGCATCCACGCCGGAGCAGAAACACCGAACGGCGTCCACGCCGGAGCAGAAACGCCGAACGGCGCCCACCCCGGAGGGTGGACGCCGTTCGAGCGTCAGTGAGGACTAGCTCACCTGATGATCCCGTAGGCGGTGCCTACTTGATGATCCCGTAGGCGGTGCCTACTTGATGATCTTCGTGACGCGACCGGCGCCGACGGTGCGGCCACCCTCGCGGATCGCGAAGCGGAGGCCCTCGTCCATGGCGACCGGCTGGATCAGCTTGACGGACATCTCGGTGTTGTCACCGGGCATGACCATCTCGGTGCCCTCGGGGAGGGTAACAACGCCCGTCACGTCCGTGGTACGGAAGTAGAACTGCGGACGGTAGTTGTTGAAGAACGGCGTGTGGCGGCCGCCCTCCTCCTTGTTGAGGATGTAGGCCTGGCCCTCGAACTCCGTGTGGGGAGTCGTGGTGCCCGGCTTGACGACGACCTGGCCGCGCTCGACGTCCTCGCGCTTGATGCCGCGGACGAGGAGACCGACGTTGTCGCCGGCCTGGCCCTGGTCGAGCAGCTTGCGGAACATCTCGATGCCGGTGACCGTGGTCTTGGTCGACTCGGGGCGGATGCCGACGATCTCGACCTCTTCGTTGACGTTGATCACGCCACGCTCGATACGGCCGGTGACGACGGTGCCACGACCCGTGATGGTGAAGACGTCCTCGACGGGCATGAGGAACGGCTTGTCGGTCTCACGGACCGGGTCCGGGATGGAGTCGTCGACGGCCTGCATGAGGTCGACGATCGACTGGACCCACTTCTCGTCACCCTCGAGAGCCTTGAGAGCGGAGATCGGGACGACCGGAGCGTTCTCGTCGAACTCCTGCGAAGCGAGGAGCTCGCGCACCTCCATCTCGACGAGCTCGAGGATTTCCTCGTCGTCGACCATGTCGGCCTTGTTCAGGGCGACGAGGATGTAGGGAACGCCGACCTGGCGGGCGAGCAGCACGTGCTCACGCGTCTGGGGCATCGGGCCGTCGGTGGCGGCCACGACCAGGATCGCGCCGTCCATCTGGGCGGCACCGGTGATCATGTTCTTGATGTAGTCCGCGTGACCCGGGGCGTCGACGTGCGCGTAGTGGCGCTTGTCGGTCTGGTACTCGACGTGGGAGATGTTGATCGTGATACCACGAGCCTTCTCCTCAGGTGCCTTGTCGATCTGATCGAAAGCGAAGCTCTCGTTCAGGTCGGGGAACTTGTCGGCAAGCACCTTGGTGATCGCAGCCGTGGTGGTGGTCTTGCCGTGGTCGACGTGACCGATGGTGCCGATGTTCACGTGCGGCTTGGTCCGCTCGAACTTCGCCTTCGCCACTGGATGTCCTCCTGGACTGTTGTTGCTTGCTGTATGCAGCAGTGCGGTTTGTATTACTTGGTCGTGCAGGTGACCGAGGGATAACCCGGAGGCTACTCGCCGGTCGCCTTGGCGATGATTTCCTTCGCGACGTTCGAGGGAACCTCTGCGTAGGAATCGAACACCATGGAGAAGTTCGCACGACCCTGGGTCTTCGACCGCAGATCGCCGATGTAACCGAACATCTCCGAGAGCGGAACCAGCGCCTTCACGACACGGGCACCACTGCGTTCCTCCATGGCCTGGATCTGGCCACGGCGGGAGTTCAGGTCGCCGATCACTTCACCCATGTAGTCCTCGGGCGTGGTGACCTCGACCGCCATGAGGGGCTCGAGGATCACCGGGGCGGCCTTGCGGGCCGCTTCCTTCAGTGCCTGCGAGCCGGCGATCTTGAACGCCATTTCGGACGAGTCGACGTCGTGGTACGCACCGTCGATGAGGGTGACCTTCAGGTTCACCAGCGGGTAGCCGGCGAGCACGCCGTACTGCATGGCGTCCTGAGCACCCGCGTCGACCGACGGGATGTACTCGCGGGGGATGCGACCGCCGGTGACCTTGTTCTCGAACTCGTAGGTCGCGCCGTCCTCGCCGACGAACGGCGAGAGGCCGATGATGACCTTTGCGAACTGGCCCGAGCCACCGGTCTGCTTCTTGTGCGTGAACTCGAGCTTCTCGACCGGCTTGGTGATCGTCTCGCGGTACGCGACCTGCGGCTTGCCGACGTTGGCCTCGACCTTGAACTCGCGCTTCATGCGGTCGACGAGGATGTCGAGGTGGAGCTCGCCCATACCGCCGATGACGGTCTGGCCGGTCTCGTCGTCGAGCTCGACCGAGAAGGTCGGGTCCTCTTCGGCGAGCTTCTGGATGGCCGTCGACAGCTTCTCCTGGTCGGCCTTCGACTTCGGCTCGATGGAGACCTGGATGACCGGGTCCGGGAAGGTCATCGACTCGAGGACGATCGGGGCGTCCTGCGCGCACAGGGTGTCGCCGGTCGTGGTGTCCTTCAGGCCGATCATCGCGTAGATGTGGCCTGCGACCGCCTCGTCGACCGGGTTCTCCTTGTTGGCGTGCATCTGGAACAGCTTGCCGACGCGCTCCTTCTTGCCCTTGGTCGAGTTGAGCACCTGGGTGCCCGAGTCGATCCGGCCGGAGTACACGCGGACGAAGGTCAGCTTGCCGAAGAAGGGGTGCGCAGCGATCTTGAAGGCGAGAGCCGAGAAGGGCTCCTCCTTCGAGGGCTTACGACGCAGCTCCTCTTCTTCGTTCCCGACCTGATGGCCGATGACGTCGCCGATGTCGAGCGGGTTCGGCAGGTAGTCGATGACCGCGTCGAGCATGGGCTGGATGCCCTTGTTCTTGAAGGCGGAGCCGCACAGCACCGGGTAGAGCTCGGAGTTGACGGTCATCTTGCGGATGGCCGCCTTGATCTCGGCGACGGTGAGTTCCTCGCCGCCGAAGTACTTCTCCATGAGCTCTTCGTCGGACTCGGCGACCGTCTCGAGCAGCTTCTCGCGGTACTCGGCAGCCTTGTCGGCGAGGTCGGCCGGGATCTCCTCGACCGTGGCCTCGGTGCCGATGTCGGTGGTGCCACGCCAGGTGAGCGCCTTCATCTCGACGAGGTCGACGACGCCGTCGAAGGCATCCTCGGCACCGATGGGGAGCTGGAGGACCAGCGGCTTCGCGCCCAGGCGATCGATGATCGTCTGCACGGTGAAGTAGAAGTCCGCGCCCATCTTGTCCATCTTGTTGACGAAGCAGATGCGCGGAACGTCGTACTTGGCAGCCTGGCGCCAGACCTGCTCGGACTGGGGCTCGACGCCCTCCTTGCCGTCGAACACGGCGACTGCGCCGTCGAGGACGCGCAGCGACCGCTCGACCTCGACCGTGAAGTCGACGTGGCCGGGGGTGTCGATGATGTTGATCTGGTTCTTGTTCCAGAAGCAGGTCACAGCAGCGGAGGTGATGGTGATACCACGCTCCTTCTCCTGCTCCATCCAGTCGGTGGTCGAGGCACCGTCGTGCGTCTCACCGATCTTGTAGTTGACACCGGTGTAGAAGAGGATGCGCTCGGTGGTGGTGGTCTTGCCGGCATCGATGTGCGCCATGATGCCGATGTTGCGGACCTTGTTCAGGTCGGTCAGCACTTCCTGTGCCACAGGTAACCCCGCTCGTAGCTCGTGTCGGTCCTTGGGTGCGGACCACATGTTCTTGTGTTGTCAGCCGGCCTTTACGGGACCGACACAGTTGTGCGAGCAGCCGACCGGGAGGTCCGTGATGACGGCATCTCCCGGTCGGCGACGACTCACCAGCGGTAGTGCGCGAACGCCTTGTTGGCTTCAGCCATCTTGTGCGTGTCCTCGCGGCGCTTCACGGAGGCGCCGAGGCCGTTGCTCGCGTCGAGGAGCTCGTTGGCGAGCCGCTCGACCATGGTCTTCTCGCGACGCTGACGCGAGAACGTCACCAGCCAGCGCAGCGCGAGCGTGGTGGAACGACCGGGGCGAACCTCGACCGGCACCTGGTAGGTGGCACCACCGACGCGACGGCTGCGGACCTCGAGGGCGGGCTTGACGTTGTCGAGCGCGCGCTTGAGGGTGACGACCGGATCGGTACCGGTCTTCTCGCGAGCCTGCTCGAGCGCCTGGTACACGATGCGCTCGGCGGTGGACTTCTTGCCGTCCAGCAGGATCTTGTTGACCAGCTGGGTGACCAGCGGCGAACCGTAGACCGGATCGGCGATCAGCGGACGCTTGGGAGCGGGACCCTTACGTGGCATCAGCCCTTCTCCTTCTTCGCTCCGTAGCGGCTGCGGGCCTGCTTGCGGTTCTTGACACCCTGGGTGTCGAGCGAGCCGCGGATGATCTTGTAGCGCACACCCGGGAGGTCCTTCACACGACCGCCACGCACGAGCACCATCGAGTGCTCCTGGAGGTTGTGGCCCTCACCGGGGATGTAGGCGGTGACCTCGACCTGGGAGGTCAGGCGCACACGGGCGACCTTACGGAGAGCCGAGTTCGGCTTCTTCGGGGTGGTGGTGTACACGCGAGTGCACACACCGCGACGCTGGGGGCTGCCCTTGAGCGCCGCGCTCTTGACCTTGGCGGCCTTGTCGCGGCGGCCCTTGCGGACCAGCTGATTGATGGTTGGCATTAACCGGCTTTCTTCGTTGTCTGAAGCTGCTCACTTCGAGCAACCTCGGCTGTTCTGAAATTAGGGATCCATCGGTTGGGGCAAGAAAGCTGCTGCCCCGCACTCGCCCCTCGTGTGCACACGAGGTCGGGTGTGTCGCGTACCCCCACACAGGCAGCCGGGGGCTCGCTCCTGCAGATATCCACAGACCGCGCGCACGGCACTACCTCGCATAGGCACACAGACCGGCCCGGGCATGCCGGACACGACCCACAACGATACCCGGCGTGCGCGCATGAGGTCAAAGTGAGAAGCGCGCACCCTCCCGAGGATCCGCACACACCGTCAACTGCTGAGGTTCAGTGTGAGCCGGGCCAACGTAGCAGCAGCTTCACACGGGTCCGCTCCCCCGGAGGTGTACTGCACCCACCAGCCGAAGATGCCGGTCGTCGACGCCCCGGAACTGACCCCGCACGACAGCGGATCGCCGGGTCGGCGCATCTGCAGTGCCCGCCGGCCCTCGATGGTCGTGTTCTCGATCTCGTAACCGAGTCCCTCGGCGGCGGCGCGTTCGTGGTCGAGGGAACCGGTCTCGAACCAGTTGAAGGTGACCTTCACTACTCCCGTGGATCCCTCACCGTCCCAGCGGCAGATCGCACCGAAGAATCCGCGATAGACGTAGTCCGCGCCCACGGCCTCGGCGATCTTCTCGTCGGCGACGGCATCGCACTCGGTGAGCAGCCGGGTGAACTCGGCGCCCGTGCCGCCGCCGATCCCCTCCGGGACGGCCCGCCCCTCGAGGGTGCGGGTACATCCGGTGAGCAGAGCACCCGTCGTGAGGACGGTCGCGAATGCGGCGCACCAGCGGCGGGCGTTCACTTCTGCACCCTTTCCACACTCGTGGTGGCCAGGCCGCGAGCGACGACGCAGGCGTCGGCGACGGGCGTGAGGTTCGAGTACGAGACCGACCAGTGGACGAAGTCGCCGCCGAACTCCACGCCGATCTCGCACAGCGTCGTCTGCCCCAGGTCGTTCTGATAGGACCCCATGAAGCCGGACCGTCCCCCGATCTCGACGTCGGCGGCGGGCCGGCCGATGAGATCGGAGCCGGCGCGTTCGCGACCGATGGGACTTCCCCGGTACCACGAGAAGCTCACACTGGGGCCGCCGACGTAGATCTCCCACTCGCAGCCCACCGAGTTGCGCGTCACCGTCGTGAAACTGCCGAGACCGAAGGCCGCCGCCACCTCGTCGTCGGACATCGCGCCGCACTCGTCGAACAGCGGGCCGGGGTCGGTGACGGACGCGGTCGGCGAGGTCTCGACCTGTCCGGCGTCGTCGGAGTTCCCGCACGCCGCCGCACCGAGACCCACGAGACCGGCCGTCGCCACGGCAGCCGCCGTCCTTCCGATGCGCGGGAGAGGCATGGCGGGAAGACTACCGAGCCGGGCCCGCCTGTGTGCGACGACCCGAGGACTCCCGGAGCACCTCGTCGAGCTGCGCGGCCCAGTGCCGGACGATCTCCCGCCGGCGGGCCGAGTCGTCCGTCAGCACGTCGGCCAGGCCGAGGCCGCGCGCGAGATCCAGGGTCGCCTGCACCGTCCGGTGCACGACCGGGTCGGTGTCGTCGGCACCGAGCTGCTCGACGGCCACGGCGTGCGAGACACGCCCGAACTTCTCCTCGAGCGGCAGGAGCATCTCGCGCAGAGCCGGATCGGCCGCCGCGGCCGTCCACACCTGCAGGGCGGCCTTGAACATGTTGCCGGTGCACTGGTCGACGATGCGCTCGACCACCGCCTCCGTGCGGCCGACGCCCTCGGGCACGTCGAACGGCTCGGTGCGGACCCGTTCGATGCGACTGTCGAACATGAACTCGAGCGATGCGGTGATGAGATCCTCCCGGGTCGGGAAGTGATGCTGGGTGGCCCCGCGCGACACTCCTGCGCGCTCGGCGACCACACTCACTGTGGTTGCAGCCCAACCGGATTCGACGAGGCAGTCGATCGTCGCCTCGAGCAGTCGCCGCCGCGTGGCGCGGCTGCGGTCCTGCTTCGGTTCTCGCGCCATCGGGACTCCTGTTCCTGCCTGTCCTGTCACGACCCCCTGGTCACGACCGTTCCGTCACGACTGATCTTCCGCCGTGCGGGTATTCGTGCGACCCCGAGACCGTACGCAAAGCTCACCATCCGTACACTCGTATAACAGGTCGGGGTGAAAGGGGGAGCACCACGTGGCGACCATCGTCAGGCGCGAGGACTACTTCGACGCCGCGCTGGCCATCCTGGCCACCAACGACCATGCCGGACTCAAGCAGGCACGGTTGTGCAGTCACCTCGAGGTGACGACCGGCTCGTTCTACAACTATTTCGAGAGCTGGGCGCAGTTCAAGACCGAATTCCTCCAGCACTGGCTCGAGAGCCAGACGCTCCAGCTCGCCGCCGCGGCGCGCCTCGAGGGTTCGATGACCCGGCGGCTCCGGTTGCTCGTCGAATTCGCGTGCAGCCTCCCCCACTCCGCCGAGTCCGCGATCCGCGGTTGGTCGCACAGCGACTCCGGCGTCTACGAGGTGCAGAGCAAGGTCGACGACCTGCGGTACGCGGTGGTGGCCGAAGCGGTGGCCCGGTACCTCGGTTCGAGGGAACAGGCCGAGCGGTTCGCGCGACTGGCCCTGTACACGCTCGTGGGCTACCAGCAGACCGTGCCGCTGCAGGACGTGAGCTCGTTGCGGTGGTCCCTCGCCTACCTACTGGGCACCCTGCTTCCGGCGGAGGAAGCCAAGGGCCTCTTCCCGCCGGATTCCTTCCCGCCGAACATCGGAACCTCCGGGTCCGAGGTATCGAACCCGGAAGTGTCCGACTCGGAAGCATCGAACACCGAAGCGTCGGCCTAGTACGACTTCGGCAGGCCCAGCGAGTGTTGGGCCACGAAGTTGAGGATCATCTCCCGGCTGACCGGCGCCACGCGTGCGATGCGCGCGGCGCCGAGCATCGCCGCGAGGCCGTACTCCCGGGTGAGACCGGCACCGCCGTGGGTCTGGATCGCCTGGTCCAGCGAGGCGATCGCGGCCTCACCCGCGGCGTACTTGGCCATGTTCGCGGCCTCGGCGGCCCCGAAGTCGTCGCCGCTGTCGTAGAGGACGGCGGCCTTCTGCATCATGAGCTTGGCGAGTTCGAGCTCGATCTTGCGCTGCGCCAGCGGGTGCGCGATGCCCTGGTGCGCACCGATGGGCTGTTTCCAGACGGTCCGCTCGTTGGCGTAGCGCACCGCGGCGTCGAGGGCGTACCGGCCCATACCCACCGCCATCGCCGCGCCCATGATCCGCTCGGGGTTCAGTCCGGCGAACAGCTGCATGAGCGCGGCCTCCGGCTCACCGACGAGTGCGTCGGCGGGAAGCCGGACGTCGTCGAAGAACAGGGAGAACTGGTAGTCCGGCTCGAGGATGTCCATCTCCATGGGCGTCTTCGTGAAGCCCGGAGCGTCGGTCGGCACGATGAACAGGGCCGGACGGAGTTTGCCGGTCTTCGCGTCCTCGGTGCGGGAGACGACGAGCACGGCGTCGGCCTGGTCGACACCGGAGATGTACACCTTGCTGCCGGAGAGGATCCAGTCGTCACCGTCACGGCGCGCGATCGTGGTGATGTTGTGCGAGTTGGATCCGGCATCGGCCTCGGTGATGCCGAAGGCCATGATGCGGGAGCCGTCGGCGAGCCCGGGCAGCCATTCCTGCTTCTGGGCGTCGGTGCCGTACTTGGAGATGATCGTGCCGCAGATGGCCGGCGAGACCACGACGAGCAGCAGCCCGGCGCCCTTCGCGGAGAGTTCCTCCTGCACCAGCGCGAGTTCGTAGATGCCGGCGCCGCCGCCTCCGTATTGCTCCGGAAGGTTCACGCCGAGGAAGCCGAGCTTGGCCGCCTCCGCCCACAATTCGGTGAGCGGCTCGTGCGCGCGCGACTTGGGAAGTACGTAGTCGACGTAGTTGTAGCGCTCGGCCAGAGCCGCTACCGCAGCGCGCAGTTCCTTCTGTTCTTCGGTCTCGATGATGCTCACGAGGATGCCTTCCGGGTCGGGTGAGAGGACGCGCGGCCGTGGACGGTCGCGTGAAGGATCAGGTGGGTCGGACGCCGTAACCCAGCCGCTTGGCTGCGAGTTCGGTGAGGATCTCGGTGGTGCCACCGCCGATACCGAGGATGCGCATGTCGCGGTACTGCCGTTCGACCTCCGATTCGGCCATGTACCCGAGGCCGCCGAACAACTGGACCGCCTGGTTGGCGACCCATTCGCCGGCCTCGACCGCGGTGTTCTTCGCGAAACACACCTCGGCGATCAGGTCGGTCTCCCCCGCCACGGCGCGTTCGGTGACGTGGCGGGTGTAGACGCGCGCGACGTCGATGCGACGCGCCATCTCGGACAGCGTGCGCTGCACGGCCTGGCGGGTGATCAGTGGCCGGCCGAAGGTCTCGCGGTCGCGGCACCACGCGACCGTCAGGTCCAGGCACCGCTGCGCACCCGAATAGGCCTGGGCGGCGAGGGCGATCCGCTCGGAGACGAAACCCTGTGCGATCTGCCAGAATCCGGTGTTCTCCGTGCCGACGAGGTTGGTGACCGGTACGCGGACGTCGGCGAAGGACAACTCGGCGGTGTCCGACGCGCGCCAGCCCATCTTGTCGAGCTTGCGGGAGACGGTGAAACCCGGTGTGCCCTTCTCGATCACGAGCAGCGAGACTCCCCCGGCGCCGGGACCTCCGGTGCGGACCGCGGTGACCACGAAGTCGGCGCGGCATCCCGAGGTGATGTAGGTCTTCGCGCCGTTGACGACGTAGTGGTCGCCGTCGCGCACCGCAGTGGTGGTCAGATGGCCGACGTCCGATCCTCCGCCCGGTTCGGTGATCGCGAGGGACCCGATGAGTTCGCCTGCGAGAGTGGGCCGTACCCACCGGTCGATCTGATCGGGATCACCGGCCGCGATGAGGTGCGGCAGCGCGATGCCGCACGTGAACAGCGACGCGAACGCACCGCCCGAGGCACCCGCCTCGTGGAACGCCTCGCACACGGTGAGCGTGTCGGCACCGTCACCGCCGGAGCCACCGACCTCCTCGGGGAATCCCGCGCCGAGCAGGCCGATCTTCGCGGCCTCGACGTGCAGTTCGCGGGGCAGTTCGCCGGCGCGCTCCCAGTCGTCGAGGCGGGGCAGGATCTCGCGCTTCACGAAACCGGTGACGGTCTCGCGCAGGGCGAGACGCTCGGGGGTGGTCCACATGCTCACGATGTCTCCGATGGTGTTCGGGCCGAAGAAGTCTCGGCCGGAGGTGTCTCGACTGTGGGGCGGGCGGTCTCAGGAGGCGGGCGCGCCGGGCTCGCGCCCGGCGCCGGGGGCACCGGCGAAGGCCTGCGCGAGGCCGAGCCATTCCTCCGCGTCCGGGCCGTCGGTGACGAGGGCGGTGTCGTTGCGGTGGATGCGCTGGGTGACGAGCAGGCAGAAGTCGAGGGCCGGGCCGGTGACCGACTGCGCCGCGTCCTCCGGACCCCATTCCCAGCTGTCCCCGCCGGGGGCGGTGAGCACCACACGGAACGGCTCGGCCGGAGGCTTCCGGTCGCGGATGACGTACGCGAAGTCGCGCGTCCGCACACCCAGGTGCGCAATGTTCTTCAGGCGCGCGGTGGGCGTGCGGGTGACGCCGAGGGCGTCTGCGACGTCTCCCCCGTGCGCCCAGGTCTCCATGAGCCGGGCGGTTGCCATCGACGCCGGGGACATCGGCGGCCCGAACCACAGGATCTTCGTACCGCGCGGGAGCTCGGCGAGCGCGTCGGCGAGTTCGCGTCGGGTGTCACGCCAGTCGGCGAGCAACTCCGCGGGCGGCCGCCCCGCCTGTTCCTCGGCACCGACGTCGACGAATCCCAGCGGGTCGCCGAATGCCGCTTCGACCATCTTCACGAAGGCGTCCGGGTCGCGTACGGCGGTGAGCGCCGCCCGGTCGGTCCACAGCAGGTGACCGATCTGGTGAGCGATGGTCCAGCCCTCCGCCGGGGTGGGCAGTGCCCAACTCCCATCGGGCAGGTTCGCGACGAGAGCGTCGAGATCGTCGCCCTCCGAGCGGAGATCGTCGAGCACGGTGCGCAGATCGGACATGCGGCAAGCGTCACACGTCACAGCCCCAAAATCAAGCACTGGTGATTGTTTTTGCGGCAGGCGTCGTCCGGGCCCGTCGGACAGACTGACGGGATGGCCGACGATTCCCGCACGCACACCGTCGGGCCTGTCGTCGCGGTCCTCACCGCGGTGCTGTCGATGCAGTTCGGGGCGGCCTTCGCCGCGACGCTGTTCGACCGGGCGGGCGCCCTCGGCACGGTGACCCTGCGCCTGCTGTTCGCGGCCGTGATCCTCTGCGCGTTCACCCGGCCCCGGCCGCGGACGTGGACACCGGCACAGTGGCGGGCGGTGGTGACACTGGGCGCGAGTCTCGCGCTGATGAACACGGCGTTCTACGGGGCGTTGACGCGACTGCCGCTCGCCGCGACCGTCACCATCGAGTTCCTCGGCCCTCTCGGGCTGGCCGCGATCCTGTCCCGACGTGTGCGCGACGCTCTGTGGGTGGTGCTCGCGCTGGGCGGGGTGGTCCTGCTCGGCGTCGGCGACGGTGCCGGGTTGTCCACCGGTCTCGATCCGCTCGGAGTCGCCTTCGCGCTGGTCGCCGCATCGGGGTGGGCCTGGTACATCGTGGCCGGCTCACGTGTGGCGACGACCCTGCCCGGGTCTGCAGGGCTGGCCGGGGCCACGACGATCGCGGCCGTCGTCGTCCTGCCGTTCGGCGCAGCGACGGCCGGCACCGAACTCCTCCGGCCCGACCTCGTGCTCGCAGGACTCGCCGTGGCGCTGCTGTCGTCGGCGATCCCGTACACCCTCGAGATCCGTGCCCTGCGCGACCTGCCGAAGAAGGTGTTCGCGATCCTCATCGCGCTCGAGCCCGCCGCCGCAGCGCTCGCCGGAGCTCTGGTGCTGGGGCAGGTCGTCGAACCTCTCGCCCTCGCGGGTATCGCACTCGTGGTGGTCGCCGGGGCCGGTGCGTTGCAACACTCGCGCGCGTGACCCGGCGCCGGACGTAGGACCGGTCAGCGGGTACGGGTGATCAGTCGGACCAACTCCCCCGCCGGACCGGACAACGCCCGCGGCGGCCTCCAGACCGCGCGGAGCACACGCTGCAGGTCGAGTCCGTCCACCGCGACCGCGACGAGCCGACCGGAGTCCAGGTACTCCTCCACCGCGAGGGTGCTCAGCACCGCCGGGCCCGTGCCCCCGAGCACGCTCGTGCGAACCGCGGCTCCGCTCCCGAGTTCGAGCAGCGGTGCGGCCCGGTCGTATTCCTGCAACGCGAGGTCGAGGGTGCGGCGGGTACCGGACCCCTCCTCGCGGACGACCAGTGGTGTCGCCGCGAGTTCGACCACGGTGAGCGGGCGCCGCCGCCGCGCCCAGGGATGCTGCGGCGGGACGACCACGACCAAGCGGTCGCGTGCCACCGCGACACTGTGCAGTCCCTCCGGAACCGTCGGCCCCTCGACGAACCCGACGTCGCATCCGCCCTCGGCGACGACGTCACACACCCGCATCGAGTTGTGGACCTGCAATTGGATCTGGACGTCGTCGCGGAGCGTGCGGAAGGCGCCGAGCCACCGCGGGATGAGGTGTTCGGCGACCGTCATCGACGCCGCGACCACCAGTTCGGGTTGCTGCTCGACGCGCAGTGCTGCAGCGGCGTCGAGGAGGCGTTCCGCGTCGGCCAGGACCTCCCGCGCCCAGTGCGCGACCACCGTGCCCTCCGGGGTGAGCACCGAACCCGTCCGGCCCCGCCGCACGAGGACCGCGCCGAGTTGCCGTTCGAGGCGGCGCAGCATGCGGGTCGCGTTGGGTTGGGCGAGACCGGCCGCGCGGGCCGCGGCGCCGAGCCCGCCCCGGTCGTCGACCCCGACGAGCAGTTCCAGAGCGACGAGATCCGGCCAGCTGGTCATGCACGAACGATATGCCGTACCCGCTACTCATATCCATTCGATATGACCTCATGTCCGATCGGCGGCTGGTGCGGACACCGCTGCGACGGAAGAGTCGAGGCATGCTCACCGTCCACGCGCCCGCATCCCGGCCCACCGTCGTCCCGGGGCTCCTGGTGGCCGCGGCGGGCGCAGTCGTCGCGCTGGGAACGACGCACTTGGTCCCCGGGGCGAGTCCGCTGCTCGTCGCGATCGTCCTGGGTGTGGTCGTGGCGAACGTCGGTCTGCCCGCACCGGTGGTCGAGGTTCTGGAGCCGGGCCTGGGTATGGCGGCGAAGCGTCTCCTCCGAGTGGGCGTCGCCCTGCTCGGCGTGCAACTCGCGGTCTCCGATCTCGTCGGCCTCGGGTGGGGCACAGCGGTCGTCGCGGCGGCCGTCGTCGTCGCGGGCATCTGCGGGTCGCTCGCCTTCGGCCGGTGGCTCGGGGTGGGCTGGACCCAGCGCCTGCTCATCGCGTGCGGTTTCTCGATCTGCGGAGCTGCGGCCGCGGCGGCGATCGACGGTGTGATCGATTCGCGCAAACGCGAACTCGTCACCACCGTCGCATTGGTGGTCGTCTTCGGCACCGCGATGATCCCGCTCGTTCCGCTCGCCGCGGGCATGCTCGGGCTGACTCCCGGGACCGCCGGTCTGTGGGCGGGTGCGGCGATCCACGAGGTCGCCCAGGTGGTCGCGACCGGCACCGCCCTCGAAGCCACCGCCGGTGGGGTGCTCGCCGCGGCGGTGACGGTCAAGCTCGCGCGGGTGGCACTGCTGGCCCCGGTCGTGGCGATCGTCGGGGTCGTCGCCCGGCGGCGCGGTGACGGTCGCCGAGACGCGCGCACTCCCCCGATCGTGCCGGTCTTCCTGCTGGGCTTCCTCGCGTGCGTCGCACTGCGCTCGACCGGACTGCTCGATCCGATCGTGGTGGAGGCTACGGGGACGGTGCAGCGCGCGTTGCTGACCGTCGCGATGTTCGCCCTGGGCGCCGGGGTGCGCCGGGAAGTCCTCCGCGGCGTCGGATGGCGCCCGATCGCACTCGCGGCAGCGGCGACCGTCTGGGTCGCCGCGATAGCGCTGATCGGCGTGTCGTCACTCGGCGGGCAGTGAGGATCGGCGGGCAGTGACGATCAGCGGGCAGTGACGATCAGTACGGCCGACGAGATCGCGAGCACCACGACCGTGGCGGAGACCGAGACGTTGCGCCACCAGAAATAGGGCGCGCGACCCGCGACCAGACCGCGCACCCGCGCGCGGTGACCGATCCGGGAGGCGAGCAGCACCGCGAGCACGGGCACGAGGCAGATCAGGCCGATCGTCGCGACCACGGCACCCGGGCCGGGCACGAACCGCATGAATCCGAGCACCACCGCACCGAGCACCGAGGCGGTGCGCAGCCACGCCAGACTCGTCCGTTCGGGCTGCAGACCTGCGTCGCCGTGCCGCAGATCGTCCCCGCTCACGATGCCGCTCGTCTCACCGGGCGATCGCGACGGCGAGCACGACCCCCGAGACCCCCAGGGCCAGGGCGAGGAAGTAGGCCACCCACGGCACCGGGAGTGCGCGTCCGGTGCGCATCGCGTGCTCGACGCGGTGCCAGCGGATCAGCGCGAACACCGTGAGCACGGCGGCGAATCCGAGCAACGCACACGCCAGCACTGTGCGGAGCCCCTCCGACACGATGCCGCCCGCGAAGGTCTCCAGCGCGACCGCCGCGGCGATGACGCCGAGCGCGGTCCGCACCCACGCGAGGAAGGTGCGCTCGTTGGCCAGCGTGAAACGAGGGTCCGGGTCCGTACCGTCACGCAGCGCCTTCGGGCGCCAGCCTCCGCTGGTCTCCACGGAGCGGACTCTATCCCGGACCGATCAGCCCACGACGAGATCGGACCCGCGCGCCGCCACGGGACGGGTCTTCAGCGGCCGCTTCGCAGGTCCTTCGACCGGGGCGCCGTCGAGGTCGTACCGGCTGCCGTGGCACGGGCAGATGATGCGCTCACCCTCGACACCGCTGAGATTGCAGCCCTGATGGGTGCAGATCGCGATGAACGCGCGGAAGTCGCCCTCTGCGGGCTGAGTGACGACGAGCCTCTTCGATTCGAGCATGACACCTCCGCCGACCGGCACGTCCGCGACGGCGGCGACGACCTCCGCGTCGGGTCCGGGAGGCGCCGTCGTGGTCGGTGCGGGCACCGCCGATCGCGCCTCGCCGGTGTCGCCGGACGATCCGCAGGCCGTGAGGGCCGCGCCGGCCGCCACCACACCGGCGCCGCCGATGAGAGTGCGGCGTGTGAGCGCCGTGCGGTCGAGATTGTCGCTGCTCATGCACATGTCCGTTCGGGTCGGGATTCGGTTCTCCCGAGCCTATCGACGAACGTCCGGGCGGGCCGCGACCTGCGTCACCCGCGGCTCGGTCAGCGACGCAACGAGGCGAGCAACGGAAGACGGCGTCGGCGACGACCGAGTTCGACGAGGGTCTCGCGATCGGTGATCTTGACGCGGGGCCGGCCCTGGGCTCGTCCGGCCTGCCGCTCGGCGGCGTCGATGGTCTTCCAGCCGTGCAGGTCCACTCGATCGGGCCTGCGCTGTGTGAGCAACCGGTTCAGCGCCCGGCGGTCTCCGCGGGGAGCCGCGAGTGCACCGGAGTCGAAGTCGGCCAGCAGCGCCGCGACGGTCTCCTTCGCGCATCCCTTGTTGGTGCCGATGACGCCGCTCGGCCCGCGCTTGGCCCACCCGGTGACGTAGACGCCGGCGCCCACACGACCGCCGGTGTTGGGAACGACCCCGCGGACCTCGTCGAAGGGCACACCCGGAAGCGGAACGCCGCGATAGCCGATCGACCGGAGTACGAGCGTGGCGGGTGAGTCCTCGAACCGGCCGGTGGGGCGGGCGGTGAGGCGGCCACCGTCGTCGACGAGTTCGGTGCGTTCGATCCGCACGCCGGTCACGTGGTCGTCGCCGAGCAGTTCACTCGGCGCGGCGAGGTACCGGAAGACGATGCGGCGGTGCCCGGGGCGGACGGGCCGTCCGGCGTACTCACGGGCGAGACGGACACGCAGCGCGGTCGCCGCGTCCTCCTCCACGGCCCGGGCACTCACCGGATCGAGTTCGAGGTCGGCGTCGTCGACGACGACGTCCACCCCGGTGAGGTCGCCGAGTGCGAGGAACTCCGGATTGCTGTACGCGGCCTGCGCCGGGCCGCGCCGGCCGAGCAGGACGACCTCGCGGATGTTGCTCTCCCGCAGCGCCTTCAAAGCGTGGTCGGCGATGTCGGTGCGCGCCAGTTCGTCGACGTCCATGGTGAGGATCCGCGCGACGTCGAGGGCGACGTTGCCGTTGCCGACGATGACGGCGCGTTCGCCGGACAGATCGAAGGTGCGGTCGGCGTAATCGGGGTGGCCGTTGTACCAGGCGACGAACTCGGTGGCGGCGTGGCTGCCGGGCAGGTCCTCGCCCGCGATCCCGAGTCGGCGGTCGGACGACGCACCGGTCGCATAGATCACGGCGTGGTGATGCTCGAGCAGTTCGGCGTGAGTGATGTCGCGTCCGATCTCGGTGGCGAGGTGCAGGGCGAACTCCTCGCGCCGGAACGACCATTCGAACGATTCCGTGACCGCCTTGGTCCCCGGATGATCGGGGGCGACACCGGCGCGCACGAGGCCGAAGGGAGTCGGGAGCCGGTCGAACATCTCGACCTCGACGTCGGACCGTTCGAGCAGTTCCTGGGCGGCGTAGCAGGCCGCGGGGCCGGCGCCGACGATGGCGACCCGCAGCGTTCCGCGATCGCGCGGAGGCGCCGGAACAGGCACGAGGGGCTGCCACCCCTCCGGCGCCGGGTGGTCCTCGTACCAGGCCGCGTTGATCTCGGCGAACCGCTTCTGGGAGGGATCGAGCTTGTCGTCGGGCAGGATCGCCTCGACCGGGCACGCGTCGGCGCAGGCGCCGCAGTCGATGCAGGTCTTCGGATCGATGTGCAGCATCTCGGCGGTGGCGAACTCGGGCTCGTCCGGCGAGGGGTGGATGCAGTTCACGGGGCAGACCGCGACGCAGCTCGCGTCGTTGCAGCAGGTCTGGGTGATCACATAGGCCATGGGAAGAGTCCTCGGCAGCCGGGCGGAGCGTCCGCGATTTTCATGTAACGATCCGTAACAGTTAATTCGACTGTAGCGGCTGCCACCGCGGGTTCGCAAGAGAACCTGCGACCCACCCGCCGAAGCTGCGAGAATCGCACGATCGGACATCCGAACCGGGGGGATACATGGCCACGTCGACGCCGAGCACCGACCTGCCTCGGACACGACCGCTGACGGAACTGCCCGAGGAAGCGGATCCCTTCTCCACCGAGCGCACCGTCCGCACCGGCGACGTCGACACCGGCAGGCGACTGCGACTCGACGGCATCGCCCGCTATCTCCAGGACATCGGCACCGACAACCTCGCCGCCGTCGGCGCGTCCGAGACCGACCCGCTCTGGATCGTCCGGCGCACGATCGTCGACGTGCACCGCCCCGCCGAGTACGGCCGCACGCTCCGGCTGCGACGCTGGTGCGACGCCCTGTCGACACGGTGGGCGAACGTGCGGGTCCGCCTCGACGATCCCGACGACGCTCCGGACGGTCCGCTGATCGAGACCGCGGCGTTCTGGATCGACATCGGCCCCACCACCGGCGCCCCCACCCGGATCAGCGACGGCCTGTTCGAGCACATGGCCCGCTACGCGCACGACACGCGCCTGAAGTGGACGGCGTGGCTGCCCGGTCGCGCACCCGACGAGGTCGACGACGAACGGGTCTTCCCTCTGCGCGCCACCGATCTCGACCCGTTCGGGCACGTCAACAATGCCGTCTACTGGCACGGCCTCGAGGAACTCCTGCCCCTCCGACCGGACGTCCCGGACGCGCCGTACCGGGCGGTGATCGAACACCTGCGCCCCGTCTCCGCCGGTGAGACCCTCACACTGCGGACGACCTTGCGAGAGGACGGACTGACGGTCTGGTTCACGGTCGAGGATCACACTCGCGCGGTCGCGTGGATCGGCCGGGAACCGGACGCTCTACGGTGGACCCCATGACCCGTACCCTGATCTTGCTGCGCCACGGCAAGTCCGCGTACCCGGACGACGTGGACGATCACGAGCGTCCCCTCTCTCCCCGCGGACGCCGCGAGGCCGGACTCGCCGGTCGCTGGATCCGGGCGAACCTGCCCGAGGTGGACGCCGTTCTGTGCTCCACCACGACCCGGACGCGCAAGACACTCGCCGAGGCGGCGGTCGAGGCTCCCGTCGAGTACCGCGACAGCCTGTACCACGCCGATCCGGAATCCCTGGTCGCCGAGATCCGGGGAACGGCCGACGACGTGCAGACCCTGCTCGTCGTCGGGCACGAGCCGACCCTCTCCGCGACCGTCCTCGGGCTCATCACGGATCACAGCACCGACGCTGCCCATCAGGTGGCCGAGAAGTTCCCCACCTCCGCGATCGCGGTCCTCACGGTGAGCGGATCCTGGTCCGAACTGTCGCGAGGCACGGCCGAACTCGTGGACTTCCACATCCCACGCTGACCCACCCCGAGCGCAACCGCCGCGGCACCTCTCAGTATGACATTCTCCTGCATGAGAATGACCTTTCCAAATCATCAGGAGATGCCGTGACCGATGTCGAACGACTCGCCGCGACCGTCGAACAGCTGACCGAACGTGTCCGCCTGCTCGAGGACCGGATCGAGATCATGCAGCTCGTCGCCCAGTACGGACCCGCCGTCGACAGCGGTTCCGGCGACGCCGCTGCCGCGCTGTGGACCGAGGACGGACTCTTCGACGCCGTCCCCCAACGACGGATGGAGGGTCGCGCCGAGATCGCCGCCATGGTGCACGGACCCGGCCACGGCAGCCTGATCGAGAACGGATGCGGGCACGTTCTGACGGTTCCGCACATCGAGATCGACGGCGACGAGGCGACCGGCAGAAGCTACGCGCTCAACATCCGGTGGGACGCCGAGAACGACCTCTTCCGGGTCGCGCGAGTCTCCGCCAACACCTGGCGCTGGGTCCGCACCCCCGAGGGATGGCGGACCGCCGAACGCATCAATGCCAACCTCGACGGCACCCCCGCCCACCGGGAGATGCTCGCACCGAAGCAATGACGGCCCCCCACACATGACGAAGGCCCCGCCCCCGAAGAGAAGAGGGCGGGACCTTCGTCGTCTACTACGGCAGCGAACTACCGGTAGTCGTTGGAGTAACCGTAGTCATCCAGCGGCACTGCAGCGCCGGTGTTCTGGCCGAAGCCGTCCGGCGAGTAGTACTGGTCGTCGTACGCCGGGATGGCGTACGCGGCCGCGCGGGCCTCCTCGGTCGGCTGGACCTCGATGTTCCGGTACTTGTTGATACCGGTACCGGCGGGGATCAGCTTGCCGATGATCACGTTCTCCTTGAGACCGATCAGCTTGTCCGAGCGGCAGTTGATCGCCGCGTCGGTGAGCACGCGAGTGGTCTCCTGGAAGGACGCCGCCGACAGCCACGAGTCGGTGGCCAGCGACGCCTTCGTGATGCCCATGAGGACCGGACGGCCGGCAGCCGGCTCGCCACCCTCCTGGACCACACGACGGTTCGCAGCCTCGAACTCGCTGCGCTCGACGAGCGAACCGGGCAGGAACTCCGTCGAGCCCGAGTCGATGATCGTCACGCGACGCAGCATCTGGCGCACGATGACCTCGATGTGCTTGTCGTGGATCGACACGCCCTGGCTCCGGTAGACCTCCTGGACCTCGTGGACCAGGTGGACCTGAACCTGACGCGGGCCCATCACGCGCAGCACCTCGTGCGGATCGGCAGAGCCCTCGAGGAGCTGCTGACCGACCTCCACGTGGTCGCCGTCCGCGAGCACGCCCTCGGTGCCGTCGGCCTTGCGGATGACGTGCAGACGCTGACGCTTGGACAGCTTGTCGTACACGACCTCCTCGCCACCGTCGTCGGGGATGATCGTGATCTTGTAGAAACGATCGTCGTCCTCGAGACGGATGCGGCCGGAGACGTCGGCGATCGGGGCCTTGCCCTTGGGGACGCGGGCCTCGAACAGCTCCTGGACGCGGGGCAGACCACCGGTGATGTCCTCACCGACGCCACCCTGGTGGAAGGTACGCATCGTCAGCTGCGTACCGGGCTCACCGATCGACTGGGCGGCGACGATACCGACGGCCTCGCCGATGTCGACGAGCTTGCCCGTCGCCATCGAGCGGCCGTAGCAGGTCGCGCACACGCCGGTGCCGGTGTCGCAGGTCAGGACCGAGCGGACCTTGACCTTCTGGATACCGGCCTCGAGCAGCGCCTCGATCGCCGGGTCGCCCAGGTCGGAACCACGCTCGACGACGACGTTGCCGTTCGCGTCGACCGCGTCCGTCGCCAGCGTACGGGCGTAGGTGCTGGTCTCGATGTGAGCGTCGCGCACGAGCTCACCGGTCGGCTGACCGGTCGCGTCGCGTGCGAGCTCGGCGATGGTCATCTCGATGCCGCGCGGCGTGCCGCAGTCGACCTCGCGGACGATGACGTCCTGCGAGACGTCGACCAGACGACGGGTCAGGTAACCCGAGTCGGCGGTACGGAGAGCGGTGTCGGCCAGACCCTTACGCGCGCCGTGCGTGTTGATGAAGTACTCGGCGACGGTCAGGCCCTCACGGAAGGAGGACTTGATCGGGCGCGGGATGAACTCGCCCTTCGGGTTCGTCACCAGACCCTTCATGCCCGCGAGCGATCGGATCTGGGTCATGTTGCCCGCAGCACCGGACTTGACGATCGTGGGGATCGGGTTGTCGTCCGGGTAGTGCGCCTCCATGACCTGACCGACCTCTTCGGTCGCTTCCTGCCACAGCTTGACGAGCGAATCGCGACGCTCGTCCTCCGAGAGCTTTCCTCGGTCGTACTGCCGCTGGATGGCGTCGGCCTGCGTCTCGTACCGCTCGAGGATGTCCTTCTTCTCCGGCGGAACGAGCACGTCCGCCATCGAGATGGTGACACCCGAACGCGTGGCCCAGTAGAAGCCGGCGTCCTTGAGCTTGTCGACGGTCTGCGCGACGACGATCATCGGGTACCGCTCGGCCAGGTCGTTGATGATCGCGGCCTGGCGCTTCTTCGGCATGATGTCGTTGACGAACGCGTAGTTCGCCGGCAGCAGCTCGTTGAACAGCACGCGACCGAGAGTGGTCTGCGTGGTCCACGGCTGACCGAACTTCCAGCCCTCCGGGAACAGCTCGTTCTCGACGTCGCGCGGCGGACGCAGCTGGGTCAGGCGCACCTTGATCGGAGCCTGAACCGACAGCACGCCGCGGTCGACCGCCATCTGGGCCTCGGCCGGCGACGAGTAGACGCCCTGCTCGGGCTCGTCGGCGGTCGCGGCCTTGTAGGCGCCGGGGGCGTCCTCGACCAGACGGGTCAGGTGGAACAGACCCGTCACCATGTCCAGACGCGGCATGGCGAGCGGGCGGCCCGATGCCGGCGACAGGATGTTGTTCGACGACAGCATCAGGATGCGGGCCTCGGCCTGCGCCTCCGCGGACAGCGGGAGGTGCACGGCCATCTGGTCGCCGTCGAAGTCGGCGTTGAAGGCCTCACACACGAGGGGGTGCAGCTGGATGGCCTTGCCCTCGACGAGCTGCGGCTCGAACGCCTGGATACCGAGGCGGTGCAGCGTGGGAGCACGGTTCAGCAGAACCGGGTGCTCGTTGATGACCTCTTCGAGGACGTCCCACACCTGCGGGCGCTGACGCTCGACCATGCGCTTGGCGGACTTGATGTTCTGCGCGTGGTTGAGGTCGACGAGACGCTTCATCACGAACGGCTTGAACAGCTCGAGCGCCATGAGCTTCGGCAGACCGCACTGGTGCAGCTTGAGCTGCGGACCGACGACGATGACCGAACGGCCCGAGTAGTCGACGCGCTTACCGAGCAGGTTCTGACGGAAGCGACCCTGCTTGCCCTTGAGCAGATCGGACAGCGACTTGAGCGGACGGTTACCGGGACCGGTGACCGGCCGACCACGACGGCCGTTGTCGAACAGGGCGTCGACCGACTCCTGCAGCATCCGCTTCTCGTTGTTGACGATGATCTCGGGGGCACCGAGGTCGATCAGTCGCTTGAGGCGGTTGTTGCGGTTGATGACGCGGCGGTACAGGTCGTTGAGGTCGGAGGTCGCGAAGCGGCCACCGTCGAGCTGCACCATCGGACGCAGTTCCGGCGGGATCACCGGCACGGCGTCGAGCACCATGCCCATGGGCGAGTTGCCGGACTGCTGGAACGCCGCCACGACCTTCAGGCGCTTGAGAGCACGGAGCTTCTTCTGGCCCTTGCCGCTGCGGATGGTCTCGCGCAGCGACTCGGCCTCGGCGTCGATGTCGAAGTTCTCGATGAGCTTCTGGATCGCCTCGGCACCCATGGCACCGGTGAAGTACTCGCCGTAGCGGTCCTGGAGCTCGCGGTAGATCATCTCGTCGACGATCAGATCCTTCGGCTTCAGCTTCGTGAAGGTCGTCCAGATCTCGTCGAGACGGTCGAGCTCGCGCTGCGCACGGTCGCGGAGCTGACGCATCTCGCGCTCGCCGCCGTCCTTGACCTTGCGGCGGACGTCGGACTTGGCGCCCTCGGCCTCGAGTTCGGCGAGGTCGGCTTCGAGCTTCTGCGCACGGGCCTCGAGGTCGGCGTCGCGCTGGTCGGCGACCGACTTCTTCTCGACCTCCATCTCGGCTTCGAGAGTGGAGAGCTCGTTGTGGCGCAGCTCGTCGTCGACCGACGTGATGACGTACGCGGCGAAGTAGATGATCTTCTCGAGATCCTTCGGCGCGAGGTCGAGCAGGTAGCCGAGACGGCTCGGCACACCCTTGAAGTACCAGATGTGCGTCACCGGAGCGGCGAGCTCGATGTGGCCCATGCGCTCACGGCGGACCTTGGCGCGGGTCACCTCGACGCCGCAGCGCTCGCAGATGATGCCCTTGAAGCGGACACGCTTGTACTTGCCGCAGTAGCACTCCCAGTCCCGGGTGGGACCGAAGATCTTCTCGCAGAACAAGCCGTCCTTCTCGGGCTTGAGCGTGCGGTAGTTGATGGTCTCGGGCTTCTTGACCTCGCCGTACGACCAGTTACGGATGTCCTCGGCGGTGGCCAGGCCGATCCGGAGTTCATCGAAGAAGTTGACGTCGAGCACGTAACTTCCTTTCCCCTGTGCGGGTTGTATTGCTGCTAGTTGTCGCTATCGCTGCCGGGGCCCGACGCGGTACGCGCCCGGTGGTGTCGGGGTGCGTACCGCATCGGCTCGGCTCCTAGTTCGCGAGGTCGTCGACCGTGGCCGACTCGTTGCGGGAAAGGTTGATGCCCAGGTTGGCGGCCGCCCGCTCGAGGTCCTCGTCGTCGCCGTCGGCCATCGCGATGGCCGCGCCGTCGCTGGAGAGGACCTCCACGTTCAGGCACAGCGACTGGAGTTCCTTGAGGAGCACCTTGAACGACTCGGGGATACCCGGCTCGGGGATGTTCTCGCCCTTGACGATCGCCTCGTAGACCTTGACGCGACCGACCACGTCGTCGGACTTGATCGTGAGCAGCTCCTGGAGGGTGTAGGCGGCGCCGTAGGCCTGCATCGCCCAGCACTCCATCTCACCGAAGCGCTGACCACCGAACTGCGCCTTACCACCGAGCGGCTGCTGCGTGATCATCGAGTACGGACCGGTCGAACGCGCGTGGATCTTGTCGTCGACCAGGTGGTGCAGCTTGATGATGTACATGTAGCCGACCGACACCGGGTACGGGAACGGCTCGCCGGAGCGACCGTCGAACAGCGTCGCCTTGCCGTCGGGGCCGACCATGACCTCGCCGTCGCGGTTCGGCAGCGTCGAGGACAGCAGACCCGTCAGCTCCTCCTCGCGGGCACCGTCGAACACCGGCGTGGCGATGTTGGTGTCGGGCTCGGCGGCGAGCATCTCCTCGGAGAGGTTCTGTGCCCACTCGGGACGGCTGCCGTCGTCGGCCACCTGGATCTGCCAGCCGGCCTTGCCGATCCAGCCCAGGTGCGTCTCGAGGACCTGGCCGATGTTCATACGACGCGGAACACCGTGGGTGTTCAGGATGATGTCGACCGGGGTGCCGTCGGGCAGGAACGGCATGTCCTCCTGCGGGAGGATCTTGCCGATGACGCCCTTGTTGCCGTGGCGGCCGGCGAGCTTGTCGCCGTCCTGGATCTTGCGCTTCTGCGCCACGTACACGCGGACGAGCTCGTTGACACCCGGAGGCAGATCGTCGTCGTCCTCGCGCGAGAACACGCGAACACCGATGACCTTGCCGTTCTCACCGTGGGGCACCTTCAGCGAGGTGTCGCGGACCTCGCGCGCCTTCTCACCGAAGATCGCGCGGAGCAGGCGCTCCTCGGGGGTCAGCTCGGTCTCGCCCTTCGGCGTGACCTTGCCGACGAGGATGTCGCCGTCGCGGACCTCGGCACCGATGCGGACGATGCCACGCTCGTCGAGGTCGGCGAGGACCTCGTCGGAGACGTTCGGGATGTCGCGGGTGATCTCCTCGGCACCGAGCTTGGTGTCGCGGGCGTCGATCTCGTGCTCCTCGATGTGGATCGAGGTGAGCACGTCCTCCTCCACGAGGCGCTGCGACAGGATGATCGCGTCCTCGTAGTTGTGGCCCTCCCACGGCATGATCGCCACGAGCAGGTTCTTGCCGAGCGCCATCTCACCGTTCTCGGTGCAGGGGCCGTCGGCGAGGACCTGGCCGGACTCGACGCGCTGTCCCTCGTCCACGATCGGACGCTGGTTCGAGCAGGTGCCCTGGTTCGAACGGTCGAACTTGCGCAGACGGTAGGTCTTGCGGGTTCCGTCGTCGGCCATGACGGTGATGAAGTCGGCGGAGACCTCTTCGATCACGCCGCTCTTCTCGGTGACGATGACGTCGCCGGCGTCGACGGCGGCACGCAGCTCCATGCCGGTACCGACGATCGGCGACTCGCTACGCACCAGCGGGACGGCCTGACGCTGCATGTTCGCGCCCATGAGGGCACGGTTGGCGTCGTCGTGCTCGAGGAACGGGATCATCGCGGTCGCGACCGACACCATCTGGCGCGGCGAGACGTCCATGTACTCGACCTGGTCGGCGCCGACGTACTCGATCTCCGCGCCCTTCTTACGGACGAGGACACGCTCGTCCGAGAAGCGGTTGTCGGAACCGATCGGCGAGTTGGCCTGCGCGATGAGGTAGCGGTCCTCCTCGTCGGCCGTGAGGTACTCGACCTCGTCGGTGACGACACCGTCGACGACCTTGCGGTAGGGCGTCTCGATGAAGCCGAACGGGTTGACCCGCGCGTACACCGACAGCGAACCGATCAGGCCGATGTTCGGGCCTTCCGGGGTCTCGATCGGGCACATGCGGCCGTAGTGCGACGGGTGGACGTCGCGGACCTCGAGGCCGGCGCGCTCACGCGACAGACCGCCGGGGCCCAGCGCCGACAGACGACGCTTGTGCGTCAGGCCCGACAGCGGGTTGTTCTGGTCCATGAACTGCGACAGCTGGGAGGTTCCGAAGAACTCCTTGATCGCGGCCACGACCGGACGGATGTTGATCAGGGTCTGCGGCGTGATCGCCTCGACGTCCTGGGTGGTCATGCGCTCACGGACCACGCGCTCCATGCGGGACAGGCCCACGCGGATCTGGTTCTGGATGAGCTCACCGACCGTGCGCAGACGACGGTTGCCGAAGTGGTCGATGTCGTCGACCTCGACGGGAACCTCGACGCCGCCGGGGACGGTCATCTTGTTCTCGCCCGCGTGCAGACGCACGAGGTACTCGATCGTGGCGACGATGTCTTCCTCGGTGAGGGTGGACGCCTCGATCGGCTGACCCGTGTTCAGGCCGAGCTTCTTGTTGATCTTGTAACGACCCACGCGCGCCAGGTCGTAGCGCTTGTCCTTGAAGAAGAGGTTCTCCAGCAGGGTCTGCGCGCTCTCCTTGGTCGGCGGCTCGCCCGGACGGAGCTTGCGGTAGATGTCGAGGAGCGCCTCGTCGGTGCCCGCCGTGTTGTCCTTCTCGAGCGTCGACATCATGATCTCGGAGAACCCGAAACGCTCGACGATCTGCTCGGTGGACCATCCCAGCGCCTTGAGCAGCACGGTGACCGGCTGACGGCGCTTGCGGTCGATACGCACACCGACGGTGTCGCGCTTGTCGACGTCGAACTCGAGCCAGGCACCGCGGCCCGGGATGACCTTGACGCTGTGCAGGTCCTTCTCGGTGCTCTTGTCGACATTCTTGTCGAAGTACACGCCCGGCGAACGGACGAGCTGAGACACCACGACACGCTCGGTGCCGTTGATGATGAAGGTGCCCTTGTCGGTCATCATCGGGAAATCACCCATGAAGACCGTCTGGCTCTTGATCTCGCCGGTGTTGTTGTTGATGAACTCGGCAGTGACGAACAGCGGAGCCGCGTACGTCATGTCCTTGTCCTTGCACTCCTCGACGGAGGCCTTGACCTCGTCGAAACGAGGATCGGAGAAGGACAGGGACATCGAACCCGAGAAATCCTCGATCGGCGAGAGCTCGTCGAGGATCTCCTCCAGGCCACCGACGACGTGACCGTCGCCGCGCTCGGCAGCCTTCGCGCGCCAGCGCTCCGAGCCGATCAACCATTCGAAGGAATCGGTCTGTAGATCGAGGAGCCCGGGAACTTCGAGGGGTTCGCGAATCTTCGCGAACGACACCCTCGTCGGGGCTCCGGGGATTCCGGCTACTGCCTTGGTCTGGCTAGAGACTGCCAAGATGCGTCCTTCCAGCACCTCACGCGGGCCGCTCCAACCGGTGCGACCGCCGCTGTACCTGCTTCTTCATGTGGGGCGTTTTCGCTGGTCGCAACCCGAACGAGAACCCCACCGACGCACCGAAACGGTCTCGCCCGAAAGGGCGAATTCCGACTCGACGATCAGAAGGTGAACAGGAGGCAGCCAGCGCAAAGAACTAACCTACACCTGAGTAGGCGAAATGTCCACAGGGGTGCCTCAAAGAAACCTGGCAAACGACCTCGAGCGGCTCACGAGGAAGCCTTCAGTCGAACAGGCGTACCGATAGAGTGACCCCTCGCGTCGCCTGCGTCAAGACTGCGAGTCCGGAACGATCTGCGCGTCGCGGCCGCGGACGCTCCCGGTGAGGGGGCGATCCGCAGCCGTCGTCACCGGTCGCGGATCTCCGAGACCAGCCATCGTCCGTCCGACTTCTCCATCCTTACCAGCAGCGGTGCGGCCGCGCTCCCCTGGGCGATCCCGTCGCCGGTGGCGCTGACGTTGATGTAGGCGGCGACCTCGGCGCGGGTGTCGTCGAGCATCGTCGCGCCGATGTGCTCGACCATCACCTCGGTGACCGTGCGGGTGTCGACCGCGGCCTTCTTGGTGACGTCCGCGGTCGAGTCGAACTCCTCGAGCCGCTCCGGGGTCAGCAACTCCCGGATCCGGCCGAAGTCCTCGTCGATGGTGCGGTAGTCGTAGCCGTGCATGGTCTCGATCGCGACCTTCGCGGCCTCGGTGACCTCGCGCGTCTCAGCGGTATCGACCCACGCGACGTTCGAGACCTCGGCGCCGGGACGGAAGGCGGCGACCGCGGCGATCACCGCGAGCACCACCGCCACCGCACCGACGACGATCACCGGGCGCCATCCACCGGAGGCGCGCGACCCGCCGTCGTCACCGGCGGGAGGCTCGGGCGGATCCACCGGCTCGGCCGGAGACTCCGTCGGGTGCTCTGCGGGAGTTCCGTCGCCGGCCGCCGGGGCCGGCTTCTCCTGCTTCTCGTCCTGCTTGTCGAGCGTCACCTCGGAGGGTCGCGACTGCGACTGCTCGGCAGAAGTTTCCTCGGCAGGCTTTTCCCCTGCCCGGGTCGGGCGTTCGTCCCCTGCCCGGGTCGGGCGTTCGTCCTCTGCCCGGGTCGGGCGTTCGTCCTCTGCCGGGGTCATCCGAGGCGGTCGGGACGTGCCGGCGACCTTCGGCCGACGGCGCGGGGGCCCACTGGGGCCGGTCTTCCGTCGCTGCGGGGGCACTACACGTTCTCCTTCGTCGACTTGCCGAACATCACGGACCCGCCTCGCCCTCGGGCGCGGGCGCCCCGGTATCTCCCGGCGCGGGCGCCCCGGTATCTCCCGGCTCGGGCGCCCCGGAATCTCCCGGCTCGGGCGCCCCGGAATCTCCGGGCGCGGGCTGCGCGCCGGGATCGGAGGCCGGCGCACCGGGGACCGGTCCCGACTCCATCTCGACGGAGGCGAGCGGTTCGATGGTCTCGGCCTTCCACACGTCGCCGTCCTTGCGCAGCGACACGAGCACCGGGACCTTGTTGGTCACGAAGTACTCGGGGGTCTGGGTGCGCACGGCCAGGACGACGAGCGCCTTGCCCAGATCGTCGTCGGTGTTGAGTTCGGTGAGCGTTCCGAACAGCACCTCGGCCGACATGCTGGTGCCGGTCTCCGCGACCCGGGCCCGGATGTCCTCCTCGGTCGCCGCGAGATCGTTGCGCAGGGCGTCGCCGGTGATCGACGATCGCATGTTCTCGATCGACAGGTCGACGTCGTTCGCGTCGACGCTGTTCAGGTTGACGGCCGCCTGCATGGCTCCCGAGAGCGCGGCGTCGCGCGCCTCGGCAGCCGAGCGGTCCACCAGGAGCGCACGCCCCCAGCCGTAGCCGAACCACACCGCCGCCGCGAGGGCGACGACGGCGAGCACCGAGACGACGGCGAGGGCCGCCCTGCGTGCCCCGCCCGGTCCCCGACCGTCCGCGGACGAGTTGCCGTCTGCGGAGGGAGGTGGGGTGGGCGGAGCGTCGGAGGAAATTGGTGCACTCACTCCACAAACCTACTAACTGCTCACTTCGGGGTGACTCCGAGCAACGGCGCGAGCTGCGTTGCGATCGGATTCAGGTTGAGCTTGTCGGGGTCCTTCTTCGGCTTGAAATCCCAGGGCTGGATCGTGTTCGGATCGGCGAAGACGATGCGGTTCGCGCTGCGCACGCCGGTGACACTGCCCTGCGGCACCTCGCACGAGGCGTTCGTGTTGAACGGGAAGTCCTGCTGGGTCTCGTCGAAGTTCGGATCCTGCGCGCGCATCTGCGCGAGGATCTCCTGCGTCCCCTCGTACCCGATGGTGCACGAAGGCGGATTGTTGGTCTCGAGCACGATGCCCTGACGCACCGCGCCGTCGCCCGGAGCGACCGTACTCGCACTGCCCGCGACGGCGGGAAGGAAGGCCAGCAGCGGCTGCAGAGCGATCGACTGCGGGGCTGCCGCTTCCGCCACCGCCGCGAGATTGGCGAGATCGGTGGTCAGGCCCGGGCCGGAGCCCTCGATCAGCTGGGAGAGCTGGTCGCTCGCATCGGTGCCGGTGTCGATCAGGCGCCGCAGATCGGGGTCGCTGTCGCGAAGCTGCGCGGTCACCAGATCCAGATCCGAGCTGAACTGCTGGATCGCCGACGACTGGTCGGACTGCGTGTCGAGCACCGTGAGGCTGTCGCGGATGAGCGTGACGGTCTGCGGCAGGTATTCGGTGCCCTTCTCGCTGAGACCGGCGAGCGCGTCGACGAGCACCTGCAGGTCGTCGCCGCGGCCGTCGAAGGCCGCGCCGAGCTCGGTGACGACGGTGCGCAGCGGCTCGAGCGGAACCGAGTACACGAGGTCGTTCGTGCTCAACAGCAGGTCTTCGACCGGCGTGGGCAGATCGTCCTCGGTGCCCTCGATGACGGAGCCCTGTTCGAGATAGGGACCCTCGTCGTTCGGTGGCTGCAGATCGACGTACTGCTCACCGATCGCCGACCGGTTCGCCACGACCGGTCGCGCCGACGCCGGGATCTGCGGGCCACCGTTGTCGAGGCGCAACTCGACATTGATGCCGTCGTCCGTGAGGGTCATCGGCCCGACGCGGCCCACCGGCACACCGCGGTAGGTGACCTCGGCGTTCGGGAAGATGCCGCCGCCGGTGGGGAACCGCGCGTCGACGGTGTACTGGCCGAAGCCCATGAGGTTGTCGAGCCGCACATACCGGGCACCGACGAACACGATGCCGAGCAGCGCGATGACCACGAACAGCGCGAGCTGCACTTTCACAAGGCGCGATCTCACTGCCCACCCCCGAGTCCGAGCTGATTCAGCAAACCTTCCAGCGGCCCCGGCGGCGGGGCATCGTCGCCCTCGGTGCCGGTGCCGGTGCCGGTGTCCGTGTCCGTGTCCGCGCCGGCCTCGGTGACCCCCGGGATCTCGATGCCGTCGGGCAGCGACACCCCTTCGGGCAGCGTCACCCCTTCGGGCAGGGTCACACCGGGCAGACGCGGAGTGGGAAGCACCGGCAGCAACGACACGGTGGGCCAGCCCGGGGCAGGTCCGTTCCCGTCGTAGTACGGGTTGGACGGGTCGACGAGCGGCTTCGGATTGCCGAACTTCGGCTGGCGGTAGACCGGGTCGCCCTGACCCACACCGAGCGCGGCCAGCGCGTTGCCGATCTGCAGGTCGACGACGAGGAAGAGGTTCACCGAGTTGCCCAGCGCGACCTTTTCGACACCGTCCGGGAACGGCACCGTGGGCACGAAGGCGAGCGCCTCGACGAGGTCGTCGCCCGACGCCGCGAGTGCCTGGAGGGTCGGGCGCAGCGCCAGGAGGTCGGCGATCAGATCCTCCTTGGACTGATCGAGGACGTCGACACCTGCGGTGCCGAGCCGGTCGAGCTGGCCGAGCAGCTGCGTCAGCTGCGGCCGCTGCTGCTCGAGCACCTCGGTTGCGACCGGCAGTTCGTCGAGCACGGCGGCGATCTTGTCGTTCTGCTCCGCGACCCGCACCGTGAGCTCGTCGAGTCCGTCGAGCGCCCGGGTGATGTCGTCGCGTTGCTGTTCGAGACCGGTGATCAGGGTCTCGGCCTGCTCGATGAGGCTGCGCGTGGTTCCCTCGCGGCCGTCGAAGGCCGTCGACAACTCGCTGACGATCGGCGCGAGCTGGCCGACACCGCCACCGTTGAGCAGCAGCGACAGCGCGCCGAGCACCGGTTCGAGTTCGGTGGCGTGCCGGGTGCGGTCGAGCGGGATCACGTCGCCGTCGGCGAGCCGACCAGTCGGGGGCTCGTCCTCCGGAGGCGTGAGCTGCACGAACTTCTCACCGAGCAGACTCGACTGTTCGACGCTCGCGAGCGCGTTCGCCGGCAGGTCGACACTCGAGTCGAGCACGATGCCGACGTCGGCGGTCCATCCGAAATCGGATGCGACCGAAATCGATTCGACGCGCCCGACCGGCACACCGTCGACCTTCACGCTCGACTGCGGAACCAGGTCGAGCACGTCGTCGAACTGGATGGACAGACGGATCGGATCGCTACCCACATCGGCGCCGCCGGGCAACGGGACGTCGGACAGACCTCCGCACCCCGTGACCGTCACCGCGACCACGCACGCGGCCGCTCCGAAGACACCTGTGCGGCCCATCCTCTTCGCGCCGCTCACCGATCTCCTCCCTGGAGGTCGAGCCGGGGCGAGACCACGCCGGGCACCGTGCCCGGAGTGACCTGCCGCTGGATGTTCTCGCCGCTCAGGACACCGAACGGCAGGATCAGATCCGGGGACCGCTGGTCCTCGGTGATCTGCGTGGCGACATCGCGGCACCGGTCGATCAGCGGCTGCATCTGCCGGCCGAGCTGCTCGAAACGCTCGTCGCCGGGCACGAGATTGCCGAGATCGATGAGCTTGCACACTGCTCCCGCAGGATCCTGCAGGTCGGGCAGCACGAGCCGCGATGCAAGCACACCCGCTTCGGCGTCGTACGAGTTGACGAGGTTGCTCACCGCGAGCGGGAGCAGCGTCAGCGAATCCACGAGTTCCTGCCGGCGGTTCGCCAGCGTCTCCGTGATCGGCACGAGTGCGTCGACGTTGTCCTTCACCGCCGCCTGGTTGTCGCGCACGAACGTCGCGACGTCGCCGAGCGTGACCGACAGCGTGTTCAGCGCCTCACCGAGGTTCTGCCGCTCCCCCGCCAGGAATCCCGACAGGTCCGACAGTTGCGCGTTGAACTGGCGCACCTGCTCGTCGTTGGCCGCGAGAGCACTGACGAACAGCTGCAGATTCTCGATCGTGCCGTAGAGGTCGTCGCGCGACTGGTCGAGCGTGCGCGCGGCGGCCGACAGGTTCTCGATGCTCTGCCCGAGGGCCTCACCGTTGCCGGCGAGGTTCTCCGCACCGACCTCGACGAAATCGGTCAGCGCGCCCTCGCGGTTCGCGCCGTCGGGACCGAGCGCGCGGGAGAGTTCGTCGATGCTCGCGTAGAGCTCGTCGACCTCCACCGGGGTGGCGGTGCGCTCGCGGTCGATCACCGCACCGCTGCTCATCGTGTCGCCACCGGTGTAGGCGGGGGTGAGCTGCACGTAACGATCGGCGACGACCGAGGGGGTGATCTGCACGGCGCGGGCGTCGGCAGGAATGTCGACGCCGCGGTTCACCCGCAGACCGACCTTGACCAGGTCGCCCTGCGGTTCGACGGAGGTAACCTTCCCCACCTCGACGCCGAGCACCCGCACGTCGGAACCCTCGTAGATGCCGACGGCCTTGTCGAAGTAGGCGGTGATCTCGGTGGTGCCCAGTCGGGTGAACAACCACCAGCCCACTCCGGCCAGGGCCACCGCGACCGCCACGACGGCCGCGATCAGCGCGATGCGCCCGCGATTGCTGCGGGACTCGCCGTTCTCGGCGTGTGCCATCAGTTGCCCCCTTCCAGGCGGCGACCGGGTTCGCGGTAACCGGGGATCTCCGGCAGGCCCGGCGGGGTCAGGTTCACGACGACCTGGTCGAACCACCGGCCGTTGCCGACGACGTTGGTGTAGACACGCACGAACGGCTCGTACAGCTCCATGGCCCGATCGAGGTTGTCGTTGTTCTCCTGGAGGACGTCGACGACGCCGCGCAACTGCTGCAGGGCGGGACCGATGGTCTCGCGGTTCTCCTCGACGAGCCCGGAGAGCTCCGCCGACAACCGCTTGGTGCCGTCGAGCAACTGGGAGATCGCCTCCTGCCGGTTGTTCAGTTCCGCGACGAGCAGCGCACCGTCGGAGAGCAACCGGTTGAACTCGGCGTTGCGGTCGGCGAGCACCTTCGATACGTTGCCGGTCGCGTCGAGGAGTTTCTTCAGCTCCTGGTCACGACTCGCGACGGTCTCGGACAGGCGACTGATGCCGTCGAGCGAGGCCCGGATGTCGTCGGGTGTCTCCGAGAAAGCCTCCGACAGGGTCTGGAAGCCGGTCGCGAGCTGCTCGGAATCGATCTCGCCGAGGGTCGTGGCCGCAGACGAGAACGCCTCGATCACGTCGTACGGCGCGACCGTCCGGTCGAGCGGGATCCGGTCGTCCGGGTCGAGCACCTCCGTACCCCGCGGCTCGAGTGCCAGATACTTCTGCCCGAGGATCGTCTTGATCTGGATGGAGGCCGCCGTGTCGTTCCCGACCCAGGCGTCCTGGACCTTGAACGAGACGATCACGCGATCGCCATCGAGGTCGACCCCGGTGACCTTGCCGACCTTCACGCCGGCGATACGCACCTCGTTGGTGGGTTTGAGACCTGCGGCCTCGCTGAACTCGGCCTTGTAGGTCGCGCCCGCCCCGATGATGGGCAGTTCGTCGAGGAAGAAGGCGGACAGTGTCCCCAGCAGCACCACGACGATGCCCAGGGCACCGGCGGCGGCCGGACTGCGACGTTTGCTCATCGTCCCTGCAACTCCTGCATCCCCTCCTGCGAGCAACGCTTCGCCGCATTCGTGTAGATGGGTTGGTTCACGGTGGGCAGCCCCGTCGGCAGATTCAGATACGGGACCGAACCGGGACCTGCGACGATGTCGATACCGCACAGGTAGAACTGGAACCACGAACCGTAGCTGGCCACGCGCCCGAGCTTGTCGAGCTTGACCGGCAACGTCTCGAGGACGCGGTCGACCTCGTCGCGGTTCGCGTTGAGATTCGAGGTGACCTGTTCGAGCGCTGTGATCGACTGCGCGATCGACGGGCGGGTGGGCTCGAGGACGTCGGAGACCGCGTCGGTCAGCCCCGCCATCGACGCCACCGCCGAACCGACGGTCGCCCGGTCGGCCGACAACCCGCTGACGAGTGCCTGCGTGTTGACCAGCAGCGAATCGAGCTGCTCGTCGCGCTGGTCGATCGTGGCCAGGACGGTGTTGAGGTTGTCGATCACCGCACCGATCACGCGATCCTTGTCGGCGATGGTGTTGGTCAGCGACGCGGTGCTGCGCACCAGATCGTCGATCGTTCCGGCCTCCCCCTGGAAGACCTGGATGATCTGGAACGAGAGCTTGTTGACGTCGTCGGCGCTCAGCGTCTGGAACAACGGCCGGAAGCCGTCGAAGAGCGTCGTGAGATTCACCGCCGGCTTCGTGCGCTCGATCGGGATCGTGTCGCCACCCGTGATCTTCTCGCCCTGGGCGCCCTCACCCTGACCGAGCGCGATGTAGCGCTGGCCGACGAGATTGCGGAACCGGATGGTCGCGGTGGCACCGGCCGGGAGCCAGTCGCGTTCCTCGAGCGAGAAGGTGACCCGCGCCTGCCGTTCGTCGAAGACGGAGATCTCCTCGACCTGCCCCACGCGGACACCCGCGATACGGATGTCGTCGCCCTTGTTGAGCGAGGTGACGTCGGAGAAGATCGCGTGGAACTTCGTTCCTCCCCCACCGCCGACACTGGCGATGGTCGCGGCGAGGACACCCGTCGCGATGACGGTGACCACGGCGAACACGATGAGTTTGATCAGGGGTGCTGCCAGACCTCTCACTGGAAGCTCACCTCCGTACCGCGGATCGCCGGAGCGCCGAGCCGGGTGGTCCAGGACGGGACCTCCTCGGGGTCGACACCGGTGGCCTGTCCGTAGATCACATCGAGCGTGTCCTGTTCCAGACGCGAGCCGGCGTACGAGACGGGAGTCGCGCCGCCGTCCGAGGTGCCGATGATCTCACCGACGTCGTCGGGGACGCCGGATCCTGCCGGGGCAGGGAAGAAATCGATGGTCTCGGGACCGGGATTACGCGACGGCACCTGATACGAACCGTCGTTGACCGAACCGCCCGGATACTGCGGGAAGTTGCGGCCGGGCGCGGTCACGTCGCCGTAGCAGGCCGGTCCGCGATCGTCGAGCAGACGCGGCTCGTCCTGGTTCGGCAGGTAGCGGCCCTTCGGGTTGGTGAACTGGATGTTCGCGCGCACACCCGGGAACGGATCGTCGGCCGCGAGCAGGTCGACGGCGGCCGGCTTCGCGTCGGCGAATCCCTCGAAGGTGCACGGGAAGGACGGCGAGTAACGGGCGAGCAGCTGCAGCGCCTCCTTCGAATCGGCGGACAGCGTGATGATCGAGTTCGAGTTCTGCTCGATGAAATCGGCCGTCTGCGACGACGCTCCCGTCGCGCTCGCGAGCAGCGTGCGGATCTGGTTCTGCTGTTCGACGACCGTGCCACCCGTCGTGCGCAGATTGTTCAGCGCCTCGACGAGATCCGGTGCGGCCTCGGAGTAGGTCTGCGAGAAGTCGGCGAGTCCGCGCAGATCCTCCTGCAGCGTGGGCAGTTCGACGTTCACCTCGCGGAAGATCTGTTCGAGGTCGTCGACCGTCTGCCCCAGCTTCTCGCCACGTCCGCTCAGCCCCTGGGCCAGGGCGCCGAGCGTGTTGGCGAGGTCCTGCGGCGGGACGGCCTCGAGGAGCGGGAGCAGCCCGTCGAGCACGTCGCCGAGTTCGACGGTGCGCTCGCTCGTGTCCTGCACCAGCACATCGCCGTTCGTGACGGGACGGCCCGGATCGTCGGGGATGATCAGCGAGACGTAGCGCTCACCGAAGAGGGTCTTCGGCAGCAGCTGTGCGGTGGCGTTGACCGGGATCAGTTCGGCCTTGTCGGGGTCGAGAGCGAGATGCGCGGTGACATCGCCGCCGTCCGCGCTCGTTCCGCGGACCTCGCCGACGAGCACACCGCGTGCCTTGACGTCGGCGTTGAGCGGCAGGGCGTTGCCGATGCTGTCGGTGCGGAGGTCGACCTTCACGACCTTCGTGAACGTCTTGTTGTACATCGCGATCGTGACGTACAGGAACAGCGCCAGCACCACGAAGAAGATCAGTCCCAGGGTGCGGCGACGCAAGGGCGAAGTGGTCGTGTCGCTCATCCGGCCACCCTCACCGTGGTCGTCGTGCCCCAGATCGCGAGGCTGAGGAAGAAGTCGAGGATCGCGATCGTCACGATCGCGGTACGCACCGCGCGGCCCACGGCCACCCCGACGCCGGCGGGACCGCCGCTGGCGTGGAAACCGTAGTAGCAGTGGATGAGGATGACCACGAACGCGAAGACCAGCACTTTCGCGAACGAATACAACACGTCCTCCGGTGGGAGGAACAGATAGAAGTAGTGATCGTACGAGCCGCTCGACTGGCCGTTGAACAGCGTGCTGATCGTGCGGGTCGCGAGATAGGCCGCGAGGAGACCGATGATGTACAGCGGGATCACGGCGACGAAGCCGGCGATCATCCGGGAGGTCACCAGGAACGGCAGCGACGGCACGGCCATCACCTCGAGGGCGTCGATCTCCTCGCTGATCCTCATGGCACCGAGCTGTGCTGTGAAGCCACAACCCACGGTCGCCGACAACGCGAGCGCCGCGACGATCGGGGCCAGTTCACGGGTGTTGACGTAGGCCGAGAGGAAGCCGGTGAGCACCGACGAGCCGAGCTGCTCGAGCGCGGCGTAACCCTGCAGACCCACGACGACGCCGGTGAAGCCGGACATCATCGCGATGACGCCGATGGTGCCACCGATCACGGCGAGTGCACCGCTGCCGAAGGTGACCTCGGCGAGCAACCGCAGGACTTCCTTGCGGTAGTGGGTGAGGGTTCGCGGGGTCCACGCGACGGCACGCGCGTAGAAGGACATCTGGTCCCCCGCGCGGTCGAGCACGTTCAGCGGTGCGCGCACCGCTCGGCGACCCCGGAGAAGAACGAGATCTCCGCGGCCTCTGGAGACTGTCATCTGGTCAGGATCCCTTCGCAGGAACGATCTGCAGGTACACCATCGTCAGGATCAGGTTCGCGAAGAAGAGCAGCAGGAACGTGATGACGACGGTCTGGTTCACGGCCTCCCCCACACCCTTCGGGCCCGCACCGGGGTGCAGCCCCTTGTAGGACGCGACGACACCGGCGATCAACCCGAAGATCGCAGCCTTGAGTTCGGCGACGTAGAGGTCGGGTAGCTGCGCGAGGGCGGAGAAGGAGGCGAGGTAGGCGCCGGGGGTACCGCCCTGCAGCACCACGTTGAAGAAGTAGCCGCCGGCGATGCCGATCACGGAGACGAGACCGTTGAGCAGGAGCGCGACGAGCACCATCGCCAGTACTCGCGGGACGACGAGGCGCTGGATGGGATTGATGCCCAGCACTTCCATCGCGTCGATCTCCTCGCGGATCGTCCGCGATCCGAGGTCGGCGGTGACCGCGGAACCGGCGGCACCGGCGATCAGCAGGGCCGTCACGATCGGACTGCCCTGCTGGATGACCGCCAGGACGCTCGCGGCGCCGGTGAACGATTCGGCGCCGAGCTGCTTGATCAGCGAGCCGGTCTGCAGCGACACGACGGCGCCGAACGGGATCGCGACGAGCGCCGTCGGAAGAATCGTGACGCTCGCGATGAACCACGCCTGTTCGATGAATTCCCGGAACTGGAACGGTCGGCGGAAGGTGTTCCGCACGACGTCGACGAACAGTTCGACGATGTTGCCGGCCTGGGTGAGTGCGCCGTGAACCGGCCGCACGAGCGAGCTGCCCGCCCCCATCTAGTCTCCTACTTCTCCAGCCTGCGGCTGTACCACTACTGACGCTGTACCACTGCTGCGGCTGTTGTTACTGCTGAGCCTGCTGCTCGTATCCCTCTCCGGTGTAGGCGGGAATGATCTGGGTGTCGTCGTCGGCGTAGCCCCGGGCGGTGTGGGGAGCGCCGTTGTGATCGAGCGACTCGAGGATGGCGCTCTGGGCGGCCGGGGGCAGAGTGTGCAGGATCGAGCGCACCCGCTCCTGCCGACGCGCCACCGCCTGCCGCTCCGGCATCCCCGGCGTGGCCTGCATCTGCGGCACGATCCCCTCGACATCATCGACA
>NZ_JBSNCD010000012.1:0-191514 GCF_053764735.1 Rhodococcus sp. 5G237 | reverse complement strand
GCGACAGGGAAACGCCCGGTCCCATTCCGAACCCGGAAGCTAAGCCTGTCTGCGCCGATGGTACTGCACTCGACAGGGTGTGGGAGAGTAGGACACCGCCGAACACCCGTTCCGAAAGGGGACCCACATTGTGGGTCCCCTTTCGTGTTTTCGTATGCAGAAAATGTCCCGGCCCAACGGTTTTCGAGAACCGTCACGAGCTGCTTCCCGGTCCGCAGACGAACCGGGAAGCAGTCGAAGTATCAGGGGCGCGGCGCCTTCGGACGCGCGACCGGCCGCGGCAGAGCACGCGTCAGACGCGGAGCCCAACCGTGCGACGGCCAACGCTTGAGACCCAGCCGGTCGGGCGTGACGCGAGTGTTGACGAACTTGCCCTCGAGCTCTTCGTCGGCCTCCCCGACGAACCGGTAGAGGATCGTGCCGCCGTTGTCCTCCGTGCGAGCCGCCGCCTCCCATCCGGTGGCGCGATAGACCGCCCGGACGATGTTGTCTGCGACGACGATGATCGGCAGGCCGTCGATCCCACGCGCTGCCGACCCGGCCGGCCACGGCTTGGACGCGAGTTCGCGCACCGCCGCCGGCGACGCCTTCTTCGCCTCGTTGACCCGCAGCACGACGCACGGCGTCGGCAGTTCGGGAGCGGGCGAGGCCGAGTACTGACGAACGAGCTCGGCGATCGGGATGGCGGCGCGGTCGGCTTCCGACTCCTCGGTTGCGCCCGCCAGGTTGGTGAGTACGCATTCGCCGCGGTGCGGTTCGGTCAGTCCGAGCGCCGCGATGACCGCTTCGGCCGTCACTGCGGCGGTGTGGTCGGCGTCGGTCTTCGGGTTCAGCGCGTCGGCGACGACGAAGTGCTCCACCGCGTAGCCGGACTCGTAGACGGTTCGGATGCGCCGCAGAGCCGCCTCGGTCTCGGGGGTGGCCAGCGGTGTCTTCTCGCCGGCCTCGGTCAGCTTCGAGGTCTCTCCGAGCGCCGTCCAGACCAGGGTGAAGATGCGATTTCCGCGTCCGGCGCCGACATAGAAGATGCTCCGGTCGCGAGGGTCGAGCAGGGCGTAGACGTAGGCGCCGAGCTGGTCGCAGATGTTCTTCGGAAGCAGTTTCGGGCTGGGGGCGCGGTCCTCGACATGGTTCACGAGGGCACGCAGGACGGTCAGGCGCAGCGCCACGGGGACCTTGCCGGCGGACCCGCCGAACAGTTCGCGGTTGGCTGCGTCCACGGAGCCGAAGGTGCGTCCGATATGACGGCTGAGGGCGCCGAGCGCGTGGGTGAACTCCGCAAGTCTCTGTCGTGGATCGTCCGCTGTATCCGGCAACTCGTTGCTGGTCAGGAACATCTGGATCTCGGGAGATTCCAGCAGAGTTTGGGCAATGTTCGGAGGAACTGTCCACACTGTGCGCATAGAGCGACTCTAGGCCACACACAAGATTGGGGAGCCGCTCCGCGCAGGCGCCGCGCCGCCGAATCCGGAGGAAGAACCCGACGGGAACCCGGGCGGGATAAGCTCGCGTGCCATGACAGCGGTGCGGACCCGTTCCCGTTCTCGGTTGTTGCGGGACACCGCGTCGTCCGCGCAGGTCGAAGCACTTCTGATCATCGCGGTCGCGACCATCCTGGTCACCCGTCTGTACCTGCATCTGGCGGGCTATCCGCAGGTCGGCGGGTCGGTCCTGCACATCGCTCACGTGCTGTGGGGCGGTCTGCTCATGGTCGCCGCGTTGATGGTCTCGATGACCTTCATCGGCCGGGCGCCCGACCGCATCGCGGTGCTGCTCGGAGGAATCGGGTTCGGCCTGTTCCTCGACGAGGTCGGCAAGTTCGTCACGAAGACCAACGACTACTTCTACCGCCCCTCGGTGGCGATCATGTACGTGGTGGTCGTGCTGCTGCTCGTCGTCAATCGAGCGGTGCACCTCCGTCGCGGGCCGTCGCCCGACGAGTATCTCGCCAACGCCGCGCTCACGGCGACGGACGGGCTCACCCACGGCCTGACCCCGACCGATCGCGACCAGGCGCGAGTGCAACTCGAACGAGCCCGGGAGGGTGGAGTCGACCCCGAGGTCGTCGAACAGATCGATCTCCTGCTCGCCCGGTGCCGGGAGGTACCGTCGCGCATCTCGTGGGTGTCGCTCCGGCTGCCGGAGCGACTGCGGGGTGAGCGCAGCGTCCGTGTCGCGGCAGCACTGCTCACCGTTTTCTCCGTCGGCATTCTCCTCAACGCAGCCGCCACCTTGGAGGAGGATCTCGCCGCGCGGACGAGCAACGTGGTGACCGTGATCCAGCTCGTCGGCTCCGGCGTCACCGTCCTGCTGTGCGTGGTGGGATCGGTGGGTTTGTGGCGCCGGCGGAGGTGGGCGATCCGTGCGCTGCGGACGGCTGCGTTGATCACCGTCTTCTTCGTCGACGTGCTGGAGTTCGCCGTCCAGGAGTTCGGGGCGCTGCTCAACGTCGCCGTGGGCGCCGCGGCGCTGTCGGTGTTCTCACACCACCTGCGTCAGGTGTCCCGGCACGAGGCGCTGCCGGACACGGCGTGAGCAGGTGGGCCCTGCCGGCAACCGTGTGGTGGACGAATCACGGCACCGCTGCCCACCGTGTGCGCTTCGTCGCATACCGTATAGACCGTGAGCACCCCAGCCTCTGACGCCACCGGTTCCGCGTCGACGTGGCCCGCGCTACTCACGTGGCGTGCGGCCGATGTGTCTCGGATGGAGTCGGTACGAGTACAGCTCTCCGGCCGCCGCATCAAGGCGTCCGGTCGCATCGTGGGTGCGGAGTGCACCGACCATCCGGCCTTCAGCGCGTCGTACGACCTGGTGACGGACGAGAACGGTGTCACCCGCCGATTGTCGGTGCGCACCACCCTCGCTTCGGGCGAGCGGCACATGTCCCTCACCCGGTCCGAAGAGGGCATCTGGATGTCCGACAACGGCATCAACCATCAGCGGTCCACCTTCGGCGGGGCGCTGGACGTGGACGTGGTGTTCAGCCCGTTCTTCAACGCCCTGCCCATCCGCCGGCACGACCTCCAGGCCGGAGCCGACGACGTGGAGGTGCCCGTCGTCTACGTCAACCTCATCGATCTCAGCATCGAGGAGGCCACGGTCGTCTACAGCAGTGCGTCCGACGGCATCCACGTGCTGTCGCCGCGCTCGTCGTCGTCGGTGACCGTCGACGAGGACGGCTTCGTCCTCGAATACCGAGGACTCGCCTCCCGCATCTAGGGCTGTCCCGACGCCTCCACCGCCATGGCCACGGCGAACGCGGCCGATTCGGCGGGGTGGCTGCCGTGCCCGTGCGTGCCTCCGGTGAGGCCGACGATCTGAAGTCCCACCGGCGACGATCCGCCGTCCGGGGCCGGCACCGACACGGCCGGGACACCGAGGACGCTGAACGGGATGCACATCTGCAGCAGCGGTGCGCGAAGCTCGACGGGATCGCTCGTCAGCGGCGCCGAACGCACGCCGGTGGTGACGGTGATCAGCGCGTCGAGCTTGTCCACGGTGCGGAGGCGGTGCACGACGTCGTGACGTAGTCGCGCCACCGCCCGGGCCGCGTGGATGTACTCGTAGGCCGGCCGGTCGCGTTGCGCGGCGAGAAGAGCGGCCGTCGGAGGCTGGTAGCGGTCGGGATCGGCTTCGAACCACGCGCGATGCGTCTCGTACGCTTCCGAGCCGGTGACCACGGGATACAGCTCGAGCATCTCGTCGGTCTCGGGCAGTTCCACGTCGACGACGCGGGCGCCCAGATCCGCGAGGGTGCCGCACGCCGTCTCGACGGCCTCGTCGAAGACGGGCGACAGATCCCAGATGCCGCCCCGCAGGCGTCCGATGCGCAGTTCGGAGACCGGGGTGCGCAGGTGCGCGATGCCCGGAACGGCACCCCATGCGAGTGAGGCGTCCAGTGCATCGGCGGTGAGCAGACCGACATGGTCGAAGGTCGTCGACAGCGGGAACACGCCCTGCTCGGGAAGTGCACCGAAGCCCGGCTTGAATCCGACGATCCCGCACAGCGCCGCCGGGGTGCGGACGCTGCAGCCGGTGTCGGTTCCCAGCGCGACGGGCACGACGCCCCTCGCGACCAGCACTGCGGAGCCCGATGACGAACCACCGCTGATCAGGTCCGGGTTGTGGGGATGGGGGGCCGCGCCGGACGCATTGATCAACCCGGTGGGCCCGTAGGCGAACTCGTGGAGGTGGGTCTTCGCCACCACGATGGCTCCGGCTTCGCGGAGCTTCTCGATGACGCGAGCGTCGCGCCGGACCGGGGGAGCGTCGGCGAGGACCGCGCTGCCGCAGCGGGTGGGGAACCCGGCGACGTCGATGTTGTCCTTCACCGCGACCGCGACCCCGTGCAGGGGGCCGATCCAGTTCCCGGCGGCGATCTGCTCGTCGGCGAGCGCTGCGGCTTCGAGCGCCGCCTCGTCGTTGCGGGCGGCGACGGCGTTCTCCCAGGGGGTTCCGGCGAGGGCGTCGAGTTCGGCGAGAACCGAGCGGACGTGCTCGGTCGGGGTCGTCTTGCCGGTGGTCAGCGCCGAGGCGATGTCGCGGAGGTTCATCGCGTCCACACCCCACCACGTCGTCCGGCCTCGCGGAACGTCTCGATCCAGCCCTCGTCGCCGGGTTGTGCGCCGACGATGGGGTCGCGACGGCGCTGTTCGTAGCGGGTCCGCGCCGCGTGACCGGCGCGAGTGAGTTCGGAGGTGCTGCGGTCGGCCAACTGCTCCCTGGCCGTCCTCAACACCTCGAGCGTCTCGTCCAGCGCGACCAGCAGGGCTTCGGCGTTGCCCTCGCACATCGCGTCCACCAGTGCCGGGGTCGTCGCCGCGACCCGCGTGCCGTCCCGGAACGAGCCGGCGGCGAGACCGAGTGCGAGATCGCCGCCTCCGGCGCCCGACAGGGCCAGCGCTTCGGCAAGGAGGTGGGGGAGGTGGGAGACCCGCGCGACCGCCGCGTCGTGCTCCCGGGACTCGGCGGGCACGACGACGGAGCCACAGTCGAGCGCGAGGTCGGCGACCTGCCGCCACACCTCGGGATCGGTGCCGTCGTCGACGGTCACCACCCACACCGCGTCGCGGAACAGATCGGCGGTCCCAGCGGTCCAGCCGGACTCCGCCGTACCCGCCATGGGGTGTCCACCCACGAAACGTCGCGAAAGGCCGTGAGCGGCGACGGCAGCGGCCACTTCCGCCTTGATGCTCACCACGTCGGTGAGTGCGACCTCGGGAGCGTGCTCGGCCACCGCCTCGAGGATGCTGCCCACCGCCGGCATCGGCACCGCGATCACCACCAGGGCGTCGGTGTCGGCTGCGCGACGCAGCGTGGCCGTGAGGTCGGTGGACGCGTCGAAGCCGTCGGCGACGGCGGCCTCCACGGCCTGCGACGACCTGTTGTAACCCCACGCCTGCCTTCCGGTCGCCGCGGCGGCACGCAGCAGCGAACCACCGATCAGACCGAGGCCGAGGACACAGACGGGCGGGGAAGAGACGGCTGAGGACACCTCATCAGGTTGGCATATCCCGTGCTGGGCTTCATTCACCGGACGTGGCCGACTACCGTTGCGCCCATGGCTGCACAGCGTGTAGGGAACAAGAGCCCTTCCGTGACCCAGAGCGGGAACCCCGCCGGGAATTCGAGCGACGACCTCGACGGCTTCGCCGTCGCCGTGACGCGGGAGGAAGGTCGTTGGAAGTGCCGGGCGTTGTCCGGTGCCGCACTGACGAGTCTCGATACCGCAGTGACCGAGTTGCGGGAGCTGAGAAGCTCCGGCGCAGTCTTCGGCCTGCTGAACGTGGACGACGAATTCTTCATCATCGTGCGTCCCGCACCTGCGGGAACGAGGTTGCTGCTGTCCGACGCGACGATGGCCGTCGACTACGACATCGCCGCCGACGTCCTCGATGCGCTGAACATCGAGATCCCCGACATCGATCCCGACGAACTCGACGATATCGAGCCGTGGGAGGAAGGCGACCTCGGCATCCTGGCCGACATGGGCCTGCCCGAGCCGGTGCTCTCGGTGATCCTGTCGGAGACCGACCTGTATCCCGACGAGCAGCTCGACGAGATCGCGCAGCGACTCGGTTTCGACGACGTCCTGGGTAACACCCTGGACAAGCTCCGTTAGATGGGGCTGCGCGACGACGAGGCATTGATCCGGGTCGCGCTGGAGGCCGCCGCTGCCGCGCCCGCCGGTGATGTACCGGTGGGCGCGGTGGTGTTCGGGCCGGACGGCACCGAGATCGCGCGGGCAGCGAACTCCCGCGAGGCCACCGGGGACCCCACCGCGCACGCCGAGGTGCTCGCCCTGCGCGCGGCAGCGCAGGTCTACGGCGACGGATGGCGTCTCGAGGGCGCAACCCTCGCCGTGACCCTGGAGCCCTGCACGATGTGCGCGGGCGCGTTGGTGCTCTCCAGGGTGTCGCGGGTGGTCTTCGGGGCGTGGGAGCCGAAGACGGGCGCCGTCGGGTCGCTGTGGGACGTGGTGCGCGACCGGCGCCTCACGCACCGTCCGGAAGTGCGCGCCGGTGTGCTCGAAGCCGAGTGCGCGGCCGTGCTCGAAGCGTTCTTCCGGGAACACCGAGGTCCGGCCTCGGAGCTGTGACCAGGCGATTTCGGGATGAGGCATGCAATCCGCTAGAGTCGTCAGCGGTGGCGTGACCGAGCGGCCGAAGGAGCGCGCCTCGAAAGCGCGTGACGGGTAACCCCCGTCCGTGGGTTCAAATCCCACCGCCACCGCCAGAAGCCCCTCACCTGTTCAGGCAGGTGAGGGGCTTTTCTCATGTCTGGAGGTCGACGCCGGGAGCTCCGAATCATTCGCTACGGCTTTTGCCATCCGCTGCGGCAATTGCGGTAGCGGATAGCGAAAGCTGTAGCGAATGACTGGGAGAGGCGACGAGGTGCGCCTGAGGGAGTGTGGGTCGGGCTGCCTGCGTCCGCCCAGGTCTTCCGATAGGTTCGCGCCTGCATGCTCGCAATCGGAAGGGGGAACAGTGGCTCGCGCCAGCTCGACGCTCGTCGGACCTGCCGAATCCGACGTCCCACCGGCCGTTCTCGTGCACGGGGTGCTGGCTTGGGGAGACGACGAGACCTACGGATTCGGTCGGCAACGGCCCTTGGGGGCGTCACGTCGGCTGATCCTGATGGACCGTCGCGGGCACGGTAACTCGCCGGATCTCGACGGGGCCCATCGCACCGACTACGAGGTGGATGCCGCCGACATCGTCGAACTGCTCGGTGACGGTGCCCATCTCGTCGGACATTCGTACGGTGCGGTCGCAGCGATGCTCGCGGCGGCGGAACGGCCGGACCTGGTGCGTTCGTTGTGCCTGATCCAGCCCGGGTGCCTGAAGGTCGCGGAGAGCGAACCGGTCGTCGCCGAGAACCTCGCCCGCGCCCGCGCGTCCCAGGCAGCGCTCCCGCCCGAGCTCACTGCGGAGGACTATCTGCGTCTCACCACGGAGAGCGTCGGCATGCCACCGGCGGAACCCACCCCGAAGCGGCTACGCGCAGCGGCGACGTCGATGCGGGAGAGGCCTTGCTGGGACGCCGACATCCCCCTCGAGCCGCTCGCGGCGGCGCCGTGGCCGAAGCTCGTCGTCATCGGTGACTGGGCGGGCGCACCCGACGAGTACAAGCGACTGGCGGGAGATCCGCTGACGATCACGGCGCGGGTCGTCGCAAACCGGATCGATGGAGAACTACTCGAGGTTCCCGGCTTCTACCCGCACGTCCAGCAGCCGGAAACTGTCAACGAGGCGCTCGACGAACTGTGGAGCCGGGCCGACGCCCGTTGACGAGAGGTCGGCCGACAGCGTCGGCGACCATCACGGCGAACATCCACAACCCCGCCGCGACGCCGGCGACCGCTGCAACGGCCGAGGCTGCGAAACCGCCCGCCAGACCGACGATTCCGATCACCAGCATTCCCCAGCCCATGACCCGGAACATCGCGCGGCCGAAGGCCCGTGCGAACGGAACGAAATGCGCACCGACGACACAGACCACCCACGCGACCGTCAGTTCCGAACGATCGAGCGACGCGAGAAGACGTGCGCCACCGACGATCAGCACGACCATGGCCACGACCGACACGAAGTAGATCGTCGACGCCTGCTTCGAGGGCGGCTCCAACTGCTCGAAACTCCGCGGCCGAACGAGCACGGCCCACGCGAAAACAACGATGGCGCAGACCCACCCGGCCGCGACGATCCAGACCCACGGTGTTCCCAGAGCGGCACCGTTCACGAGCATGAAGGCCGACGCACCACCCGCGCCGATCAACGCTCCCCACACCTCGGGACGATAGGTCGCTCGGTAACCCCTCGCCGTTCCCGGTCCGAATCGCTCCGCAGGCGGTGTCGTGCGCATCCAGTTCCCCCAACTCCGAGTCGACCACCGATCCGCCTGTGGACGCTAGCGGATGGGTGGCCGGTCGTCGTCAGAGTTCGCGCCAACTCCCGTCGTTCATGTCGTGTCCGTGCGCGGCCATCAACATGAGGCCACCGTCGACGGGGATCGAGCGCCCCGTCAGGTACGACGAGCGTGGGGACGCGAGGAAGGCGACGACGGAGGCGACCTCGTTGACGTGCCCGGGACGTCCGGTGGGGTTGCCCGGTCGCTCCTCGTGGAAAGCCTCGGATTCGTCCATGCCGGTCATGGGCGTGGAAATCTCACCGGGAGCCACCGAGTTGACCGTGATGCCGTAGCGGGCCCATTCGAGGGCGAGGCACTGCGTGAGCATGCCGAGCCCGGCCTTCGCCGTGCAGTAGGCGGAGGCCCCGTAGCGGGGGATGTGTTCGTGGACGCTCGTGATGTTGACGATGCGTCCACCGCGACCGGAGTCGATCATGTGTCGCGCGGCGCGCTGGGAGCACAGGAACGGGCCGTCGAGGTCGGTGGAGAGCATCTCCCGCCACCGTTCGAAGGACAGGTCGAGCACCTCGTCGCGGTGTCCGGTGCCGGCGTTGTTGACGAGCACCCCGAGACCGCCGAGTTTCCCGGCGAGTTCGTCGATCACGTCGGCGGTGTCCGGGCTGGTCAGGTCCTGCCGGGCCACGAAACATCGCTGTCCGCGCTGTTCGACCGCGGCACGGGTGTCCTCGGCCCCGGCCTCGTCGGTGTGGAAGGTGATGCCGACGTCGAACCCCTCGGCGGCGAGCAGTTCGGCGGTCGCCTTGCCCATGCCGGAGTCGGCGCCGGTGACGATGGCGAGTCTGTCGTGAGCTGGAGTGGTCATGCGTCGTGGTTACCCATGAGCGCCCGCGGCACACTGCGAACCCACGGCAGACTGGGGCCCATGCGTCTGCTGCTGCTCGCCGACACCCACGTACCGACGCGCGCCCGCGACCTGCCGCCGCAGGTGTGGGACGAGGTGGATCGTGCGGACGTGGTGATCCACGCGGGCGACTGGATGGACGTGGCGCTGCTCGACGCGCTGGAAGAGCGGTCCCGGCAGCTGGTCGCGTGCTGGGGCAACAACGACGGTCCGCTCCTGCGGGAACGGCTGCCGGAGGTCGCGCGGGTGACCCTCGACGGTGTGCGCGTCGCGGTGGTGCACGAGACCGGGGCGTCGACCGGGCGCGACAAGCGGATGGCCGCGGCCTACTCCGACACCGACGTCCTCGTCTTCGGCCACTCGCACATCCCCTGGGACACGACCGCGCCGAGCGGGTTGCGCCTGCTCAACCCGGGTTCACCCACCGACCGGCGTCGGCAGCCGTACTGCACCTACATGACCGCGACGATCGACGCCGGCGTGCTCCGCGACGTCGAACTGCATCGGCTTCCGAAGAAGGGCTGACACCGGGACGCTCAGCCCAGCCGGTCGGCAAGGATTGTGGCACCCGGCCCGGTCAGCTCGCGCGCGATCCCTCGTCGTCCCGCCATGGTCATGAGCACTGCTTCTCCCGGACCTGCGGCTTCGGGACCCCGTCCCCGCGACCAGCCGAGGTCGGTCGTGACGAGCCGCACGCCGCGGGCCTTCCAGAATCCACGCAGAGGTAACGCGGTGACGGCGAACGGCAACGCGACACGCAGACGCTCGGCAGGCACCGTGCGGGCGAGGCCGAGTGGTCGTCGGATGTCCTGGTGGTGGATGAGGGCGTCGACGAGACCGACGCGACCACCCAGCGCTGCGGTGGATCCCTGCGGATCGAGGTGGTTCCGCAGAAACCGGACGAGTTCGTCGGGTCCGAGGTCCGCATAGTCGGCGAGTGCGGCCTCGTTGAGTTTCCACGGGCGGAATCGGGTGGCCGCCAGTCGTCGCACCAGGTCGCGAGGTCCGTGCTCCTCGTAGCTGATCATGTGGGCGACGACGTCCCGCACCGTCCACCCCTCACAGAGGCTCGGGTGTTCCCACTGTTCCGGCGACAGTGTCTCCAGGAGATCGGCGAGGTCGGCGCGCTCGTCGTGGGCCATCGCCAGGACGGACCCGGTCATGGCCACAAGGTAGGCGATTCGAGGGAGGTTGTGTTCGTTTTTTCGCGAACGGACGCACACAACCTCCCCGAACTCAGTCGCCCGGGCCGATCAATTTCCGCACGACCTTCAGGAGTTCGTCGACATCCTCGGGCGGCGTCGTGCTCGTCTCGCCCGACATGGCGGCACCGTAGTAGAGGCCGTCGCCGATGAGTGCCACCGCGCGTGCTGCCGCGGGGTCGGTGACCTCCTCCGCGAGGGCGTCGAACCAACCCTGGTGGATGTGGCGCAGTGCCTGCTGGGCGCGCGGGTTCGCGGTCTGGCTCAGGCGGGTCAGGGCGACGATGGCCCGGTCGATCGGGGTGTCGGCGAAGACCGAGGTGCGGATGTAATACGCCGCCGGTCCCTCGGGAGCCGCACGCATGCGTTCGACGTCCTCGGCGCCGAGCGCTTCGACGTGCTCGGCGAGACCCTCGACCAGAGCGTCCTTCGAGGGGAAGTGGTAGAGCAGGCCACCTTTCGAGACGCCGGCGGTCGCGGCGACGGCCTCGAGGGTCGCGGCGCGCTCGCCCTGCTCGAGCAGGATCGTCACGAAGGCGTCGAGGAGTTTGGCGCGGGCGGCTGGGGCGGGTGGCACGGCCCGATCGTACGACGTCGTTACTGTACCGTCCAGCTGGTACAGTAACGAGGGTTCGATTCCTCTCTCGCGAAAGTTCGATATCCGTGGCGACATCTGTGCCTGTTTCGGAACCCACCGCGGCGAAGGCGGCTCCTCGGGACTGGGTCGCGCTCGCGGTGCTCATGCTCCCCGTCCTGCTCGTGTCGGTGGACAACACCGTCCTGGCGTTCGCGCTGCCCGGGATCTCGTCCGCACTGCAGCCCGCCGCCGCGCAACAGCTGTGGATCATCGACATCTATCCGCTGGTACTCGCGGGCCTGCTGGTGGCGATGGGCAGTCTCGGCGACCGCATCGGACGGCGCCGGCTGCTGCTCGTCGGCGCGACCGGCTTCGCCGCCGTCTCGGTGGCCGCGGCCTATGCACCCTCCGCGGAACTGCTCGTGACGGCACGCGGCGTGCTCGGCTTCTTCGGGGCCATGCTCATGCCGTCGACGCTGTCGTTGCTGCGTAACATCTTCCTCGACGCCGGCCAACGTCGCCTCGCCATCGCGATCTGGGCCTCGTGCTTCGCGGCGGGTGCCGCGCTGGGGCCGATCGTGGGTGGATTCCTCCTCGAACACGCCTGGTGGGGTTCGGTCTTCCTGCTGGCGGTGCCGGTACTGATTCCGTTGCTCGTGCTCGCGCCGATGTTCGTCCCCGAGTCGAAGGACCCGAATCCGGGCCGCATCGACGTCGTGAGCATCGCACTGTCGATGCTGGCCCTCGCCCCGATCGTCTTCGCGATCAAGAAGATCGCCGACAGCGGCATCAGTGCCGTCGTCATCCTCCCGGCCGTGGTCGGGGCGGTCGCGCTCGTCGCCTTCGTGCGCCGGCAGTTGCGCCGTCCGAATCCGATGCTCGACGTCCGCCTGTTCCGCGTGCCCACCTTCTCCGGCGCCGTCGCGGTGAACCTGCTGTCCGTCGTCTCCCTCGTGGGCTTCCTGTTCTTCGTGTCCCAGCACCTGCAACTGGTGATCGGACAGAGTCCGATGGAGGCCGGTCTGAGCCTGGTCCCGGGACTGGCGGCGATGGTCGTGGCCGGGATGTCGGTGGTCGCGCTCGTGCGGTGGGTGCAGCCGTCGTCGATCATCGTCTGCGCGCTCCTGCTCTCGGCGACCGGCTACGCGCTGGTGTTCCTGCTGGCCTCGCCGTCGGCGCTCGCACCGATCATCGTGGCGTTCGCGGTCCTCGGCGCGGGCATCGGGGCGGCGGAGACGTTGTCGAACGATCTCATCGTCTCCAGCGTCCCGCCCGCGAAGGCCGGTGCCGCGTCGGCGGTGTCGGAGACGGCCTACGAGATGGGTGCCGTGCTCGGTACGGCGATCCTCGGGTCGGTGCTCTCCGCGTCCTACAGCGCGCACCTGCTGCTTCCCGCCGGGTTGGACGCAGAACAGGCACAGGCCGCCCGCGAGACACTCGGTGGCGCCCACGCCGTGGCCGAGACCCTGCCCGTCGACCGGGCCGACGCGTTGCTCGCTGCCGCGGGATCGGCGTTCGACAGCGGCGTCACCATCACCTCGGGGATCGGCGTGGTGCTCATGATCGCCTCCGCCGCAATCGCGTGGTTCACGCTGCGCCCCAGTAGCGTGGTTCACGCTGCGGCCGCGCCTGTGACGTAGCACCCCCCACGGAATCCGACATCGTTTAAATTTGCAGAATGCGGAAACTGGTGTGGGCGCTCGTCGCCGTCGTGGTCGTGGCGCTGCTCGGCTTCTTCGTTGCCCCATGGGTATACGGGACGTTCATCGCCGAGGACGACGCACCCGCCGCGTCCGTCTCGACCGAGGGCGCCGAAGTCGCGACCGGCGAGCTCGACGGGGAGTGGATCGTCGTCGAGGGTGCCGAACCCAACCGCACCGCCGCGGGCTACACCGTGCACGAGATCCTGCGCGGCGCGGACGTCACCGTGGTCGGCAGCACCGACCAGGTCTCCGGTTCGGCGACCGTCACCGACGGCACCCTCGAGGCCGCCGAGGTCGTCGTGCAGGTCGAGGGCATCACCACCGACAGCGGCCAGCGCGACGGCCAGTTCCGCACCCGGGTGATGGACACCGCGACGCACCCGACGGCGACGTTCGCGCTCACCGAGCCGGTGGACCTGTCGTCCCTGCCCGACGACGGCAGCATCGGTACCGTCACCGCGACCGGCACGCTCACCCTGCGCGGCGCCGAACGGCCCGTGACCGTCGACGTCGACGTCCTGCGCACGGGTGAGCGTCTCGTGGCGTCGGGGAGCATCCCCACCACCTGGACCGATTACGGCGTGGAGCCGCCGAACCTCGGATTCGTGACGGTCGACGGCGCGGGCAGCGTCGACTTCCTCGTCACGCTCGAGCAGAACTGACGCTCTCGGTCTCCTCCGCGTGGGTCTGTTTCGGCGCCCAGCCGGGCGGGCCGAAGGCGTAACCGAGCTTGTCGCGGAACGTCCCGGCCGTACGCCAGTCGCGGGCGATCGCCCGGTACTCGTGCGTCTGCAGGTCCCAGATGTTGTACGTGCCGACGGGCTTGGTGAGCCCGTAGGTGGGGCGGTGCTCCTCGGCCTTGAAGGTGCCGAACATCCGGTCCCAGATGATGAGGATGCCGGCATAGTTGCGGTCGAGATAGTCGGGATCGGAGCCGTGGTGCACCCGATGGTGCGAGGGCGTGTTGAACACGAACTCGATCGGGCGGGGGAGCTTGCCGACCCGCTCGGTGTGTACGAAGAACTGGTAGACGAGGCTGACGGAGAAGCCGACGAAGACCATCCACGGCGGGATGCCGATCAGGGGGAGCGGCAGCCACATGATGATCTCGCCGCTGTTGTTCCACTTCTGGCGCAGCGCGGTCGCGTAGTTGAAGTACTCGCTCGAGTGGTGCGCCTGGTGGGTCGCCCAGACCAGGCGGACACGGTGCGCCATCCGGTGGTACCAGTACCAGAGGACGTCGATGCCGACGAGCAGGATCACCCACGTGTACCAGGCGTCGGCGGGCAGATGCCACGGCGCGACGTAGACCCACAGGGCCGAATATCCGACGAGAGCCAGCACCTTCCAGGCGGCGCTCGTGACGATGGAGACCAGACCCATCGAGATGCTCGCGCGCGCGTCCCGCTTCTCGTAGCCGCCGCGCGGGGGATGGGCGCGTCCGTCGGGGCCCGGTTCGACGTGTTCGAGGGTGCGGGCCGCGATCCATTCGAGGACCAGGAAGGTGAGGAAGGCGGGAATCGCCAGGGTCACCGGATCGTGGAGGGGGTCGAGCAGCGACCCCCACGATTCCTGCAGGGTTTCCCACATCGCAACGACCTCCGATAGCTGTGAACAACCGTCCACATTACCGCTGGTGTGGCTTGGATCACCAGGGCCCTCGAATCGCGACCCGGGTGGCGACTCGCGTCCGCACGATTCCGGGTGGTTCGGTATTGCTGGTAGGAATTGACCCGTCCCGTCGAGACGGGCCGGCCGACGACATCAGGCAGCGCGAGAGGCATGGCATGCACATCACCGCGAGGGTCGACTACGCCGTGCGGACCCTGCTCGAACTCGCGGCGATCGAGGACGGTCGCCTGACGAAGGCGGAGACCCTCGCGACGGCGCAGACCATCCCGCACAAGTTCCTCGAGGCGGTCCTCGCCGACCTGCGTCGCGGCGGGCTGGTGAACAGCCGGCGGGGACCGGAGGGCGGCTACTGGCTCGCGCGACCCGCGACCGAGATCTCCATCGCCGACATCATCCGCACGGTCGAGGGCCCGTTGGCGTCGGTGCGCGGCGAGCGGCCCGAGGATGTCGTCTACAGCGGGGCGGCCGAACGACTGCAGGACGTGTGGATCGCGGTGCGCGTGAACCTGCGCGCCGTGCTCGAAGAGGTGTCGCTCGCGGACGTCGTCACGGGAGATCTCCCCGGTTTCGTGGAGGATCTCACAAATGATCCGGGGGCCTGGGAGCGCCGCCGGGTGTGAAGCCCGCGATAGGCCGGGATCGCCTGTGGGCGATGTCATAACTTTGCACGACTCTGCAAACTTACAGAGCTCTGCAAAATCGGTACCTTGGATGGAGTGACCATCACTCCCGGCCTGCGCGACCGCAAGAAGGCAGCCACTCGCGCGGCCCTCGCGACCGCCGCGGCCGAACTGGCCCGCGAACACGGTCTGTCCGCCGTGACGGCCGATGCGATCGCAGCGCGCGCGGACGTCTCGACCCGCACCTTCCACAACTACTTCGCGAGCAAGGAAGACGCCGTCCTCGCGTACCTCGAGACCCGGGTCGAGGAGTGGATCGACCTGCTGCGCGATCGTCCCGCCGACGAGGACATCATGGACTCGCTGCTCACGGTGGCCCTGGACGTCGTGCAGAACCCCGATTGGCCGTTCGACGAGATCGTCGCGTGCATCACCCTGCTCGAGGAGAGCAACGTGCTGCTGTCCCGGCAGATCGAGGTCGAGCGGCGCTCGTCGCAGTTGCTCGTCGAGATCATCGCCGAACGCACCGGCACCGACCCCGACGCCGATCTGTATCCCTCGCTGCTGAACTACGCCGCCATGGGTGCCGTGCGCGCGGCCATGGAGACACACGCGACCGGGACGACGGACCGATCGGTCGAAGAGCTGATCCGCGAGGCGTTCGACCGGCTCCGACGTGGTTTTCCGTAGCCGTGGTTTCCCCTAGCCGTGCTCTCCCGTAGTTCCGCCCGACCGCTGTCCCCGCCCCACCATCCGACCCCGCAGGATCTTCCGACATAGAAAGGGTGCCCCGTGGCGACCTACCTGTACCGGCTGGGCAAGTTCGCCCACAGACGGAAGGGCGCAGTGCTGTCCTTCTGGATCGCGCTGCTCGTGCTCTTCGGGGTCGGTGCAGCAACTCTGTCCGGGCCCACCACTGACGCGTTCACGCTTCCGGGCACCCCCGCGCAGAAGACCCAGGACCTCATGGCCGAGCGGTTCCCGTCGACCGAGGATCCGATGAACGGGCTCAGCGCGCGTTACGTCTTCGCGGCGCCCGACGGGCAGACGCTCGACGACCCGGAGAACCTGGCCGCCGTCGACGAGGTCCTCGCCGCAGTCCGTGGCATCGACCGCGTCTCACCGCCCGCCAAGGTCGATCCCGCCACCGCCTCGCCGGAGGAACAGGCCGGCGCACTGGTGAACCCGGTCCTCGCCGACGCCGGTCTCGTCGAACAGATGAAGGCCGTCGCCGCGCAGCAGGGCACCCCCGAAGAGACTGCGCTGTCCGACGCCCAGGCCCTGTCGCCGCTGAGCGCCGACCGCACTGTCGGCTTCGTCACCGTCCCGTTCGAGGGCGAGATCACCGACGTCGACCAGGCCCTGCGCGACCAGATCTTCGACGCCGCCGAGATCGGCCGTGACGCCGGCCTGACCGTCGAGGTCAGCGGTACGGCCGCCGCCGAGATGACCATGCCCGGTGGCACCGCCGAGCTCATCGGCATCGGCATCGCCGCCATCGTGCTCACTCTGACCTTCGGTTCGCTCGTCGCCGCCGGGCTTCCGCTGATCACCGCACTCGTCGGTGTCGGCATCGGCAGCCTCGGCATCACCATCGCCACGGGCTTCGCCGACCTCAGCTCGATGACCCCGACGCTGGCGATCATGATCGGCCTGGCCGTGGCGATCGACTACTCCCTGTTCATCGTGTCCCGGTTCCGGCACGAACTCACCGTCACCTCGGATCGCGGCGAGGCCGCCGGACGCGCCGTGGGCACCGCCGGTTCCGCGGTCGTCTTCGCGGGCCTGACGGTCATCATCGCCCTCATGGCGCTGAGCGTCGTGGGCATCCCGTTCCTGTCGGTGATGGGTTACGCCGCCGCGTTCACGGTGCTCATGGCCGTGCTCATCGCCGTGTCGCTGCTGCCCGCCGTGCTCGGACTGTTCGGTGAGAAGGCCTTCGCCGGCCGGATCCCGTTCCTGAACAAGCGCGAGCACGGAGAGGACAACCCCGGCGCGGGTGCCAAGTTCGTGGGCGTCCTCACGCGCCGCCCGCTGATCCCGCTCGTCGGCGGCGTGGTCGTCCTCGGCGCTCTCGCCCTGCCTGCCACCGGCCTGCAGCTGGCGCTGCCCTCGGAGGCCACCGCGGATCCTGCCACCAGCGCCCGTAAGGCTTACGAACTGGTCGACGACGGCTTCGGTCCCGGCCGCAACGGTCCGCTGGTGGTCGTCGCCGACGCCCGCGACGCCGAGGTGGAGCCGCCGGTCGCCTTCGGCGCCGTGGTGGGGGCCCTGTACGAGCACGACGAGGTCGTCAACGCCCAGATCGTCACCGTGAACGAGGCGGGCGACACCGCCCAGATCCTCGTCACCCCGCGCAGCGGCCCGACCGATCCCGCGACGATGGACCTCGTCCAGAGCATCCGCGACGGCGAGACCGAGCTGAACGAGGAGTTCGGCCTGTCCTACGGCGTGACCGGCCAGACCGCGCTCGAGGGCGACGTCTCCGACAGTCTTCAGAGCGCACTGGCTCCGTACCTCGCGGTCGTCGTCGGCCTCGCCTTCATCCTGCTGATGCTGGTGTTCCGCTCGATCCTGGTGCCGCTCACCGCGACCCTCGGCTTCCTGCTCAGCGTCCTGGCGACCTTCGGTGCCACCGTCGCGGTCTTCCAGGAGGGCTGGGGCGGCCTGATCGCCAACCCGCAGCCCATCGTGAGCTTCATGCCGATCATCCTCATCGGCGTCGTCTTCGGTCTCGCAATGGACTACCAGGTGTTCCTGGTGACGCGTATGCGTGAGGACTACGTGCACGGCGCGAGCGCACTCGAGGCCGTCCGCAGCGGTTTCGCGCACGGCGCCCGCGTGGTGAGCGCAGCGGCGATCATCATGATCTCGGTGTTCGCGGCGTTCATCGCCGAACCGGACTCGCTGATCAAGTCGATCGGTTTCGCACTCGCGGCGGCGGTCTTCTTCGACGCCTTCATCGTCCGCATGGTCATCATCCCGTCGGTGATGGCGCTGCTCGGCGACAAGGCGTGGTGGCTGCCGAAGTGGCTCGACCGGATCCTTCCGAACGTCGACGTCGAGGGCGAGAAGCTCACTCGCGAGCTCGGTGCCACCGAGCCCGCACCGGAATCCGCACGGGTGGGACGAACCCCTGGTCGGCCACGCACCGATGCGGTGCGTGGCCGCCCGGGTTGAGACGGTCGGCGGTGCCGAAGTGGTTCGTGAAGATTGCTGCAAGGAGTCGCAGGTAGCGTAATGCCCATGTTGCTACGGCTGTTGCGCCGCTTCACGGCGCCCTATCGGGGTGCCCTCGCGGGGGTCGTACTCCTGCAGCTGGTCGCGACCGGGGGCATGTTGCTGCTCCCGAGTCTCAACGCCGACATCATCGACAACGGCGTGGCGACCGGGGACATCGACTACATCATCCGGACCGGTCTGCTGATGCTCGTCATCAGCGCCGTCGAGGTCGGCGCCGCGACCGGTGCCGTCTACTTCGCGGCGCGTGCCGCGATGGGCTTCGGCCGCGACGTGCGGCTCGCGCTCGTCCGGAATGTGGGGCGGTTCTCGGCGCGCGAGTTCGGGACGTTCGGTGCCCCGTCGCTGATCACCCGCAACACCAACGACGTGCAGCAGGTCCAGATGCTCGTGCTGATGACCTGCACCATCGTCGTGACCTCCCCGATCATGGGGATCGGTGGCGTCATCATGGCGATCCGCCAGGACCCCGGCACCTCGCTCGTGCTGGTCGTGGCCGTCCCGGTGCTGATCTTCACCATGGTCACGCTCATCGCACTCATGCTGCCCGGCTTCCGGGTCATGCAGAAGCGCATCGACTCTGTGAACCGGGTGCTGCGCGAGCAGATCACCGGCATCCGCGTGATCAGGGCATTCGTGCGCGACGAGACCGAGAAGGCTCGCTTCGACGGCGCCAACGACGACCTCACCGCCACCGCCCTGCGCGTCGGCCGCGTGAACTCCGTGCTGTACCCGGCGGTGCTGCTGATCTCGAACGTGAGCACCGTCGGCGTCCTGTGGGTGGGCGCCCACCGCATCGACTCCGGTGCGATGCAGGTCGGCTCCATCACCGCGATGATCACCTACATCGCCCAGATCCTCATGGCTGTGCTCATGACGTCGTTCGTCGCGATCATGGCTCCGCGCGCCGCGGTCTGTGCCGAGCGCATCCTCGACGTGCTCGACACCGAACCGACGGTGTCCTCGCCCGCCGAACCCGTCCGCGAACTGCCGCCCCGCGTCACTCTCGAACTGCGCAATGCCGGATTCTCCTATCCCGGCGCCGACGCTCCCGTGCTCAGCGGGGTGTCGTTCCGCGCCGACCCCGGTTCCACCACCGCGATCATCGGCGGCACCGGATCGGGCAAGAGCACCCTGATGCGACTCGTACCGCGGCTGATCGACGTCACCGCCGGGCAGGTGCTCGTCGCGGGTATCGACGTCCGGGCACTCGACACCGACGTGCTGCGCTCGCGCATCGCCGTCGTGCCGCAGAAGGCCTACCTGTTCTCCGGCACCATCGCCGACAACCTCCGGTACGGACGCGCCGACGCCACCGACGACGAACTGTGGCACGCCCTCGAGGTCGCGCAGGCCGCCGACTTCGTCCACAAGACCGAGGACGGACTGAACACCGTCCTCTCCCAGGGCGGCACGACCGTCTCCGGCGGACAGCGGCAGCGACTCGCGATCGCCCGCGCCCTCGTCCGCCGGCCCGCCATCTACCTGTTCGACGACGCCTTCTCCGCACTCGACCCGGCGACCGACTCCCGTCTGCGCGCGGCGCTCGAACCCGAGACGCGCGACGCGTGCGTGCTCATCGTCGCGCAGCGGGTCTCCACCGTGCAGGACGCCGACCGCATCGTCGTCCTCGACAACGGCGTCATGGTCGATTCCGGGACGCATCTCGGACTGCTCGGCCGGTGCCGGACGTACTCGGAGATCGTCGAGTCGCAGAGGATGGCCACGGTATGACGACTCCGGAAGCCGCGGCACCGTCGCGTCTGCGCACCATCCGCCGGGTGCTCGGCCTGCTCCACCCGCACCGCTACGCCGTCTACTCGGTGCTGCTCTCCGCCTTCCTCGGCGTCGTGAGCATGTCGGTGGCGCCCTTCGTGCTCGGTCGCGGCACCGACGTCATCTTCGACGGGGTGGTGGGCATGCAGCTCCCCGCCGGACAGACCAAGGACGAAGCCGTCGCCGGTCTGCGCGCCGAGGGCCGCGACCAGTTCGCCGACATGGTCTCGGGGATGGACGTGGTCCCCGGCCTCGGTATCGACTTCTCGGCCCTCGGCCGGATCCTCGTCATCGTCCTCGCGCTGTACCTGCTCTCGTCCGGTCTGATCTGGGTCGCCGCCTACGGCCTCAACGAGATCGTGCAGCGCGTCGTGCGCGACATGCGGTCGCGGATCGAACGCAAGATCCACCGGTTGCCGCTGCGGTACTTCGACACGCATTCGCGCGGCGACCTGCTCAGCCGCGTCACCAACGACATCGACAACGTCGCGGCGGGCATGCAGGAGTCCATCTCCCAGCTCGTCCTCGCGGTGCTGACCCTGCTCGGTCTCGTGGTGATGATGCTGTTCATCTCGCCGATGCTCGCGCTCGTCGCGATCCTGACCGTCCCGGCGTCGGTCGTGGCGACGGCGGTGATCGCGCGACGCTCGCGCAAGCACTTCCTCGCGCAGTGGGAGACGACCGGCAAGCTCAACGGGCAGATCGAGGAAGCCTTCACCGGGCACGAACTCATCACCGCCTACGGCCGGACCGCGGAGGTGCAGCGACGCTTCACCGACACCAACGAGTCGCTGTACCAGGCCTCCTACCGCGCACAGTTCGTGTCCGGCCTGGTGATGCCGTTCGTGACCTTCCTCGGCAACGTCGGCTACGTCGTCATCGCGGTGCTCGGTGGTCTGCGGATCGCGTCGGGCACCGCGACGCTCGGCGAGATCCAGGCGATGATCCAGTACTCGCGTCAGCTCGTGCAGCCGCTCGCGCAGATCGGCGCGATGGTCAACCTGCTGCAGTCGGCGTCGGCGTCGGCCGAGCGAGTGTTCGCGGTGCTTGACGAACCGGAGGAGGAACCGGAGGTCGCGGCGCCGACGATGCCGTGGAGCCGGCACGGACTCGTCGAGTTCGAGAACGTCGCCTTCTCGTACACCCCCGACCGGCCGCTCATCGAGAACCTGTCGCTGCGGGCCGAACCGGGCCAGATGATCGCGATCGTCGGACCCACGGGCGCCGGCAAGACCACCCTCATCAACCTGATCCTGCGCTTCTACGAGGTCGACGCGGGCCGGATCCTCGTCGACGGCGTGGACATCCGTTCGATGTCCCGCGACGAACTGCGCTTGCGCATCGGCATCGTCCTGCAGGACACCTGGCTGTTCGGCGGCACCATCCGCGAGAACATCGCCTATGGCAATCCGTACGCGACCGAGAACCAGATCATGTCCGCGGCCAGGATGAGTTACGTCGATCGTTTCGTGCGGGCCCTGCCCGACGGCTACGACACGATCATCGACGAGGAGAACGACGGCAACCTCAGCGCCGGCGAGCGTCAGCTCATCACGATCGCGCGGGCGTTCGTGTCCAAGCCGTCGATCCTCATCCTCGACGAGGCGACGAGCTCGGTCGACACCCGCACCGAACTGCTCGTCCAGCAGGCCACCGCGCGGTTGCGCGACGACCGCACCAGCTTCGTCATCGCCCACCGCCTGTCGACCATCCGCAACGCCGACCGCATCGTGGTGATGGAGGACGGACGGATCGTCGAACAGGGCACGCACGAGGGGCTGCTCGAGGCGGCCGGTGCGTACGCGAGGCTGTACGACGCGCAGTTCAAGGCACTCGTGGAGTGAACGCGGGAGACTTCGGCGCGGCCTGATACAAACCATTCCGTCCTCGCGGGCGGGGCGGGACACTTCTGGCCATGACGGGGGTGCGGACAACGGCGGTACGGTCGACTCTCGATCTCGTGCGTTCTGCGCGACCGGGGGTCTTCCGGGTCGACGAGACCACACCGGCGGGGTGGATCATGCAGCACCTACGACGTGGGGGACCGGCGACGCGCACGATGCTCGCCGACTTCACGGGCCTGTCGGCGTCGACGGTCAACCGGGCGGTGACGTCGTTGCTCGATCACGGGTTGCTGCGCGACCGTCCCGATCTCGCTCCGCGGGGGCGGGTGGGACGGCCGCACGTGCCGGTGGAGGTGGACACCGAACGGGGCTTCCTCGCCGGTATCCATCTGGGGGAGCGGGAGACCCGGGTGGTCTCCGGCGACCTGCTCGGACGGGAGCTGCACCGGACGACCTTCGCGACCCCGGCGTCGGCGTTCGATGTCTTCGCCGCGATCGGTGCGGCGCTGCGGGTGCACGAGTCGCAGCTGCACGGCAGGCAGCCGCTGTGGGCCGGCCTCGCGGTGGGTGGTCTGTACGACGAGCACCGAGGGGCGCTCGACCACCCGCGGCTGGGCTGGTGCGAAGCGCCCGTGGACGTGTTGTTCCGGGCGATCGTGCCCACGCCGTACACGGTCGTTCCGTACGTGGAGGCGGTCGCGGAGGTCGAATACCGCCGGTTCGAGAGTGCCTTCCGGCGACGACCCGAGAGCTGGCTGTATCTGTGTGCGGAGGAATCGATCTCGATGGCGTGGCTCGTGGACGGCCTCGCACGGTCCTCGGCCGACGACATCGAATCGTTCTGTGCTGTACTCGAACCGGGGAGCGCCGATGGCACCGACCCGTCGCCGAACCGGGCGGTGCTCCTCGGCCGTGCGGTCGCGCTGGTGCGCGACGTCGTGAATCCCGATGTGGTGACCGTCGGTGGTGAGGCGCTCACCGGGCACGGATCGGATCGTGAGGACGTGTCCGACGGTTACCGGCAGCGGTCGTCGTACAACGATGTGCCGCTGCGGTTCTCGGAACCCGACGACGATCTGCGGTCGGCGGCGGCGCTCGGTGCGGCGTCGCGGGTGATGTACGTCGACCCGATCGGCGCGATGCAGGCGCGGTGAGACGAGAGCGTCGGTGACCCGTTCGAGTCGGATACGTGGTCCGATCGACAGGCGCTCGATATCCCGAACGGGCCACCGACGCGAGGTTTACTGCGGTCGAACTCTAGGGACGCGCGACGACCGGCATGGTCAGCTCGCCGATCGCCGGGATGGTGAGCACGACGGTGTCGCCGGGGACGATCTGTGCGACGCCCTCGGGGGTGCCGGTGGCGATGATGTCACCGGGCTGCAGGGTGATCACCTGCGAGTACTCCGAGATCAGCTTGGCGATGCCCCAGATGAGGAAGGACGTGTTGGACTTCTGCCGCATCTCGCCGTTCACGGTGAGCCAGAAGTCGAGGTTCTCCGGGTCCTCCACCTCGTCGGCGGTGAGGATGTAGGGGCCGATCGGGGTGAAGGTGTCCATGGACTTGCGCCACGACCGGTCCTCGTCGCCGCGCAGCGTGATGTCGAGCAGCGGGGTGTATCCGAAGACGTAGTCGAGTGCCTCCTCGACGGAGACCCGCTTCGCCTCCTTCGAGATGATGATGCCGACCTCGGCCTCGTGGTCGAAACGCCGGTCCTCGTAGGGGAGTTCGATCGCGCCGTCCGGTCCGACTATGGACGTGACGGCCTTGAGGAAGCCCTTGCGGACCGAGACGTCGAGGATCTTGCGATCGGTGTAGACGCCCTTCTCCCCACCCATCTCCTGCTGGTGCTTGTGGTAGTTGACCGGCGCGGCGAACAGGTTGCGCGGCTGGGGTTGCGGTGCGCGGACGGTCACCGAGTCGAGTGCCTGCCCGCCGCCGGAGGCGACGCGGGACGAGACGTCGGCGGAGACGGTCGACCAGGCGCGGATGAGCGCGTTCGTGCGCTCACGCGGTTCGGTGTGCTCGGGGACGAGATCGGTGATGTCGACGAGGGTGCCGTCGGTGGCCTCGACGCCGAGTCGGTAGTCGTTGTAGACGTAGAGCTTCATGATTCCTACTCGCTGGGTCGGATGCGGCCGATTCCGAGCGCATCGATGGCGGGCTTGTCGGTGTACGAGAACAGGATTGCGTCCTCGCCGGTCGGATTGTGGTGGGAGTGCTCGTACCACAACGGAATTGCGATGGTGTCGCCCTTGGTCCAGTCGATACGCCGGCCGTCGACGATCGAGTATCCGGATCCGCGGACCACGTGGTAGACGGTCGAGTGGGTGTGCCGATGGGCACGGGTGTCGACGCCCGGGCGGATCAGCTGGAGGTAGGCGCTGATGGTGGTCATCACCGGTCCGCCCGTGATCGGGTTGCGGTACTCGACGATGATGTCGTCGAAGGGATCACCTTCGCGCGTACGCAGGTACTCGATGGTCTCGAGTGCATCGGCGAGCTTGTACACCAGTGGCTGCTCGACCTTTTCGGGTTCGCCCCAGGGCTTGGCGAACAGTCCGTTGCCGTAGGCGGCGGGGAGCGGTGCGTCCACCTCCTGGCATTCGGGGTCCTCTTCGATGATGTACTGGTTCAGCCGCGACATCAGCGGGGAGTCGAGCCCGTCGAGCCAGATCATCGGGCCCTCGCCCGTGTGGCCGTGCTCGTGCCAGTGCCCGTTGGGGGTCAGCAGGAAGTCGCCCTCGTCCATCGGGACGCGCTGGCCGTTGACGACGGTGTAGGCGCCGTCGCCCTCGACGATGAAGCGCAGTGCGGACGGCGTGTGGCGGTGTGCCGGGGCGATCTCCCCCGGGAGCACCAATTGCAGTGCGGACCAGAGGGTGTCGGTGGCTCCGGTGCGCTGGTGCGGGAGGCAGCCGGGGTTGCGGAAACCGAGGACGCGGCGGAGTGCGTCCTCGAGCGGGACGATCTCGCCGGCCTCGACCATCAACCGCCGCGCCTGCTCGTAGCGCCAGATGTGCGGCACCAGATTGGTTTTCGCTTCCGGGCCCAGATTGCCCATGAGCTGCCAGAGCGGGGAGTAGTGGTTGTCCGCGAGTTCGGCGTAGAAGTCGTCGTGCACCGTCTCGTCGGACCGGGTGGTGTCGACACTCATCGCACGATCCTCTCTGTTCTGCAATGCGGAGATTGATTCCTCGATACAGAATTAATACGGGATTTGGGGTGGTTGGTCAAGGAATAACTGCGAATCGTTCTGTTATAAAGAATCATGGCCACTGACTCTGCGCGTCGAGACGCACCGGCATATCCTGTCGGTTCGGTCGACAAGGCTCTCCGACTGCTCCTCGTGGTCGCCGAGCGACCCGACGGACTGCGGGTGGGCGATGCCGCCGCCCTGCTGGGTATCGCCCCGTCCACCGCGCACCGGTTGTTGCAGATGCTGGCGCACTACGGCTTCGCCGAACAGGATCCGGAGTCCAAGATGTACCGGGCCGGTCCCACCATGGAGCGGCTGTCGAACTTCCGCGGCCGGGTCATCGACCTGGCCCGGCCGATCCTGGAGCGGCTCGTGGCCCTCACCCAGGAGACGGTGCACCTCGCCACCCTCGACGGGGATCGGGCACTGACGCTGCTCTCGGTGGAGAGCCCCCATCTGCTGCGCGTGGGTGACCGGTCGGGTCATTCGCAGCCGGCGTATTCGAGCGCCATGGGTAAGGCGCTGCTCGCCGGGATGGGCGGGGACATCGAGCCTCATCTGCCGAACGGCCTGCAACAGTCCGAACGGCAGACCCTGCTGTCCCAGCTCGAGGTGATCCGGGAGCGGGGTTACGCCGCACAGGACGGCGAGGTCGAGTCGGGTGTCAGCGCGGTGGCCGTCTCGGTGGGTGCCGCCTCCGCCGGGATCTCCGGTGCGGGCACCCCTGCCGCCGGGTTCTCCGGTGCAAGCACCCCTGCCGCCGGGTTCTCCGGTGCAAGCACCCCTGCCGCCGGGTTCTCCGGTGCAAGCACCTCCGGCTTCGCCATCGGTATCACCTTCCCGACCGGGCGGATCGGCGTCGACCGCTGGGGCGAGGTGCTCGCCGCAGCCCGGAAGGCGGCCGACGAACTCGCCGACGCCCTGGCCGGTTCCGGGCGGTAGCCCCGTCGCCGGCCGGATGGACGCCCGGCCGGCGACGATGCAGGTCAGTACGGGTAGTTGCGGGTGTCGCCGGCCACCGACAGCGGCATGAACATCCAGTCGAGGTTCTCGTAGTCCGTGGGGTTGTGGTCCTTGAAGGAGTAGTTGCGCAGCGCGCGCCCGACCCCGTCGATGTGGAACAGCTCGCCTGCGACCCGGGCGAGGCGCTGGATGTTGCCGGTGTGCGGCACCCGTCGTGCCTCGAAGGTCTTGAACGCGGCCTCGACGTTCGGCTCGGTCACGAGCGCATCGACCATCGCGAGCGAGTCGTCCAGTGACTGGGCGCCACCCTGGGCGAGGTACTGGAGCATCGGGTGGGCGGCGTCGCCGATGAGGCTCACCGCGCCCGAGGTCCAGGTGGTGACCGGCTCCCGGTCGTACATCGGCCAGCGGATCTCGCGGTTGAGGTACTTCCCGGCCTCACGGACCTTGTCGCAGCACAGGCCGAAGCGGGCGTCGAGCTCCTCCTCGGTTCCCCAGTTCTCGTGGTCGGGGGAGTAGAAGTCCGAGCGGAAGACGGCGACGTTGTTGTAGAGCTTGCCACCGCGCAGCGGGTACTGGATCAGGTGCATGTGCGGGCCCAGCCAGCACAGCACCATCGGGGTCTCCACGGCGTCGGCCGGCACCATCTCGATCGGCACGGTGCCGCGGTAGGCGACGTACTCGGAGGGAACGGGCTCGTCCTCGACGATCAGCGGGCGGATCGACGAGCGCAGTCCGTCGGCGCCGACCACGGCGTCGGCGATGTACTCGGTGCCGTCGGCGCAGACCACCTTCGCGCGGCCGTCGGGCAGGTTCTCGGCGCGGAGGACCTCGCGGTTCGTCTCCAGGGTGACGAGATCGCTCGTGCGGCAGCCTTCGAGGAGCGCGCCGTGCAGGTCGGCCCGGTGCGTGACGACGTAGGGGTAGCCGTAGTGTTCGACGAACTCGGGTCCGAGATCGACGGTGCCGATCTCCTCGCCCGTCACGGCGTCCATGTACCGCTTCTTCTGCGGGAGGACGGCGTCCTTCATGATCGCGTCCATCACGCCGAGGCTGTCGAGGACCGCCATGGCGTTCGGGGCCAGCTGGATGCCGGCGCCGACCTCGCCGAACTCGGGGGCGCGCTCGATCACGTGCGCCGGGCGGCCCTTGCGGGCGAGGCCGAGGGCCGTGGCGAGGCCTGCGATGCCGCCGCCGACGATGAGCAGGGGGACGTCGATGATTTCTGCCGAGGTGCTCATAGGGCAACCTTTCCGGTGATCACAGAGATGTTCTGTATCGAGGAATTCGATTCTGCATGACAGATTAGGTTCGCGAGAATGGCTGGTCAACCCTCGACCGCTCGATTCCTGCGATTCCGAAAACGATCTATCACTGAGTGACAGTCGGCGTTGTTCGGCCGCTCCGGACGGCCCTACTCTCACGGCTACCGTCCGTCGGGAGTTCCCGACCACCGATTTCCACGAACCATTTCACTGGGTGATAGATGGGCTTCTGCGTCTCCTGGACGTCGGATTGGCTGTCATCACACCCACGACATGCAGGAGAGGTCGCCGTGACCGCAATCGAATCGTCCGCCTTCAGTCTCACGGAAGAACAGCGCGCCATCCGTAGCGCCATCGACGAGCTGTGCGAGCCGTTCGACAACGACTACTGGCGTGCCTGCGACGCCGCCGGTGAATACCCGGAGAAGTTCGTCGACACGCTCTACGAGACCGGCTGGATGGGCATGCTCGTCCCCGAGGAGTACGGCGGAGGCGGAGCCGACATCCGCGATGCCGCAGTCGTTCTCGAGCAGCTCGAACGCAACGGCTGCCACGCCGGTGCGGCGCGCGCCGGCATGTACACCATGGGCGCCCTGCTCCGTCACGGCAACGACGAGCAGAAGCAGCGCTTCCTGCCGAAGATCGCCTCCGGCGAACTGCGTCTGCAGTCCTTCGGCATCACCGAGCCCGACGCCGGCTCCGACACCACTCGCATCCGCACCTTCGCCCAGCGCGAGGGCGACGAGTACGTCGTCAACGGCAACAAGATCTTCATCTCCCGCATCCAGCACTCCGACCTGCTGCTTCTGCTCACCCGCACCAAGAAGCGCGAGGACGCCTCCAAGCCGTCCGACGGCTTCACCGTGCTGCTCGTCGACCTGCGCAAGGCGATCGAGGACGGCACCATCCGGGCCACCCCGATCAAGACCATGGTCAACCACGAGACCAACGAGCTCGCCATCGAGAACCTGCGCGTGCCGGTCGAGAACCGGATCGGCGAGGAGCACAAGGGCTTCAAGGTCATCCTGTCCGGCATGAACTCCGAGCGCATCATCGTCACCTCGGAGTACATCGGTGCCGGCTTCCACCTCATCGACCGCGCCGTCCAGTACGCCAACGAGCGGCACGTCTTCGGCCGCCCGATCGGCATGAACCAGGGCGTCCAGTTCCCCATCGCCCAGGCCTACGCGAACCTGCAGGCCGCCTCGCTCATGCGCTGGCGCGCCGCCGAGATGTACGCTGCCGGCGAGAACCCCCGCTTCGAGGTCAACGGCGCGAAACTGCTCGCCTCGCAGGCACTCTGGCAGGCAGCGCAGGCCGCCTTCGACACCTTCGGCGGATACGCCGCGGCCGAGGAGTACGGCATCGAGCGCAAGTGGCGCGAGGCCCGCCTCCCCTCCACCGCGCCGATCTCCAACAACATCGTCCTCGCCGGCATCGCGCACGCCACGCTCGGCCTGCCGAAGTCGTACTAGGAGAAGCACGATGGGTGCACCCATGCCGTTGCGGACCGACACCGACGGACTGACGTCGGTGCTGGCCGCCTTCGCCGCGGGCGGCGAGATCGCCCGTGACGAACACGAGGAACTTCTCGGCCGCATCCTGGTCGACACCGTCGGCTCGGCTCTCGCCTCCGCGCACGAGCCCGCCGAACGGATCCTGCAGAACTGGGCCGCGGCCGAGGGAACCTCGGGCCGGGCAACGGTATGGACGACGGGCCGCACGGCGAGCGCTGCCACCGCAGCGCTGCTCAACGGCACCGCCGGGCACCAGCTCGACTACGACGACATCTCGCCGAGCATGCCCATCCACCCCAGCACGGTGATCGTTCCCGCGCTGCTCGCCGTCGCCGAGCAGCGCGGGGCCGACACCCGCCGGCTGGTGCAGGCGTACGACGTCGGTGCCGCCGTCTTCCGCGCGGTGGCGGACCTGCTCCCGCAGCACGTCCACTACGCCCGGGGCTGGCACACCACCTCCACGGTGGGCCGGCTCGCCGCCGTCGCGGCCGTTGCGCGCCTGGTGGAGATGTCGTCCGAGCACGCGGCGCACGCCCTGGGCATCGTGGCCTCGATGGCCGCGGGCTCGCGTCCCAATTTCGGATCGATGACCAAGCCGCTTCACGCCGGCCTCGCCGCCCGCGACGCCGTCACGGCCGTCGATCTCGCCGAGGCGGGCTTCACCGCCAATCCGCGTGAACTCGAAGCGGACGCCGGATTCTTCGACCGCTACGGCGATCCCGAACTGGCACCGCTCGGTGATCCGGACGAGACCCTCGCCGAACGCCTCGAGTACTGGCTGGACGCGTGGCCCAGCGACTGGGGCATCAAGAGGTATCCCGCCTGCTACGGCACGCACCGCAGCATCGACGCAAGCCTGGCACTGCGCGAGCGCATCGCCGGCGCCCCGATCCGCGAGGTCCGGATCACCGTGCATCCGAGGGGAACCCGCGCGCTCGTGGCCTTCCCTCCGGTCTCGGCCACGGCCGCGAAGTTCAGCGCCGAGTACGCCGTCTCGGTCGCACTGCAGCGCGGAGCCGTCGTCCTGGCCGACTTCACCGAGGACGCGTTCGCCGAACCCGAGACCATCCGCCTGATGAACGCGGTGAGCATCACCGAGAGCGCCGAACCTCCCGCCGGCGCACCGACCTTCTCGGGTGGGTACTCGGTGGTCGAGGTGCTCACGCAGGACGGTGCACGACACGCCGAACGCGTCGACATCACCCGCGGCGACGGACGCAACCCGCTGAGCGACGAGGAACTACGAGACAAGTTCGACGACTGCTGCGCCACCGGCGGACTCACCGCCGAAGCGGCATCGACCCTGCACTCCGCGCTCGTCGCATCGGCGCGCGGCGGAGCCCTGCAGCAGGTCGCCGCGGCCCTGGCGCCGGAATACCGTACGGAAGGACGACTGGCATGACCGCCACACAGCGCTCGCACCCGAGGGTGGAGATCATCGAGGAAGGCATGCGCGAGGGCATGCAGATCGAGAGTGCGAACATCCCGGTCGAGGACAAGATCCGGCTGCTGGACGCACTCTCGGCCACGGGCCTGAAGACCATCGTGGTCGGCTCGTTCGTCTCACCCAAGTGGGTGCCGCAGATGGCGGAGATCGAGAAGATCGTCGAGGGATTCACCCCGGTCGACGGAGTGCGCTACACCGCCCTGGCACTCAACCAGAAGGGTGTCGAGCGGCGCGCGTCGTTCGCTCCGAAGATCACCCCGCCGGACCCGCGCATCGGACAGTCCAAGATCCACCTCGACGACGTCTTCGTCCAGCGCAACACCGCACGGTCGATGCAGGACGAGATCGACGCGCTCGACGGTGTCATCGCCCGCGCTGTCGAACGCGGTGCGCAGGAGGCCCAGGTCTCCGTCAACGCGTGCTGGGGATCGAACTGGACCGGTGAGATCGGCGAGGACCGCCGCATGGAGATCCTGCAGTTGCAGATCGACAAGTGGACCGCCGCAGGCGTTCCCGTCACGCGCGTCCACCTCGGTGATCCGATGAGCTGGAACACCCCCGCCGCCATGCGTTCCCAGATCCGCCGGATTCTTGCGACCTGGCCCGAGATCTGGCACTTCCAGGTGCACCTGCACAACGCGCGCGGCATGGCGCCGCTGAGCGCCTACGCCGCCTTCTGCGAACTCGACGAGCGCCACACCCTCGTCGTCGACACCGCCATCGGCGGACTCGGCGGCTGCCCCTACTGCGGCAACGGCCGGCTCACCCGCATGATCCCCACCGAGGACTTCGTGCACTTCCTCGAGAGCGAAGGCATCGACACCGGTGTCGATCTCGCGGCTCTCATCGAGGCCGTGGTGCTCGCCGAGGAGATCGTCGGGCACGAACTGTGGGGTCACGTCTCGAAGGCGGGTCCGCGACCCTACGGCAGCGACGTCTACGCGATGGACATGCCGTTCATCGAAACCTTCGAACAGGCACAGCATTTCCGGCTCGGACCGCAGGTCTACGAGGGCGCACTCTCGCCCTGGAAGACCGAGATCCGCTCGGCCGCCCGCGACGACTTCGAACGCACGCTGCTCACCGGTGCGTCGTCCCGAACAGGAGATTCCGCATGAGCACTCCCATCCAGGAGCCCACACCCGGTTCCCTCACCGGCCTGCGGGTGATCGAGATCAGCACCTCGGTCGCCGCGCCGTTCGGCGGGCAGATCCTCGGGGATCTCGGCGCCGAGGTCATCAAGATCGAGCGACAGGCCGGGGACGACACCCGCAAGTGGGCGCCGCCCGCATGGAACGGCGAGTCGATCGCGTTCATGTCGTTCAACCGCAACAAGAAGTCCGTCGTGCTGGACTACAAGACCGACGAGGGCAAGAAGATCCTCGTCGACCTGTTGCGCGACGCCGACGTGCTCGTCCAGAACCTGCGCCCCGGCGCACTCGCCAAGGCGGGATTCACGTGGGAGTACCTGCACGAACTCAACCCGCGGCTGATCTACTGCGAGATGTCCGGCTACGGCCACACCGGCCCCCGCGCCATGCAGCCCGCCTACGACCCGCTGCTGCAGGCGTTCTCGGGCATCGTGTCGATGACCGGTGAGGACGGCGGCGAACCCGCCCGCGTGCCCGTCTCGCTGCTCGACATGGGCACCGGCATGTGGATGGCGATGTCGGTGCTCGAGGCGCTGCGCCGCCGCGATATGACGGGCAACGGCTGCCACGTGCAGAACTCGCTGCTGCAGACGGCGCTGACCTGGATCACCTCGCCGCTCATCGGGATCGCGGCCGGCAACCCCGCCCCGCGTCGTCTGGGCTCCGGCTTCCGCGGCGTGGTGCCCTACGGCGCCTTCCCGACCGCCGACGGCCACATCTTCATCTCGGCCGGTAACGACGACATCTTCCGTCGCCTGCTCGAGGCCATCGACGCGCAGGACCTGGGGGAGCGCGAAGGCTTCACCAGCAACCCCGTGCGCGTCGAGAACCGCAAGCTCGTCCAGGACGTCCTCGGCGAGCGCACCTCGCAGTTCACCCTCGACGAACTGCTCGTCCGGTTGAAGGCCGCCAACGTGCCGCACTCACCGGTGAACACGGTCGACATGGTGTACCGCGACGAGCAGGTCAAGGCGACCGGCATGCTGCAGCCGCTGCCTCATCCCGTCGTCGAGGATCTCGAGGTCGTCAACCTCCCGGTCACCTTCGACGGGCAGTACCCGCCGCTGACCAAGTGCCCGCCCGCCCTCGGTGAGGACACCGTCGAGGTGCTCGCGGCGCTCGGACGCAGCGAGGACGAGATCCGCGCACTGATCGCCGACGGTGTGGTGCGAGCCGCCACCGAGCAGGCTCCGGCCTGACGAGACCGCGAAAGGAACGAAAGAGCATGACCACCACCGAAGTCGGTTCCGTCGACAACGCCGAGCCGGATTACTCCGACGAGGTCCTCTACGAGGTACGCGGCAACGCCGCGTGGATCACGATCAACCGTCCGCATCGCCGCAACGCGATGGCGCGTCGCACAGTCAACCAGCTCACCGAAGCGTTCGTCGAGGCGGGGGAGGACCCGGACGTCTTCGCCGTCGTCATCACCGGTGCCGGGGACAAGGCGTTCTGCGCCGGCGGCGACATGAAGGAGATGGACGACATCGCCCGCTCGGGGCGTCAGGTCCACGTCCCGATGACCGGCCTGTACCGCGCGCTGTTCGAGGTGATGCTCGAGACGTACAAGCCCGTCATCGCCGCGATCAACGGCCACGCCATCGCAGGTGGCTGCGAGATCGTGCTCTCCAGCGACGTCCGCATCGCCGTCGAGGGTGCCACGATCGGCCTGACCGAGGCACGCCGCGGCATGGGCGCCAACCTCGGCTCGGTGCTGCTGCCGCGTCTGGTGCCCCGCGCCGTCGCGATGGACCTGCTCTACACCGCGCGGACCATCCCGGTCGAGGAGGCCAAGGAGATGGGCCTGATCAACCGCGTCGTCCCGCGCGAGGACTTCGAGGCCGAGGTCCAGAAGTACGTCGACGACATCCTCGCGAACTCGCCGGTGACGTTGCGCCGCTACAAGGAGATGGCCACCAAGAGCTGGGGTCTGCCGCTGCCGAGCGCCCTGCGCCTGAACGTCGGCCCCAATCCGTACCTGAGCGAGGACCGCGTCGAAGGTGTCCGTGCCTTCCTCGAGAAGCGCGCACCCGTGTGGAAGAACCGCTGACCGAACCGACGCCGCGGCGCCTGCAAGGAGCATGATGAACCTTCTCGACCCCGGCCGTTGGGCCGGCAACATCCACAGCGGTGGCTGGATCCCCGGAGCGGCGGGCGACCAGCCGGCGCTCGAGGCCGCCACCGGCACGGAGCTCGGCCGGATCGGTGTCGCCGACGCCGGCCAGGTCCGGGCTGCGGCGACCGCTGCAGCCCGTGCGCAAGGGGCGTGGGCCGCGACGAAGCCTGCCGACCGGGCTGCCGTGCTGCGTCGCGCCGGCGACCTGTTCGCCGAGCACGCCGGGGAGATCGAGGAGTGGCTGGTCCGCGAGTCGGGTGGCACCCGGCTCAAGGCCGGCCGGGAGCTCGCGGCAGCGCGAGCGGAATGCTATGAGGCGGCCGGTCTTCCGACGCATCCGTCGGGAGAGGTGCTGGCCACCGACAGTGACCGCTGGTCGTTCTCGCGTCGCCGTCCCGCGGGCGTGGTGTCGGTGATCGCTCCGTTCAACTTCCCGCTGACGCTGTCGATCCGTTCCGTCGCACCGGCGCTCGCGCTCGGCAACAGCGTGCTGCTCAAGCCCGATCCGCGTACGTCCGTGAGCGGTGGGGTCGTTCTCGCGCGGATCTTCGAGGAGGCCGGTCTCCCCGAGGGTGTGCTCCACGTGCTCACCGGTGGCGCCGACGTCGGGGAGGCCGTGGTCTCCGCACCGGAGGTCGCCGTCATCTCGTTCACCGGTTCCACCGCAGCCGGGCGCCGGGTCGGGGAGGCCGCATCGCGCCTGCTCAAGCGGGCCCACCTCGAGCTCGGAGGCAACAACGCGCTGATCGTGCTGCCCGGAGCGGACCTCGACCGCGCCGCCTCCGCCGGAGCCTTCGGATCGTTCCTGCACCAGGGGCAGATCTGCATGGCGACCGGCCGCCACATCGTCCACTGCGACATCTACGACGAGTACGTGGCGAAGTTGGCCGCGAAGGCCGACGCGCTGCGGGTCGGCGATCCGTTCACCGACGACGTCGACCTGGGCCCGATCATCGACGAGCGACAGCTGAAGTCGATCGACGCGATCGTGCGCGACGCCGTGGACGCCGGTGCCCGGGTGTGTGCCGGTGGCACCAACGACGGCCAGTACTACCGGCCCACCGTGCTCGCCGACCTCGACCTGTCGATGCGGGCGTGGACGGACGAGATCTTCGGGCCGGTCGCCCCGGTCGTGCCGTTCGACGACCTCGACGAGGCCGCTGCCCTGGTGAACGCGAGCGAGTACGGACTGTCGGTCGGCATCCTCGGCGAAGTGGGGCTCGCGATGCAGCTGGCCGATCGCATCGACTGCGGCAAGCTGCACATCAACGAGCAGACCGTCGGCGACGAAGCGTACGCGCCGATGGGGGGCACCGGGGCGTCGGGAACGGGTTCCCGCTTCGGTGGTCCGGCGGCGAACTTCGAGGCCTTCACCGAAACCCAGTGGGTCACAGTGCGGTCGGAGATCGCGCCGTATCCGTTCTGAGAACGATCGACGGTGCGCGACACGGCTGTCCGGGACGGTGCGTGCGGGATGTGATTCGATGTTGTCGTACACATCCCGCACCACCTCAGGACGAGCCATGAGCAACAACGACGACGGCAAGCGGTCGGTCCTGGGTCGTGCCTTCGAGATCCTCGACTGTTTCGCCGGGGGCGCCGAGATGACGGTCGCGGGGATCTGCGACCGCACGGGGCTCCCACCGGCCACGGTGCATCGGATGCTTGCGGCGCTGGTGCGGTGGGAGGGCGTCGAACGCCTGTCCCACGGTCGCTACCGTCTCGGACGGCGGATCTGGAGCCTGGGAATCGGTGCGCCGCAGGTGCGTCGCCTCCGGGAGCTCGCGCAGCCCTATCTCGTCGACCTGCACGTCGCCACACGCGGCACCGTCTACCTGGGTGTGCGGGACGGATCGGACGGGATCTTCTCCGACCGCATCACCCGCGTCAAACCCACCGCCAATTCCTCCCGGGCGACCCGCAGACTTCCGTTGCACCGCACCGGAGGTGGGCGGGTCCTGCTCGCCTACAGCCCCGAGGCCTGGGACGAGCTCGTCGCCGATGCGGAGTCGGATCCGGAGATGGCGGCACGGATACCGGAACTGCGTGCGCAACTCGCGGAGATCCGCCGCACGGGTGTGGGGATCGCCCGCAACGACGGCCTGCCCGGCCGCACCTCCGTCGCGGCCGCCGTGCTCGATTCGCAGGGCGGCATCGTCGCCAGCGTGACGGTGGCCTTCCCCGAGTCCCGGATTCCACAACCCCAGCAGATCGTGCCGCGCGTGATCGCTACGGCACGTGCGATTTCCCGTGATCTCGCGGCGACCGGCGAGTTCTGACCGGCCGTATCCTGCATTCGAGCGGATAGCTACGCCGGGTCGAGCGTCGAACCGTCGCCGAGGATCTCGACGACGAGCTCGCGTAGCCAGTCGATCTCGGGGGACGGCAGGTCGCGCCGGATCGTGTACAGCGATACCACCGATTCCGGTACCTCGAAAGGCAGTTCGTACAGGCCGACCTCGCCGAGACGGGCGGAGCGTTCGGCGTAGACGCGCGGGGCGAATCCCAGATAGGTGGTCGAGGCCAACACGCCGGCGATGCCGGTGAAGCTCGGGAGGGTGACCGCGACGTCGCGGTGGATTCCGAGTTCCCGGATGCGCAGATCCACTGCAGTATGTCCGGTTTCGACGGCAACCGACACGTGCCGTTCCGCCTCGAATTCCGCGAGGTTCGGTGTCGGTCCGATGCGTGGATGGTCGGGTCGGCGCACTCCGATGTAGGGCTGCGTGAACAGCGGCGTGCGGTCGAGATCCTGCCCGTTCAGAACCGGTGTGCACACCACCGCGTCGGCGTCCCCGAGCCACAGCGCCTCGCCCGCGTGCGAGAGGGCGAGGGGAACCACGTCGACGCTCGCGAGGGGAGCCCGAACGGACAGGGCAGCCATGATTTTGGGCAGAAGCCCCGTAATGCCCACATCGGACAGCACCAACCGGAAGGTCCGGGTCGTGGCGGCCGGGTCGAACGCCTCGGCGGCGTTCATGACGGCATCGAGACGCTCGAGCACCTCCCGCAGGCGGGGGTAGAGTTCGTCGGCCAGTCGTGTGGGTACGAGTTGCTGGTGGCGGCGGACGAACAACTCGTCGCCGAATCGCTTGCGCAGCTTGCCAAGTGCGTAGCTCACGGTCGGCTGGGCCACGAAGAGGTTCTCGGCGGCGAGCGTGACGCTTCTGGTCTTGTAGACGGATACGAACACCCGCAGCATACTGAGGTCGTAGTTGTTCGCCATTCGGCCGACTATAGATGCATTGAATAATGCGATCGGCAGAATCTATTGGATCTATGTGACCGCTCTAACATAGTGTGCTGATAAGTGGTCGTCCCGACCCTACGAATTCTCTTCTCGTCCTGCTGTAAGGGGACCTCTGCATGCCCACGATTCGCGAAGTGACCTTCGAGCTGCTGCGCCGGCACGGTATGACCACGATCTTCGGCAACCCCGGCTCGAACGAACTTCTGTTTCTCAAGGATTTCCCCGAGGACTTCGAGTACGTCCTCGGTCTCCACGAGGGCGCCGTGGTGGCGATGGCGGACGGTTACGCGCAGGCGAGCGGACAGCCGGTCTTCGTGAACCTGCACGCCGCAGCCGGCACCGGCAACGGCATGGGGGTGCTCACCAACTCGGTGTACTCGCACTCGCCGCTGGTGATCACCGCGGGGCAGCAGGTGCGCGACACCATCGGCCAGGAAGTCATGCTGGCCAACGTCGATGCGGCGAGCCTGACCCGACCGCTCACCAAGTGGAGCGCCGAACCGACCTGCCCCGAGGACGTGCCCCGCACCATCAGCCAGGCCGTCCACATGGCGACCCTGCCCGCCCCCGGCCCGGTCTACGTCTCGGTGCCCTATGACGACTGGGAGCACGAGGCCCCGGCCAACACCTCCTACCTCGCCGAGCGGCGCGTCACCACGACGACCGAACCGTCCGAGGCGATGACGGTCGAACTGCTCGCCGCCCTCGACGGTGCGGTCCGTCCCGCCCTGGTCCTCGGACCGGACGTCGACGCGGAGCGCGCGAACGGCTTCGCGGTGCAGCTCGCGGAATCGCTCGGAGCCGCGGTATGGATCGCACCGTCGCCGTCGCGGTGCCCCTTCCCCAACACCCATCCGCTGTTCCGGGGGGTGCTGCCCGCCAACGTCATGTCCATCCACGAGGCACTGGCCGACCATGACGTGGTGCTCGTCGCCGGTGCCCCGGTCTTCCGCTACCACCACTACCGTCCGGGTCCCTTCCTGGCGGAGGGCACGCGCGTGCTGCACCTGTCCGAGGACACCGGCGAGGTCGCCCGTGCGCCCTTCGGCGAGGCCTACCTCGCGCCGGTCGGCGCGACGCTGCGCATCCTCGCCGAGCGGGTCCGCAGCCGCGACCTTCCGGCAGAGCCGGCACGGGAGGCGTTCGCACGCGGAGCCGATCGCACCGAGGCCATGCACCCCGACACGGTGTTCGCCACCATCGCCGAGATCGCTCCCCGCGACGTGGTCTACGTCAACGAATCCACCTCCACGGCGGACGCCTTCTGGCGGCACGCGCAACTCGTCGAACCGGGTTCGTTCTACTCGCCGGCCTCCGGCGGCCTGGGCTTCGGCCTGCCCGCTGCCGTTGGCGTCCAGCTCGCCCATCCGGAGCGTCGCGTGGTCGCGACCATCGGTGACGGATCCGCCAATTTCGGGATCACCGCACTGTGGACCGCGGCCCGCCGCGACGTGCCGGTGGTGTTCGTCATCCTCAACAACGGTACGTACGGTGCGCTGCGCCGGTTCACCCGCGCTCTGGACACCGGCGACACCCCGGGACTCGACGTGCCCGACATCGACTTCGTCAAGATCGCGGAAGGCTACGGCGTGAAGGGCGAACGGGTCACCGGTGCCGAGGAACTGAAGGCGGCCCTGCACCGAGCCTTCGAAGGCACCTCCCCGGTGCTGATCGAAGCCGTCACGTACTTCGAGTAGGACCCGACACCCGCCGGAAAGACAACCTGAGGAACCACTATGAAGATCACGATCGAGAACCTGCAGCTCCGCTACGGGAAGTTCACGGCCATCGAGAACCTCAACCTCGAGATCGACGAGGGCGAATCGGTTGTGCTCCTCGGGAAGTCGGGCTGCGGCAAGACCAGCACCATGCGGTGCATCGCCGGCCTCGAGGAACCCACCGCCGGTCGCATCACCATCGGCGACACGGTCGTCTTCGACGCGGCGAAGGGCATCAACCTGCCGCCCAACAAGCGCAACGTCGGCATGGTCTTCCAGTCGTACGCGGTGTGGCCGCACATGACCGTCTTCCAGAACGTCGCGTACTCGCTGAAGCTGCAGAAACTCCCTGCGGCGGAGATCAAGTCGCGTGTCGCGGAGGTGCTCGAGCTCGTCGGTCTGTCGGACTTCGCGCAGCGTGGCGCGAGCCTGCTCTCCGGTGGACAGATGCAGCGTGTGGCACTCGCCCGCTCGCTCGTGATGCGCCCCTCGGTGCTCATGCTCGACGAGCCGCTGTCGAACCTCGACGCCCGCCTGCGCGACCGCCTGCGGGTGGAACTGCGGGAGATCCAGCTGAGCCTCGGCCTGACCACGGTCTACGTCACGCACGACCAGCAGGAGGCATTCGCACTCGCCGACCGCATCGCGCTCATGCAGGGCGGACGGATCGTGCAGATCGGCGGCCCCACCGCGATCTACAACGAGCCGGCGAGCGCGTCGATCGCGCACTTCCTCGGTGTGTCCAACATCTTCGACTGCACCGCCACCGTCGGCACCGACGGTTACGTCACGGCCGTTCGCGACGGGGGAGAGGTGATCCGCACCGAGCAACGCGGCCTCGCCGCCGCCGACGACTTCAAGGCGTGCATCCGGTCCGAGGACCTGATGCTGTCGACTGTGTCCGGCGGTGGCACCAACGAGTTCTCGGGTCGCGTCGCCGTCACGAGCTTCCAGGGCTCGAGCGTCCGCTACGCCGTCACCCTCGACAACGGGGGTGAGCTCGACATCTTCGCCCCGACGAAGGGCGCCGAGCGCTTCGAGATCGGCGATCGCGTGTTCGCTTCGGTCTCACCGGAGAACGTCCAGGTCCTGCCGGCCGATGTGGCACGACAGGCACGACTGCAGGAGGTCGCGGCATGACCCAGCTGGCCACACCCCCCGAAACGCATCCGGTCGACGACCTCGAGCCGGAGACCCCGGTATCGGCGCCGTTGTGGCGCAGGGGAATCCTCCGCAAGAACGGCGCGGCACTGGTGGTCCTCGCCGTCCTGGCCGTCCTGGTGATCATGCCGATGATCCTGGTGCTCGTCGCCGCGATCGCCACCGAGGTGCCGCGTCCGGGCAACAGCGGTCTCGGTGCCCTCACACTCGACAACCTCAAGGTGCTCACGAGTCCCGACGCCGTCAAGGGTCTGGTGAACTCCCTCATGCTCGGCCTCGGGGCGACGGTCATCGCGCTCGTGATCGGTGCGTCGCTCGCCTTCATCTGTGCTCGCACCGATGCGCCCTGGCGCCGGTTCATCTTCTTCATCGGCATGGCGCCGGTGTTCGTGCCGGCTCTCGTGGGTGCGCTCGCCTGGTCGCTGCTCGCTTCTCCCAGTGCCGGATTCGTCAACATCCTGCTTGCCGACCTGGGCCTGGGCATGACGATCAACATCTACAGCATCCCCGGCCTGATCTTCGTTCTCGGCCTGTTCTACGCGCCGTACGTGTTCATGCTGGTGCACAGTTCGCTGTCGATGATGAACGCCGACCTCGAAGAGGCCGCGACCGTGCACGGCGCCTCCCTGAAGACGATGTTCCGAACGGTGACCCTGCCGCTCGCCATGCCGGCCCTGCTCGGTTCGGGCATCCTCGTCTTCGCGCTGAGCATGGAGAACTTCCCGGTCGCGGCGGTGCTCGGTAACCCCGCGGGGATCGAGACCCTGCCCACCTACATCTTCCGGCTCATGGGTGCAGCCCCGGCCCAAGCGAACGCCGCCGCCGGTATCGCCATCCTGCTCACGCTCGGCCTGGTCTTCGTCACCATGGGCCAGCAGTGGATCGTCAACCGCCGCAAGTTCACGACGATGACCGGCAAGGGTGCCCGTCCCCGTCAGGTGCCGCTGCGCGGCTGGCGTTGGCCGGCAACGATCTTCGCGCTCGTGTACTTCCTGCTCGCGATCGCACTGCCGATGGGCGCGCTCTTCCTCGCCGCCACCCAGGACTCGCCGTACCTGTACAGCATGTCCCAGATGTTCCAGGGCGGAATGTCGTTCGACAACATCGTGGAGGTGGCCTCGGCGGCCGACTTCCAGAAGGCGCTGGTGAACTCGGTGGTCGTGGCCGTCGTCGCCGCCTTCGCCGGTACGACGATCAGCTTCTCCGCCTCGTACATCCGCTACCGGACCAAGAGCCGCCTCGGCGCCCTGCTCGAGCAGATCGCCACCGCACCGCTCGCCATCCCGTCGATCGTGCTCGGCATGGGCATCCTCTGGACCTGGCTCAGCCTGCCGATCCCGATCTACGGCACGCTGATCATCCTCGCCGTCGCCTGTGTCGCCGTGGCGCTGCCGCAGGGCTACCGCTCGATCTCGTCGTCGATGCTGCAGCTGCACAGCGACCTCGAGGACAGTGCCGTGATGCTCGGCGCCCGCCGGTCGCGCGCCATCGCCAACGTCACCGTGCCGCTGATGCGCGTCGGTATCGTGTCGACCTTCCTGCTCCTGCTCATGCTGGCGATGCGCGAACTGTCGGCCTCGCTGTTCCTGTTCACCTCCGACACCCGGATCCTGTCGATCCTGGTCTTCGACAACTTCGAGAACGGGCAGACGGCGGTCGCGGCCTCCATCAGCGTGCTGTTCGTCCTGGTGATCGCCGTGCTGGCCGTCCTCGCCCAGCTCGCCGGCAACCGGGAGAAGAAGCAGCTCGCCGAAGCGTCGGACTCCGGAACCAATTCGCTCTGACCGGACTTTTCGAGAAACGAAGGGCCTCACCATGAAAACGCGCAAAGTAGCGCTCACCGCTCTGTCGGTCGTCCTCGCCACGACACTCGCGGCGTGCGGTGGCGGAGATTCCGACGGCGTCACCTCCCAGGCCGAGGTCGACACCTCGGAGGGTCTGGTCATCGACGGCGAGACGATCGCCGACAAGGAGACCTACGAGGTAGCGAAGTCGCAGACGCTGAGTCTGTACTCGAGCTACCAGGAATCCAACGAGCAGGCCTTCATCGAGGCGTTCACCCGCGACACCGGCATCAAGGTCGACCTGATGCGCCTCGTCCCGGCCCGCTTGGCCGAGCGCGTGCTCTCCGAGCAGGGCGCAGGCCGTCTGAACGCCGACGTGATCCGCACCTCCGACTACGACATCGTCGACAGCTTCACCGACGCCGACGTGTGGAATCCGTACGTCGTGCCCGGCACCGAGGAACTCGAGGAGGTCGTGATCCAGGACGGCAACTTCTCCCGGGTCACCAACGTGGTGCAGACCTTCGGTTACAACACCCGCGCCGTCACCGAGGAGGAGGCACCCACCTCGTGGGCCGACCTGCTCGACGAGAAGTGGCGCGGCAAGATCGGCATCTCGCAGGGTGCGACGGGCGGTTCCAACGTCGCACTCAACTGGTTCGTCGAGGAGAAGCTCGAGGACGGCTACTGGGAGAAGCTCGCGGCGCTGCAGCCGACGATCTACGACGGTGCCGGCCAGAAGCTGACGGCCTTCGCCCGCGGTGAGGTGCCGATCGCGACCACGGGTTCGGCGTCGGTGAACGTCACCGCCACCGAGGACAAGGCGCCCATCGACTTCGTCGTGCCCGAGGAAGGCTTCGTGACCTTCGACTACTACCTGGGCAGGACCGCCACCGCCGAGAACGCGGAAGCGGCCGAGGTGTTCATGAACTACAACTTCTCGAAGCGCGGCCAGGAGCTGTTCACCGAGCTGGGCGACTACAGCGTACGACCCGACGTCGCACCGCCGACCGCGCTCGGCCGTGAACTCCCGCCGCTCGACTCCGACAAGGTCTGGCGTATGCCGCTGACCGAGGTGGAACGTCAGGCCGAGTACTCGCAGCACTGGGCAGAGGCGTTCAACTACTGATCCGCATCACGACGAGAGCGGCCCGAACCGGAGCAATCCGGTTCGGGCCGTTCTCATTTCGGAAGGTCGGGTTCGGGAGGTCAATGCAGCACTTCGCGCGCGGTGCGACGGACCGCATCGGTCAGCGCGTCGAGAACGGGAGAGTCCAGCCGCCACCGCTGCCAGTACAGCGGCACGGCGATCGGGTCGTCCGGGGCCAGGCTCACGAGATCGGTCGTGTCGGCGACCATCGCGTCGGGGAGCATGGCCCAGCCCAACCCCAGCCGCGCGGCCTCGACGAACTCGAGGGCGCCGGGAACGTAGTTGCGCGGCGGATTCAGCCGCCGCCGGGTCCGCTTGCGGACGAAGCGATCCTGCATGTCGTCCTTACGGTCGAAGGTGAGCATCGGGGCCTCCCGCAGTTCGGTGGGGGTCATACCCTCGGGGAACCAGCGTTCGGCGAAGTCGACGCTCGCCATCGCGTGATAGCGCATGGCGCCGAGCTTCTCGGACGTGCAGCCCTGCACGGGTTCGGGGACGGAGGTGACCGCCGCCATGGCGGTGCCGTCGCGCAACAGATCCGTGGAGTGGAACTCGTCTTCGCGGTGCAGTTCGAACAGGGCTCGGTAGCGCACGGGCATCCGGGCCAGGGCGCGCAGCATCCAGGTGGACATCGAGTCGGCGTTGACGACGAGCGGAATCGTGGCGTAACTCCCGGTGTCGGCGCCGAGACCGAGTTCCTCGGAGGCGTCCTGCTCCAGCCGCGCGACCTGCCGGGCAAGTCGCATCACCACTTCGCCGGCCGCGGTCGCGCTGACGGGCCTGGTCCGTCGCAGCAGTACCTGACCGACGTGTTGTTCGAGCGACTTGATGCGTTGGCTCACCGCGGACGGTGTGACGCGAAGAACAGCCGCCGCACCCTCGAAAGTGCCCTCGTCCAATACCGTTGCAAAAGTGCGCAGTTGAGCGAAGTCCAGGTCCATATTAAGAAACTCTAATGCAGGTACAGCACAATCAACTGTTCTTATCTCGGCAGGATTCCTAGCGTCGATGCCATGTCACTCGTCGTCGCCGGATTCGTCACAGGTCTGTCCCTCATCGTCGCCATCGGTGCGCAGAACGCCTTCGTCCTGCGCATGGCGATCGCGCGACGATTCGTGCTGCCTGTGATCGCGATCTGCGTGATCTCCGACGCCGTGCTCATCACCGCGGGCATCGCCGGGATCGCGACGATCCTCGACCGCGCTCCCGGCGCGATCGACGTGATCCGTTGGGCAGGTGCCGCTTTCCTCATCTGCTACGGACTCTTCGCGGCACGTCGCGCGCTGAAGCCGTCGGCACTGTCCGCCGCCCCGGGCGGTGCCGTCACCATCGGCGCGGCCCTGCTGACCTGCCTGGCGCTGACCTGGCTCAACCCGCACACCTATCTCGACACCGTGCTCATGCTCGGTTCGGTGGCCAACCATTACGGCAACCCCGGCCGGTGGTGGTTCGGTGCGGGGGCGATCACCGCGAGCGTCGTGTGGTTCGCCGCCCTCGGGTACGGCGCCCGTTATCTGCGTGCCTGGTTCGCCAAGCCGTCCTCGTGGCGCATCCTCGACGGCGGCGTCGCGGTCCTGATGCTCGGCCTCGGTGCCGGGCTCGTCGCCTCGGCCTGATCACCTCACCTGCGTCCCGTGGGGGCGCGGTCGGGCTCGAGATGGCTGAACACCACGACGCCGGGCAGTGCCTCGCCGAGATCGGCCTCGATGCGGTCGAGCAGGTCGTGGCCGGCGCGCACCGTCCAGTCGCCCGGCACCCGCACGACGAGGTAGACGAAGCGCTGCCGTCCCGACTCGCGGGTGCGCGGCGGCAGGATCGTCACCACCCCCGGTTCCCGATAGCGGTCGAGGACGGCGTTCACCGCCGTCACGTCCTCCGGGGGAAGAACCGCGTCGAGCATGCCGACGACCGCCTGCCGCACGAGCCCGAAGCCGATCCGCAGGATGTTCAGGGCGACGAGGATCGCCACGATCGGGTCGAGCACGTCCCACCCGGACAGCGCGACCAGCGCGACGCCGACGAGCACGCCCGCCGACGTCCACACGTCCGTCAGCAGGTGTTTCCCGTCGGCGACCAGCGTGATCGACCGATGTGCGCGGCCTTGCCGGATGAGCAGCAGACCGACCACGAGGTTGAGCGCCGACGATCCGGCCGACAGGACGAGACCGAGTCCGACCTCGGTCACCGGCTGCGGGGAGATCAGGCGCTCGACCGAGGTCCACAGGATCACCGTCGCGGCGGCGAAGACCATGGTGCCCTCGACCGCGGCGGAGAGGTACTCGGCCTTCCCGTGCCCGAAATCGTGGTTCGCGTCGGCCGGCTTCGCGGCGAGACGTAGCGCCGCGAGACCGACGAGCGCCGCGACGAGGTTGACCCCGGATTCGAGCGCGTCCGACAACAGACCCACCGATCCGGTGATCCACGCCGCCGATGCCTTCAGCAGCATCGTCGCGAGCGCGGTCGCCACCGACAGCAGCATGAACCGCATCAACAGGCGGTGCTGCTGCGCAGAGGGCGCCACCGTTCAGCGCTTGACGAGCGTGAGCTGCATCCCGGTGAGGTCGGTGGCCGTCAGCGCGACGTAGTCGTATTTCGGGGTGGGAACCCACGGCGACAGTCCGAGGGCGTCGATCCGCGCCGCGTCGTCGAAGCTCCGCAGGATCCGGGCGTGTCCGTGCAGCACGACGCTCCACGCGGAGTCCTCGCGGATCTCGTCCACCTCGAAGGCCACCTGCGGGTGCACCGCCAGTTCGGAGAGCTTGCTGCCCTCACCGCTGCGGAAGTACACCGTGCGATCGTCGGTGACGTAGTTGACGGGATAGATCTCCGGTCGCCCGCCGACGACGGTGACGAGGCGGCCCACCTTGCCCGTCGCGAGCAGGTCCCAGCACTGGTCCTCGTCGAGTGGGACGACAGGATCGTCGGTGTTCGGGTTGTCGCTCATCGCGTTCACTCCTCCGGTTCCGCTGCCGTATCCAGCACATCACGAACCGGCTTCCGGCGCAGTGGAACGCTCCGCCGGTTACGGTGAAACCGGCCGTCAGGACCGTGTTCGCCCGATCCGCCGAGAGCAGCCCGAACGAGGAGTGCCGATGTCCGCACAAGCTCCCGCGACCACCTCGAGTTGGCACACCCGCGCCGCGACCGACGTCGCCGAGGCGTTCGAGGTCGATCCGCAACGAGGGTTGAGTGCGGACGAGGTCGAACGACGGCGTGGCGAGTACGGCCCGAACCTGCTCGGCGAGGCGAAGAAGGTACCGACCTGGCGGCGCGTGCTCTCGCTGCTGGCCGACAGGATGACCCTCGTTCTGGTCGTGGCGGCGGTGGTCAGCGCCACCGTCTCCCGCGAGTGGGAGACCCCCGTCGTCATCTTCGCGGTGATCGCGCTCAACACCGTGCTGAACTACGTGCAGGAATCCCGGGCCGAGAGCAGCCTCGCCGCGTTGAAGAAGATGTCGGTGTCGACCAGCCGGGTGCTGCGCGACGGCAGGGGGACGGAGGTGCCCCGCGCCGAACTCGTCCCCGGAGACGTGGTGCTCCTCGAGGCCGGCGACACCGTCCCGGCCGACGGCCGACTCGTCACCGCCGTCCGGCTGCAGGTCGCGGAGGCCGCCCTCACCGGTGAATCCCAGCCCGTCGACAAACAGGCCGACGTCGTCGACGATCCCGACGCGCCGCTCGGCGACCGCACCGACATGCTGTTCATGAACACCGAGGTCACACGCGGACGTGCCGCGATGATCGTCACCGGCACGGGCATGCGTACCGAAATGGGTGCCATCGCAACCCTTCTCGGATCGGCCGGTGGCGAACAGACGCCGCTGCAACGGCGCATCGGCCAACTCGCCCAGGCCCTGACGATCGTCGCGATCGTGACGGTGGCGCTGGTGTTCGTCCTCGGTCTGCTGCGGGGACAGACCTGGTCGGATCTCCTCGTCACCGCGGTGTCGTTGGCGGTCGCGACGATCCCCGAAGGGCTCACGGCCGTCGTCGCCTTCACCCTCGCGATGGGAGCCTCACGTCTCGCGGCCCGCGGTGCGATCGTCAAACGACTCGCCGCGGTCGAGACGCTCGGCAGCACCACCCACATCTGCACCGACAAGACCGGCACCCTCACCCTCAACGAGATGACGGTGCAGCGACTGCTCGTCGCGGGTCGTGCCTTCCGCGTCACCGGCACCGGGTACGGAACCGACGGCAAGATCCTCGTCGGTGACGGTCTGCCCGCACCGGACTTCACGGACGCACTGCTCGGGATGGGACTGTGCAACGACGCGACCGTTCGCAACGGAGTGCTGGTCGGCGATCCCACCGAGGGTGCCCTCGTGGTGCTCGCCGAGAAGGGCGGCATCGACGTCGAGGGTGCGCGGGCCGCGTTGAACCGCATCTCGGAGGTGCCGTTCGACTCGGACTACAAGTACATGGCCACCTTCCACACCCTGCCGAACGGCGGATACCGCTGTTTCGTGAAGGGCGCGCCGGGTGTGCTCCTCGACCGTGCCACCTCGATCGCCGGCCCCGACGGCCCGATTCCGCTCGACGACGACGGTCGCGCGAGGATCCAGCGGGCCGTGGAGGCGCTCGCGTCGGAAGGTCTGCGAACCCTCATGATCGCCGGTCGCGACCTCGATGCCGTTCCCCGCGGCGACACCGATGCTCTGCAGGAGAAGGTGGCCGACCTGACGATCCACGCGATCGTCGGCATCGTCGACCCGCCGCGGGCCGAAGCCAAGGATGCGATCGCCGTCGCCCACGAGGCGGGCATCTCGGTGCACATGATCACCGGCGACCATCTGGTGACGGCTTCCGCGATCGCCGAGGAACTCGGAATCCGCGGGTCGGCTGCCTCCGGTTCAGATCTCGACAAACTCACCGACGACGAACTGCGCAGGAGGGCAAAGGAATTCGGCGTCCTCGCCCGCGTGGCGCCCGAACACAAGATCAGGTTCGTCGAAGCGCTGCAGGCCGACGGGCAGATCGTCGCGATGACGGGCGACGGCGTCAACGACGCTCCCGCGCTCGAACAATCCGACATCGGTGTGGCCATGGGGATCACGGGAACCGACGTCTCCAAGGGCGCCGCGGACATGATCCTCACCGACGACAACTTCGCGACCATCGTCGCCGCCGTGGCCGAGGGACGCGGAATCTACGACAACATCGTCAAATTCGTGAAGTTCCAGCTCACCACGGCGTGGGGCTTCGTCCTCATCTTCCTGACGGCCGGTGTGCTCGGACTCGCGGGTGGCGCGCCCTTCAGCGCACTGCAGATCCTGTGGGTGAACATCATCATGGACGGACCGCCGGCGCTCGCACTCGGTGTCGACCCGACCGCCCCCGACGCGATGAGGCGACGACCGCGGCCCGCGAACGAGGCCCTGCTCGAACGCTCCCGGGTCCAGCGCATCCTCGGCCTCGGCATCGTGATGACGGTGGGCACGATCGCAGTCCTGCACTTCGGACCGGAACTGTTCCCCGACAGCGCATCCGACCCGTTGTTCGCCACCACCCTCGCGTTCACGACATTCGTCTTCTACCAGGTGTTCAACCTGTTCAACGTGCGCTCGGATCTCGGATCGGTGTTCTCGGCGCAGACGTTCACCAACCACACCATCTGGATCGCGATCGGCGCCGTCGTCGTCCTGCAGATCTGCGTCGTGCAACTCGGCGCCCTGCAGGGATTCATGGACACCACCTCCCTCACCTCCGAGCAGTGGCTGCTCGCGGTCGCAGTCGGCTCGTCCGTGCTGTGGGTGGACGAGATCGGCAAGTTCGTCGCCAGGAGGATCGAGGCGCGCAGAGCCGAGCGGGCGGATACGACCTTCCTCACCTGACGATCGGGAGATGGCGGAACTCACGTCGCCGCGGGGAGAAGTGCGAGGCCGGACTGTCCCAGAATGGAGGCTGCCCCGCGTTGCTCCCCGAGCGCGCCCGCGTCCCGGCCCGCACGACCTCCGACTCCGGGACCCTCGACAGATCGAAGGTTTCCTCACCGATGACCACCACGGCTTCCGGCCGCCCACTCGACGATCCTGCCCACGCCGACTCCGGACATCCCGCGCGCACGCTCGTGATGTGGGCGCTCGCCCTCGGCGGGTTCGGGATCGGAACCACCGAGTTCGTCGCCATGGGGTTGCTCCCCGAGATCGCGACGAGCATCGGGGTCTCCGAACCCACCGCGGGCCACGTCGTCTCCGCCTACGCGGCCGGTGTCGTCGTCGGTGCCCCGCTCATCGCGACGATCGCCGCCCGCGTGCCGCGCAAGACACTGCTGGTCGCGCTGATGGTCGCGTTCACCCTCGGCAATGCCGCCACGGTGCTGGCCCCGAACTACGGTCTGCTCGTCGTCTCCCGTTTCGTCGCCGGCCTGCCGCACGGCGCGTACTTCGGGGTCGCCGCGCTGGTCGCGGCGCATCTCGCAGGACCCGGTCGGCGCGCGCGGGCGGTGTCGCTGGTGATGATGGGGTTGTCGGTGGCGAACGTCGTCGGGGTGCCCGCCGCCTCGTGGCTCGGCATGGCGTTGGGCTGGCGCGCGGCGTTCGTGCTGGTCGCCGTGATCGGAGCGGCCACCGTCGTCGCTCTCGCCGCCTGGGTGCCGACACTGTCGATACCGACGACCAGCGTGCGGGTCGAACTCGGGGCGTTGAAGAGCAGCACCGTCTGGCTCACGCTCGCCGTGGCCGTCATCGGCTTCGGTGGTGTGTTCGCGGTGTACACCTACATCAGCACCACGCTGACCGACGTCGCCGGAGTGTCGAGATCGCTCGTGCCGGTCGCGCTGATGCTCTTCGGCGTGGGCATGGTCGTCGGCAATGCCATCGGTGGTCGCGTCGCCGATCGCGGTGTGATCCGCGGCGTCTACGCGTCGATCGCCTCGCTCGCGGTGCTGCTCGCGCTGTTCGTCGCCGCGGCCCACAACCCGTGGACCGCCTTCGTGATGGTCTTCGGTCTGGGCGTCGGATGCGCCGCGGTGGGCCCGGCTCTGCAGGTGCGGTTGATGGATGTCGCGGAGGACGCCCAGACGCTCGCGGCGTCGCTGCACCACGCCGCGTTCAACCTGGCGAACGCGTTCGGTGCGTGGATCGGCGGGGTCGTGATCGCGGCCGGATTCGGCTACACCGCTCCCGCCGCGGTCGGTGTGCTGCTGGCGCTCGCCGGTGTCGCCGTGTTCGCGATCTCCGTTCGCCGCCGTGAGAAGGCCGCACCTTCCCGACGTGATTGGATACGGAAGTGACCGATTCCAGCATTCCGACCCCGCCCGATCCCTTCTTCACGGTCGGAGCGCGTCTCGACAACGGACTCGGCCGCACGGGCACGATCCACACCCCGCACGGAGACATCCGCACCCCGGCCTTCGTCCCGGTGGGTACGAAGGCGACCGTCAAGGCGGTGCTGCCCGAGACGATGGCCGAGCTCGGCTCGCAGGCGCTGCTCGCCAACGCCTACCACCTCTACCTGCAGCCCGGCTCCGACATCGTCGACGAGGCCGGCGGGCTCGGGAAGTTCATGAACTGGCCCGGCCCCACCTTCACCGACAGCGGCGGATTCCAGGTCATGTCGCTCGGGGCCGGGTTCAAGAAGGTCATCGCGATGGAGTCCGTCGGCGTCCAGAACGACGACGTCATCGCCAAGGGCAAGGAACGGCTCGCCCACGTCGACGACGACGGTGTGACCTTCAAATCGCACCTCGACGGGTCGCGGCACCGGTTCACCCCCGAGGTGTCGATGCGTATCCAGCACGAGCTCGGTGCCGACATCATGTTCGCCTTCGACGAGCTCACGACCCTCATGAACACCCGCGGCTACCAGGAACGCTCCCTCGAGCGGACCCAGGCGTGGGCGGTGCGGTGCATCGCCGAGCACGAGAAGCTCACCGCCGAACGTGCCCACCGCCCCTACCAGGCGTTGTTCGGGGTCGTGCAGGGCGCGCAATACGAGGACCTGCGACGACAGGCCTGCCGCGGCCTCGAGTCCATCGTCGGTGAGACCGGCCGCGGGTTCGACGGCTACGGCATCGGCGGGGCGCTCGAGAAGCACAATCTCGGCACGATCGTGCGGTGGTGCACCGAGGAGCTGCCCGAGCACAAGCCGCGGCACCTGCTGGGCATCAGCGAACCCGACGACATCTTCGTCGCGGTCGAGCACGGCGTCGACACCTTCGACTGCGTCAATCCGTCGCGGGTCGCGCGCAACGCCGCGATCTACCACCCGGACGGCCGGTTCAACATCAACACCAGCCGTCACCGGCGCGACTTCACGCCGATCGACGAGAACTGCGACTGCTACACCTGCCGGAACTACACGCGCGCGTACATCCACCACCTGTTCAAGGCGAAGGAGATGCTCGCCTCGACGTTGTGCACGATCCACAACGAACGGTTCACGGTGCGCCTCGTCGACGACATCCGGACGAACATGGAGAAGGGCACGCTCGCCGAGTTCAAGGCCGAGACGCTCGGCCGGTTCTACGCGAGCCGGCGCCAGGCCTGAGTCGTCGGGCCTGAGTCGTCAGGCGTGAGTCGTCACGCGTAGGAGGGTTCGCGCTTCTTGACGTACGCGATCACGCGGTACGTCACCGGGAGCACGACGATCTCGACCAGCGTCTTCCACAGGAACCCGACGATCACGAAGTTGACGAAGTCGGCCCAGGTCGTGATGCCGATGGCCCCTGCGGCGATCGAGCAGAAGATGAGGGTGTCGGCGAACTCGCCGACGACGGTCGACCCGATCAGCCGCGCCCACAGGTGCTTCTCCCGGGTGCGTTCCTTGATGCGGACGAGCACGTACGAGTTGAGCAGCTGCCCGACCGCGTACCCGGCGAGCCCGGCGATGAGCATCCGGGGCACCACGCCGAGCACGTTCTCGAAGGACTCCTGACCGGCGTAGAAGTCGGCCGGAGGTAGCTGCTGCGTGATCCAGAAGCACAGCGCGGACAGCGCGACCGCCCCGAAGCCGTAGAAGACGGCGCGGCGGGTGGCCGCGAAGCCGTACACCTCGCTGAGCACGTCGCCGAGGATGTAGGCGAGGGGGAACAGGAAGAACCCGCCGTCGGTGATGATCGGCAGGATCTGCAGCGGACCGGCGGTGAGTTCGGAGCCGGTGAAGAACGCGATGCCCTTCGTCGCGGAGATGTTGGAGATCATCAGTACCGCGGTGAACAGCACGACGATCCCCGTGTACGGGCTGCGGCCCACGCGCGCGAAGGCGGCGTGGTCGAAGAGGGCGGGGGAGGTGTTCGATCCGTGCTCGGTCACCCGGACATCCAAGCATCACCATGGGGCGATCACGAAGTTGCGGACGGTCTGTACGTGCGCGAACACCCCATATGCGACGAACGGGCCCCGTCCTGACGAGGACGGGACCCGGAACGCGCGGGAGATCAGGACTTGCGTACCCGGGTGCCGCCGGCGAACTTGTCGTGGAAGCCCTGTTTGTCGCCGTCCTGCTCGATGGTGACCGCGATACCGATGTATGCGGCGAGCGACAGCAGACCGGCGAGGAAGCCCAGCAGCGGGATGCCGGTGAGGATCTGCAGCGCGACGAAGGCATTGCGCTTGGCGGCCTGCTCGAGGGTGGGGTTGCCACCGGCGGGACCGACGACCGACAGGCCGAGGAGCTTCTTGCCGACGGTCGCGCCCCGAGCGGACTCCATGTACGTCCAGTAGCCGAAGGCGACGACACCGCTGACGACCGTCATGAAGAAGTTCACGAAGCCGCTTCCGCCGCTCGCGAGGAGCATGATCGCGGTCAGGATCCCCATGGGGATGCCGACGATGAGACCGTCGATGATGCGGGCGCCGAGACGCGGGAGCAGCTCCCCCGGGGTGCCGGTGCCGAAGTTCGGATCCGGACCGGGGAATCCCGGGCCTCCGAACCCATTGCCCTGCGGTGCACCGTACTGAGGTGCACCGTACTGGGGAGCGCCGTTCTGCGGTGTTCCGTACTGCGGCGTTCCGTACTGGGGAGCGCCGTACTGAGGGCCACCGTTCTGGGGAGCGCCGTACTGAGGGAACTGCTGGGTGTAGTCGGGCGGGGTGGCGCCGTACGAGGGGGCGCCGGGATGACCGCCCGTCGCCCGAGGATCCTGCTGAGGGGGTGGATAGCCACCAGTGGTCACTTATGTCTCCCTTGTCGCGATCGGCATGGCAACGCGCCACGGTACAGCGTGCCGTGGCGCGTCGGTAGATGCCTCCGGATGCGACGGGAGGGTCCCCGCCGGGGTTGTGTCAGGCCGCTACGGGACCACCCGTGGTGACCCGGTAGGCGTACGTGACGGCGATGATCGAGACCGGCACGGTGACCAGCAGGCCGATCAGGCACAACAGGGCACCGAGGAGGTTGATGCCGAGCAGTGCGAGGGCGAGCAGCACCAGCGTTCCCGCATTCGATTTGACGGCATTGAAGCTCGACTTGATCGCGGTGACGGCGTCCTGATTGCGATCGATGACGAACTGCATCGTCCACCACGCGAAGAACGCGAACACCAGGCCCGGGAGGATGCACAGCACGAGACCGATCGACGTGCCGATGCCCACGAGCAGACCTGCGACGATGACCGCGCCGATCGGGCCGATCTGGAGGAACGTCCCGAAAGCGGGTCGCTGCCCGTCGGTTTCGGCCAGTGCGCCGCGCACGAAGGCGGCCTGGATCAGGTATCCGACGATCGTCGTGACGATGCTGCCGATGGCGCTCAGGAGGGTGAAGTCCGTCGCCTCACCGGTGAAGTCGAACCCGTTGAAGATGCCGCTGATCAGGCCCTGGATGACGAACGCGGCGAGCATGAAGACGATCCACACGCCGGCGTTGCCGCTGAACTTCGACCAACCGTAGGAGATCGCGTCGCCGACACTCAACTGATTCGGGGGCGGACCACCGAAGCTCCCGGCGCCGTACGCGCCCGGCGGGGGCGGGTAGTCACCACTCGACGGGGGAGGCGGATAGTTCCCCGGCGGCGGGTAGGACCCACCCGGAGGCGGGTAGTTGCCACCCGAGGGCGGGGGATAGTTCCCCGGAGGCGGGTAGTTGCCGGGCGGCGGATAGTTCCCACCCGGCGGGGGAGTGCCACCCCCCGAGGGCGGCGGATAGTTTCCGGGTGGTGGGCAGTTTCCGGGTGGCGGATAACCACCCGGGTTCTTCGGATCCTGATTCGGGTCGTAACCACCGGTGGTCATGGCTGCCTCTCGTCTCCGGGATCGGACACTTCCGAGAGAGTACGGACATCACCTCGGGTCCGCATCCGCTATGTCCGCATCGTGTCCTATCGGATGCCTTCCTCCGACGGCGCGAACACCCACGGATCACGGGGGAGTCTCACGGGATTCCAGCGGTCCAGCAACAGTTCCGGCGACACGGGCTCGCCGGGGTCGGCGAGTCGCAGCGACACGGCGATCGTGCCCAGCACGTCGTCGGCCGTGTGACCGAGCGCGAGCTGATCGGCCAGTGTCACCGCGCCGTCCCGTTTGGCCAGTCGCTTGCCCTCCTTGTTGAGCGCGAGCGGCACATGCGCGTAGACGGGTTCCGACAGTCCGAGAAGGTGTGCGAGATAGGCCTGCCGGGGCGCGGAGGTGAGCAGGTCGTCTCCGCGCACCACCTGATCGATGCCCTGGTCGGCGTCGTCCACCACCACTGCGAGGTTGTACGCGGGGGTTCCGTCGTTGCGGCGCAACACGAGATCGTCGACGATGCCCGTGAAATCTCCGTGCAGCAGGTCGTGGACGGTGAACCACTCCTCGGTCGCCCGCAATCGGATCGCGGGGGCGCGGCCGGAGGACCGGCGCTCGGCCCGCTGCTCGTCGGTGAGGTTGCGGCAGGTGCCCGGATAGGCGCCCGCAGGGGCGTGGGGTGCGGAGGTGGCCTCGAGGATCTCGCGTCGGGTGCAGTAGCACTCGTAGGTCAGGCCGGCCTGCTCGAGCCGCGCGATCGCCTCGTCGTACAGGCGCCGGCGGCGGGACTGGTGGACCACTCGGCCGTCCCAGTCGAGACCGATGGCCGCGAGATCCGCGAGCTGGCGTTGCTCCGCGCCGGGACGCACCCGGTCGAGATCCTCGACGCGGACCAGGAACCGACGGTTCGTCGACCGCGCGAACAGCCACGCCAGAACGGCGGTGCGCAGATTGCCCAAGTGCAGGTCGCCGGAGGGACTCGGTGCGAAGCGGCCCGCTCCTGCTTCGTCCTCGTCCGGAAGTGACACCCGTGCACTCTATCGAGCGACCCCCAGGAGCACTGCTCGCTGGGCGTGCACGACCTCCCGGATCGCCGCGACCGCGGCCGCGACCTCCGGCCGCCGCAGCGTCTCCGAGCGCGCGACGAGCCAGTAGGCCAGACGCGCCTCGACCTCGCCGGGCAGGACCCGGACGAGATCGGGGTGCCGATCGGCCATGAAGCACGGCAGCAGACCGAGGCCTCCGGCGGCACGGGTCGCCTCGACGTGCACGAACACGTTCGTCGAGCTGATCGAATCCTGCATGTCGGGGGCGATGCGCCGCGCGACGTCGAGATCGTCGACCTGCAGCATCGAATCGATGAAGTACACGAGGGTGTGTTCACGCAGGTCGCGGACCGACGACGGGGAGCCGTGCGTGGCGAGATAGTCGCGCGACGCGTAGAGGCCCAGGTTGTAGTCGGCGAGGCGGTGCGCTTCGGCCCGATGCACCTGCGGGCGTCCCACGACCACCTCGATGTCCATGCCGGATCGTTGCTGCGAGGCGCGACGGGTGGTCGCGACGATCTCGACGGAGATACCCGGATGGCGTTGCCGCACGAGCGCGCCGGCCGGGGCGGCGATGTATGCGCTGAAGCCGTCGGTGGCGGAGATACGCACGACGCCTTCGAGGCGGCGCTCACCCCGGGGGTTCCGCAGAGTCCCGACCGCGGCCTCGATGCGTTCGGCGGCCTCGAGCGCCTCGCGACCGAGGTCGGTCAGTTCCCATCCCGCCGCCGACCGCGCGAGCACGCGACCACCGAGGCTGCGCTCGAGCGAGGCGATCCGCCGGGAGATCGTGGTGTGGTTGACGCCCAGGTCGTCGGCGGCGCTGGTGAACCTGCCGCTGCGCCCGACGGCGAGCAGGACGAGGAGGTCATCGGCCGAGGGCACGCTCATGTGTGCAGTTTTGCAGATCGCATCTGCGAATCGCGTCATTGTGGATGCATATGTGCGTACCGATACTCGGCATATGCGTTTGGAAGTGTTCCCCGTCACACAGCGTCCCGGGAGGGTGCAGGCATGAGCGTCGAACAGGCACGAACGGATGGGCCGGAGAGTTCACCGTCGGCATTGCGCAGGGTAGTCGGTGCGTCCATGGCGGGCACCGTCGTCGAGTGGTACGAGTTCTTCCTCTACGGCACCGCCGCAACCCTCGTCTTCGCCAAGGTCTTCTTCCCCGACGGCGGCAACGAACTCGACGCGATCATCGCGGCGTTCGTCACCTACGCCGTGGGCTTCGTCGCCCGGCCGCTCGGTGGGATCGTCTTCGGCCACTTCGGTGACCGGTTCGGACGCAAGCAACTGCTGCAGACCAGCATCATCATGGTCGGCGTCGCGACCTTCCTGATGGGCTGCCTGCCGACCTTCGGTGCCATCGGGTACTGGGCGCCGGCGCTGCTCGTGACGCTCCGGTTCATCCAGGGCTTCGCGGTCGGCGGCGAGTGGGGCGGCGCGGTACTGCTGGTCGCCGAACACAGCCCCAACCGCTCACGCGGGTTCTGGTCGTCGTGGCCGCAGGCCGGTGTGCCGATGGGCAATCTCCTCGCGACGATCGTCCTGCTCGTCCTCACCACCACGTTGCCCGAATCGGCCTTCCTGTCGTGGGGCTGGCGAGTCGCGTTCTGGCTCTCGGCCGTCATCGTGCTGATCGGCTACTACATCCGCACCAAGGTCACCGACGCCCCGATCTTCCTCGAGGCGCAGCAGGAGGCCGACAAGCTCAAGGAGACGTCGTTCAACGTCTTCGAGGTGCTCAAGCGTTACCCGCGCGGCGTGTTCACGGCCATGGGCCTGCGGTTCGCCGAGAACGTCATGTACTACCTCGTCGTCACCTTCTCGATCACCTATCTGAAGATCGTCGTCGGTGCCGACACCAGCCACATCCTGTGGTGGATGCTCGCCGCGCATGCCGTGCACTTCGTGATCATCCCGATGGTCGGACGACTGTCGGACACGCTGGGACGCCGTCCCGTCTACATGATCGGTGCCGTCACCGCCGGGGCCTGGGGCTTCCTCGCCTTCCCGATGATGGACACCGGCAACAGTGCGTGGATCGTCTCGGCGATCGTCATCGGACTCGTCTTCCACTCGTTCATGTATGCGGGGCAGCCGGCGATCATGGCGGAGATGTTCCCGACCCGCATGCGCTACTCGGGCGTCTCGCTCGGCTACCAGGTCACCTCGATCGTCGCCGGGTCGCTCGCCCCGATCATCGCCGCGAGCCTGCTCAGCCGCTTCGAGTCGTCGGTCCCGATCTCCTTCTATCTGCTCGGCTCGTCGCTGATCACGATCGTCGCGGTGATCGTGGCCCGGGAGACGAAGGGCATCTCGCTGCGCGACATCGACGCCGCGGACGCGGAAACCGTCGCCCAGGAGAAGGCCGCCGAGAACGCCAGGGTCTCGGCATGAGGGCCCGCACCGCACTCGTGACCGGTGGTGCCGGCGGGATCGGGGCGGCCTGTGCCCGCGCTCTCGCTCGGCAGGGAGTCCGCGTGACCGTCGCCGATGTCGACGAGGTCGCCGCGAAGACGCTCGCCCACGAGATCGGGGGAGAGGGGTGGGGGGTCGACCTGCTCGACACCGACGGCCTCGACGGTCTCCGCCTCGACGTCGACATCCTCGTCAACAACGCCGGCATCCAGGTGGTGCGGCCGGTGGAGGACTTCGCCCTCGCCGACTTCCGCCGCATCCAGACGCTCATGGTCGAGGCGCCCTTCCTGCTCGTGAAGGCCGCGCTGCCCGGCATGTACGAGCGGGGCTTCGGCCGGATCGTGAACATCTCGTCGGTCCACGGGCTGCGGGCGTCGGCGTTCAAGGCCGGGTACGTCACCGCCAAGCACGGCCTCGAGGGGTTCTCCAAGGTCGTCGCGCTCGAGGGCGGCCCCCGCGGCGTGACGAGCAACTGCGTCAATCCGGGTTACGTCCGTACCCCGCTGGTGGAGAAGCAGATCTCGGAACAGGCCCGCGCGCACGACATCCCGGAGGATCGCGTGCTCTCGGATGTGCTGCTCACCGATCAGGCGGTGACCCGGCTGGTCGAGCCGGAGGAGGTGGCCTCGCTCGTGTCGTGGCTGGCCTCCGACGAGGCCGGGATGGTCACCGGCGCGTCGTACACGATGGACGGCGGCTGGTCGGCCCACTGACAGGACGGTCCGACTGCAATCACCGACCCGCGTCCCGGATTCCGGGGCGCGGGTCAGTGCGCGTCGGCGCCGTCGAGGACGAGCTGGACCTGGGCGTGCAGAGCGTGGGTCAGATACTCGCGCGGGTAGAGCTCGGGGCTGGCCGCCGCGTCGAGCGCGAGCCCGTTCGCGGCCGAGAGCAGCAGGGCGGCCCGGGTCTCCGGGTCGGGTGTACCGGCGCGGATCAATACGCGCGCTATGCCCGTGCGGATCGTGAACAGGGTGGCGGTGCGGATGGCGCTCAGCGTGGGGGAGGTGACCGCCCGCACGGCGAACGCCGACATCACGTGCACCTCGCTGCCGCGTTCCTCGTCGAGGGGGAGCAGTTGGCTGAGCGCGGAGAACAGGGTGCGCGCCGGATCGATGTCGGGATCGACGTTCGTCAGTCGGTTCAGCACCCGGTCCGAGAGGGTGCGGAACGAGTACGCGAGCATCTCGTCCTTGGTCGGGAAATGGTGCTGCACCGCCCCGATCGAGACCCCTGCCTCGTTGGCCACCTCCCGCACGCTCGCCGCGTCGAGACCGTTGCGTGCGGCCACGTCGAGCAGGGCCGCAGCGAGCCTGGTGGGGCTGGTGGTGACGTAGGGGCGCGTGCGCATGGGGAGCACCGTAGCCGAGCTCTCTACCGTACGAACGTACGGGGAGGTGGGAATCACACCCCGCCGGTGAGCTCGTGATCGGAGAGGAAACGGACCGCCACCGTCAGCGCGGCTGCGAACGCCGCTGCGATCCACAGGGCGTGCAAACCCAGTACCCGGTGGGCGAGCGCGCCGAGAACGGCACCCGTCACCAAGCCGCCCCACAGGCCCAGATAGGGCAGCCAGCTCCAGCGCGGACCGCCGAAGAAGGCCGCCGCGATCCGCTGCCCGATCTTGACCAGCGCACCCGTCATGTAGGTGAGGGCGACGGTCGTCTCCCCGTGCCGCCGGAACACCGAGTTCTCCGTTCCCATGGCCAAGGTCATCGCGATCACGGCGACCGGTGTCCAGTCCACGAGGACCGCCGCGGCGGCGATCGTCAGCAACACCGTCACCGTCGCGAGGACCGCGGTCTTGCGGGTCCGCCGGTCGCGGTCGGTCAGTTCCGCCACCACGCTGCCGAGGATCACCCCGAGCACGAACAGCGCGAGCACGCCGCCGATGAGCGCGACCGTCTGCCATGCACCGTCGGCCGCCCCGACCGCGAAGCGCGTGGAGTTGCCGCTCATGAACGACACGAAGACGCCGCCCAGGGTGATGAAACCGAGGGCATCGATGAACCCCGCGAGAGAGGACAGCGCGATCGCGAGTCCCTGCAACTGCCTTCCGTAACCGACCACCAGACGATAGTAGGAACCGTTCCTGCCGGACGCCGACGACGTCGGCTCCCGGATACTTACGCGGTGTAACGACCGGGCGTCGTGGGCGCGATGAACAAGGGGAGCCGTCCGGCGCCGTCGTTCTCAGGAGTTCCCTCGATGTCCTTGCCCCGCTTGTCCTCCCGGCTGTCCGTGCTCGTCGTCGCGACGGTCGCGGGTCTGACCCTCACTGGTTGCGATTCGACCACCGAGGACACCTCCGTCGCTCCGGCGGCGACCTCCGAACGGTCCCCGGCACCGAGCTCCGATACCCCCACGACGACACCGTCCCCCACCACGACGCGTCCCACCTCGGCGACCGCGCCGGGTCCCGCTGCGTCGAACCCGGCAGCGTCGGCGGATTCGTCGGAGGCCCTGGCCCGGCTGGCGACCCTGCCCGTCAAGGGGCGCGCGCCCAAGACCGGGTACAGCCGCGACCTGTTCGGCCAGGCGTGGAGTGACGACGTGTCGGTGGAGTTCGGGGGCAACGGCTGCGACACCCGCAACGACATCCTGCGACGCGACCTGGTCGACATCGTCTACCGGCCCGGTACCCGCGATTGTGTCGTGGCGTCGGGAACGTTGAACGATGTGTACACCGGCACGACGATCGCGTTCACCCGCGGACAGGACACCTCGACCGCGGTGCAGATCGACCACGTCGTCGCGTTGTCGGACGCGTGGCAGAAGGGTGCGCAGCAGCTAGACGCGGGCACCCGGGCAGATTTCGCGAACGACCCGCGCAACCTCCAGGCCGTGGACGGGCCGACCAATCAGCAGAAGAGCGACGGCGACGCCGCGACCTGGCTGCCGCCGAACCGCGCGTACCGCTGCACGTACGTCGCGCGGCAGATCGAGGTCAAGGCGATCTACGGCCTGTGGGTGACGCAGGCCGAGCACGACGCGATGGCGCGGGTCCTCACCGAATGCGGAGGTGGGTCTCCCGCAGCTGCACCCGCTCCCGCGCCCACCACGACGACGCGACCGGCGCCTGCCCCTGCTCCTGCTCCGGCACCCGCGCCCGCGCCGGCTCCGGCACCCGCTCCTGCTCCTGCTCCGGCGGACGTGTATTACGAGAACTGCGCGGCGGCCCGGGCCGCGGGAGCTGCACCGCTGTATGTGGGAGAGCCCGGCTACCGGCCGAAGATGGACGGTGACGGGGACGGCGTCGCCTGCGAGTAGCGCGCCGCAGCGTCTGCGAGTAGCGCACCGCAGCGTCTGCGAGTAGCGCACCGCAGCGTCTGCGAGTAGCGCACCGCAGCGTCTGCGAGTAGCGCACTGCCGCGATCTTCCGGTCAGCTGAAGCGGTCGGTGAGATTGCGGCGCATGCGGTGCAGCTCGCGAAGCTGGGCGCCCAGCCGCTCGACCTCGGCGTCGAACCGGCGCGCCCGGTCCACGGCCCCCACCCGGTGTTCGGCGAGGGCCTTCTGTTCGGTCTTCTCGATGGCTGCGGACACCTCGTCGATCTCCCGGTCCAGCATCTCCACCCAGACCGAAGCCTGCTCGTGATCGGCGTCGCCGGCGAGCGGGAAATTGTCGTCCGCGGTCACGAGACGCATCGTGCCCGAGATCGGCCCGGTACGCGAACAGGGGAACCGGAAAAGCAGAAACCCCGTGGGACGCTGTGCGCCCCACGGGGTTCCGTGGCGGAGGATAGGGGATTTGAACCCCTGAGGGCGTTAACCCAACCCGCGTTCCAGGCGAGCGCCATAGGCCACTAGGCGAATCCTCCGTGGGGAAGCATACCGAATGGAGACCCCAACTTGCCAAACGAGCACGTCGCACCCTGATTCCGGGGGTGCTGCGGGGGTGGTTCGCCGCCGGGGCGCTCGTTCCTCTACACTTGCCGATGGATCCCGCGCGGCGCGCATCCTGTGAACTCCCCCAGGGCCGGAAGGCAGCAAGGGTCAACGGGCTCTGCCGGGTGCGCGGGGTCCTCTTAATTTCCGCCGATGCCCGTGTCGCCGTGCACGGTGAAAGGTCCCTCCGCATGCCTACGCAGACCCAGTACGGGTTGATGAGCCATGAGGAACTCGTTGCAGAGCACGAGCGCCAGTCCGCCAACTACGAACGGTTGAAGTCGGAGAAGCTGACGCTGGACCTGACCCGCGGCAAGCCCTCGCCCGAGCAGCTCGACCTCTCCGCGGAGTTGCTGTCGCTGCCGGGTGCCGACGACTTCCGCGACGGCAACGGCACCGACACCCGCAACTACGGCGGCCTCACCGGCCTGCCCGAGCTGCGCGCGATCTTCGCCGAGCTGCTGAACATCCCGGTCGAGAACCTCATCGCGGGCAACAATGCGAGCCTCGAGATCATGCACGATCTCGTTGTCTGGTCGCTGCTGCACGGCACCGTCGACTCGCCGCGCCCGTGGTCGCAGGAGTCGGTCGTCAAGTTCCTGTGCCCGGCGCCCGGCTACGACCGGCACTTCGCGATCACCGAGTCGCTCGGCATCGAGATGATCCCCGTGCCGCTGCGCGAGGACGGACCCGACGTGCGGTTCATCGCCGATCTCGTCGCGAACGACCCGCAGATCAAGGGCATGTGGGCCGTGCCGACCTACTCGAACCCCACCGGCGCGGTGTACTCCGAGGAGGTCGCCCGCGAGCTGGTGTCGATGCCGACGGCCGCTCCCGACTTCCGCATCTTCTGGGACAACGCCTACGCGGTGCACCCGCTCACCGAGCACCTCGCGCCCGCGATCGACATCCTCGGTCTGGCCGCGCAGGCCGGTCACCCGAACCGCGTGTTCGCGCTGGCGTCCACCTCGAAGATCACCTTCGCCGGTTCGGGCGTGAGCTTCTTCGGCAGCTCCACCGAGAACCTCACCTGGTACCAGAAGCACCTGGGCATCAAGACCATCGGCCCCGACAAGGTCAACCAGCTGCGTCACCTGCGTTTCTTCCGCGATGCCGAGGGTGTTCGTGCCCATATGGCCAAGCACCGCGAGATCCTCGCGCCGAAGTTCGCGCTCGTGCGTCGCATCCTCGAGGAGCGTCTCGGCACGTCGAAGGTCGCGTCGTGGACCGAGCCCGAGGGCGGCTACTTCATCAGCCTCGATGTCGTCGAGGGCACGGCGGCCCGCGTCATCGCCCTGGCGAAGGAAGCGGGTATCGCGCTGACGGGTGCCGGTTCGGCGTTCCCGTACAAGAAGGACCCCGAGGACAAGAACATCCGACTCGCGCCGAGCTTCCCTTCGCTCGGCGAGCTCGAGAAGGCCATGGACGGTGTCGCGACCTGCGTGCTGCTGGCCGCGGCGGAGAAGGCGCTCGCCAACAAGTAGTGCGCAGGTAGGTACGCAACGCGAGGACGAGGCTCGCAACATCGGCAGTCACTGCCGGCGTTGCGAGCCTCGTTTCTTTGTTGCGTGCCTCCGCCGACAAGAATGTGCACTCCGAGTGTGAGTTTGTTCCCAACCTGTGGATAAAGTTGTGCACAACACGTGGACGGGCGGTGGACAACTCGGATCGGCCCTGTTCGGGGCATTATCGGTGTCCGCCGTCACCACGACTTGCTTTCCCCGACCGACCTGACATACTCGCTGGTCAGGGTCGCCGCATACCGTGCGGCGGGTTCGGAAGTGGTGAGTGTGATGGAAAACCGCGCTCTCGTGAATTCCGGAGTCGGCGCATCGGCCGTCGGATCTGTCACGGGGTGTCTCGGTGTGCTGAAGGTGTTCCTCCTGGCGCTCGACATCGAGGCGGCGCCCGAGACGCCACCGCGGGTCCCACCCGTCGAAAAGGTGGAGCCCTTCCTGCCGGCACGCATCGCCGAGCAGCCCGAGACGGACCACGGAGTGCGTCCGCCGTGCCTGCTCGCGTTCCGGCACGTCGTCGACCCGACACGACCGGAGATCTCGTTCGGTGCATCGACGGGGTCGCTGCGCGAGGCGCCGGACGCGACCAGACCGTATGTGGGACACCCCGCGACATGCGTGTCGCTGTGGGACGTCCCCGGCCACGGTCTCGTCCTGGCGCTGGAATCGCTGTCGGACCACGGTTCCCCGCTCGTCGACTGGCGCAGCGACCCGCTGCAGGACCGCGAGGGCGCCGGTCTGCGCCCGGTGCTCGGTGAGTTCCTCGCGCCCTTCGAACTGACCGCCGACGCCTGCCTGAACGACGTCTTCCCCGGACTGAACAGGCGGTTGTGCGCGCCGACGACCTATCGACCCCTGCACGAACTCGTCGTCCACCGCCACCGGGGAGTCGGCGATCGCGAGGTCGCCGAGGGCATGGTCGTGGAGGTGGTCTCGAGCGGCGGCGAACGCGTCCGCTCGCTCGTCGACGGCCCGCGCATCGGACCGGAGGCCCGCGCCGCGGCACGGTCCTGGGGTGTGTTGTGGAAGTGGGACCGGGTTCCGCTGGTGGACCGGCCCGTGCAGCCGGGGGCCGCCATCGCCGTGCGGGAGGACTCCGGTGCGGTGCTGTTCGACCTCGAGGCCACCGCCCTCGGCAGCGACTATGTCGGGCACGGCACCCGCGAGATGATCTACGGGCTCATCCCGTGGGTGGCGGTGCGGGCACGGGCCTCCGCCGACTACTGGACGACCATGGAGCATCTGCGCCACCCCGACGGGCTCGATGGCGATCGGCTGGCCACGGTCCTCGACGACATCGCGATCATGCAGGCGCGCCGGATGGAACGGGCCCTGCTGCGCAAGGAATCGATCCACGACGACCGGTTCCACTCGTGGACGCAACCCACACAGCTGCGAGCACTCATGGCCGGCCGGGTCGCCGACGAGTTGGCCGAACTCGACGCGGAACTGTCCGAGGCCGTGGACGTCGTCGAGCACGCCCTGTTGCGCAGTGCGGAGTTGCGCGGTGCGAGGCACACTCGCCTGGCCCAGGGCTGGTCCGCGGCGGCCTCGGTCATCGCCGTCGTGGCGTTGTTCGCCGCCCTGGCCGCCGTTCCGGCAACGTCACAACCGACGCTCTTCCCGCACTGGCTGCATGCTCTGACCACGTCGATCGCGCTCACCCTGGGCATCGTGATCGCGGTGGTCGTGTGGCGCCGCCCCTGACGTGCAGGGCATGATCGTCTGCATGTCATCGACGCTGAATCTGGTCGGAGATCCCGACGCCGACGCACTGCTGGCCGAGAACCCGCTGGCGCTTCTCATCGGCATGCTGCTCGACCAGCAGGTGGCGATGGAGGTCGCGTTCGCGGGACCGAAGAAACTTGCCGACCGTCTCGGCGGTCTCGACGTGTACCGCATCGCGTCGGCCGACCCCGACGAGTTCGTCGCGGTGTGCGCGCAGCAACCGGCCGTCCACCGGTTCCCCAAGTCGATGGGACAGCGGATCCAGGCGCTGTGCGCGGCGATCGTCGAGGACTACGACGGCGACGCTTCCGCACTGTGGACGTCCGGCGACCCGGACGGCAAGGAAGTGCTGCGGCGGCTGAAGAAGCTGCCGGGCTACGGTGACCAGAAGGCACGTATCTTCCTGGCGTTGCTCGGCAAGCAGATGGGGGTGCGACCCGAGGGCTGGCGGGAGGCCGCCGGCGATTACGGGCACGAGGATGCGCGCCGGTCGATCGCCGACGTCGTCGACGAGCAGTCGCTGCGCGAGGTGCGCGAGTTCAAGAAGTCGATGAAGGCAGCGAAGAAGTCATGAGACGCGTCGTAGCAGTGTGCGGCGCCGCCGTCGCCTTCGCCGCGGGAACCGGGGGCGTGGCCGCGGCCGGCGGGGGAGACGACCGGGTCGTCCTCCGGCCCGGCGACGGGATCGTGTTCTCCGCGGAGCCGGCACCGGGTTGGTGTTCCGTGGCGGCGGTCGGGCACGACGACGCGGGTCGTCTCGTCGCGATCACGGCGGGGCACTGCTACCGGACGGGATCGTCGCCCGTCTGGAAGGTCGACGAGCAGCACCGAGGGCCGATCGGAACCGAAACGGACGTCGCGAGTACGGGTTCGGTCGATCAGCTGGGATTCCCCACCGACGAGATCGCCGACTACGCGGTGGTCCTGCTCGACGAGACCCGCGTGCGGGGATCGAACACGTCGGTACCCAACGATCGGGGAGAGCGTGTCGTGCTCGAATCGGTCGCGGCGTTCGGCGAGGGCGAGGTGTCGGTCGGAACACAGTGCGCGGCAGGGCGAAGCACGTCGGTGGCCTGCGCGACCGGCGATGTGCGGGTGGACGGGAACCTGATGTCGTCGCCGCTGCTCATGCGGCCGGGCGACTCCGGCGGGCCGCTCGTGCGTGCCGAGACGGGCGAATGGATGGGACTGTCGGTGGGCTACCGGTTCCCACAGACCGCGGTCTCCGACGACCGGCAGGTTCCCGACACGAGGTTCGCCGCCTACCAGCGGGCCGACCGGATCCTTGCCGAGATCGACGCGCGCGACGGGATCGGCTCGGGGTTCCGTCTCGTCGACACCCCCTGACCGATCCCGCCGGCGTTACCGTCAGAGCTTGTCGAAACGCGGAATCAGATGTTCGGCAACGTTCTTCGCCTCGTCGATGAGCGGCCATCCGGCGAGGATGAGGGAGGTCAGTCCGGTCGCGTCGCGCAGGGTGCGCACGTGGCCGGTGATCTCGTCCGGGTCGCCGACATAGTAGACGGCCGACGATCCCGTGGCGAAGATGTCCAGCGGTGACCACGCGGTGATGCCCGCGTAGAGGCCGTCGCCGAGATACAGGTCCTCGGGTTCGGGCAGCTTGCCGGCATTGATGGTGTCGACCCAGCCCTGCCGCTGCGCGTCGCGCGCGGTGAAGGTCTTCAGATCCTGCTTGCCGTGCGTGCGGCGCCGAACCGCGTTGTCGAGCACGTCCTGGATCTGCTCGATGCCGGCCTTCTCGAACAGCGACCGGAACCGCTCGAGTGCCTCCTCCCGGTTCGGACGCACGATGACGCCGGACAGGGCGCCGAAGTCGGTGTACTCGCGACCCTCTGCTGCAGCGGATTCGCGTGCGGCGGTGAACTTCTCCGCGACGAACGAGGTCTCGCGCAGCATGATCAGGTAGGCGTCGAGCACCTTGCCGGCGTTCTGCAGACCGGCGGGGGAGTCGCCCGTTCCCCACAGCGGCACCGAGTGGTCCGCAGGAGCATCGATGCGCAGCGGGGTGTTCGGGAAGTTCGACGCGGTGCCCTCGGCATAGATACGCCGGAACTCCGCCCAGTACTTCTCGCCGAGCTCGTACCGGCGGTCGTGCTCGACGTTCATGTCGTACTTGGTGAGGATGTTCTCCCGGCCGTTGACCGAGTTGATCATCAGGCGACCACCGCTGAACGCGTCGAAGGTGAGGGCCTTCTCGGCGAGCAGTCGCGCGGGCGTCATGTTCGCGTAGATCGCGACGAGGAACTTCATCCGGCTGGTGTGCGCCGCAGCCCAGGTCGCCGAGATGAAGGGGTCGTTCGGCCAGGTCGCGACGAGCGCACCTTCGAAGCCGCCGTCGTCGATGGTCTTCGCGAGCTCGATCTGCCGCTGCCCGTCCACCGGGTACAACCCGCCGGGGCTCCAGGGGTAGTCGCCGTCGGCCTGGGTGAGATACCAGAAGGTCTTGATGGGCATTACTTCGTGTCCTTCGAGGGGAGTTCGAACGGTTCGACGCGGGCGCGGGCGCGCAGCATGTCGGCGTCCACGGCGAACAGGGCGTCGAGATAGGCGACGGCGAACGAACCGGGGCCGGTGGAGTTCTCCTCGGCGATCTCGGACGCCACGGCGACGTGCGCGTGGGCCGCCGCGAGGCCGACGAGAGGGGTCTCCGCAACCGCGAGATAGGCCGCGACGAGTCCGCCGAGGGAGCATCCGGTGGAGGTCACGCGCGGCAGCATCGCGCTGCCACCGGCGATGCGCAGTCCGACGATCCCGCCGTCGCGGTTGCGTCCGACGAGGTAGTCGACGGGACCGGAGGCCGATACGGCGTCGGCGCGGTCGAGCAGCGCGAGCGCCGCGGGCACGGCGGCTGCGGCCTCGTCGGCGCTGTCGACGCCGCGCGTGTCACCACCCAGACCGGCCAGCGCGATGATCTCGGAGGCGTTGCCGCGGATCGCGGTGGGACGGAACTTCAGCAGGTCGGCGGCGAGCGAGGTGCGCCACGCCAGTCCGCCCACTCCCACGGGGTCGAGGACCCACGGGGTGCCGGCGTCGTGCGCGGCCTCGGCCGCGCGGGTGAAGGCCACCGAGGTCTCGTCGAAGGGGGTGCCGAGGTTGACGAGCACTCCACCGGCGATGCGCGCGAAATCACCTGCCTCGTGGGCGTTGTCGATGTGCGCGTTGCTGGCGCCCGCGGCGAGCAGCACGTTGGTGAGGAAGTTGGCCGAGACGATGTTGGTCAGCGAGTGCACCAGCGGCGTCTGCGCGCGCAGGGCGTCGAGGGTGACGGCGAGATCGTCGACGGTGGGGGTCGTGGTCACGGAAGATCCTGTCGGGAAGGAGGGGAGGGGACGAAACGGGTCAGGATCGCGGACATCGCATCATGCGTCGCCCTTCCCTTCTCCGAGTGTCCGCATGGGGAGTGCGGGGTCGGCCGTCCACTCCTCGAGGGATCCGTCGTAGACGGCGATGTCGTCGTGGCCCGTCCGGACCAGTGCGAGCGCCACCAGGCACGCCGAGACGCCGCCGCCGCAGTAGAGGATCAGAGGCCGGGAGGTATCGGCGAGGGCTTGGTCGGCCGACTCGGCGATCCGCTCGGTGCTCCGCAGGACGCCGTCGGCGAGCAGGCTCTTGGCCGGTAGGTTCCGGCTCCCGCTGATGTGCCCGCGGCGCGCGTAACGAGTGGTGGCGGTGCCTGCGAACTGCTCGGCGTCGAGCGCGCAGACGAGGGTGCCCGGTGCATCGCCGGACACCACGGCGAGCACGTCGTCGCGATCGCGCCACAGGCCGTGGTCGGGCAACCCGGTCCGGGATGTGGTGGCGCGGCGCTCGGCGGCGTCACCGGTCTCCACGGGTAGGTCGAGCGCGGTCCAGCGGGCGAAGCCGCCGTCGAGGACGCGGGCGGAGACACCGATGTTGCGCAGCATCCACCACAGCCGGGACGCCCAGGTCATGCCGCCGTCGTCGTAGATCACGAGGTCGGTCTCGGGGGCCACGCCGAGTTCGGCCAGGGCCGCCGCGAGGGCGTCGGGGGTGGGGCGGGAGAAGTGCAGGTCGGTGTCGGGGGCGCTGAATCCGCCGAGTAGGTCGGCGTGCACGGATCCCGGGATGTGCGCGGCGCGCCAGGTCGCGTAGCCGGATTCCGGTCGGTAGTCGCCGTCGAAACGGGGCTTCGGAAAGGTGACCGTGGCGTGCAGGACCGTGTGGGCGCCGGGGTCGCTCGAGAGCTCTTCGGCGCTGATCAGCACCTGTTCGTCCCGGAATGCCGCCTCGGTCACGCGTTGGGTCCTCTCGTCGTGTTCGAGGAGCGACGCTAAACGACGAATAACGTATACGCAAGTATTCGTACGTTGACGGTGGCATAATCGGCGCACGTGAACGGCACGCCTACGGAGGGTGTAGATGACCGAGCAGGACGCGACGGCCGAGCTGGAGAGCTCTCTTCTCGTCGAATCGCCCACCGGGCGCGACGACCAGACCTCCAAGCAGTACCTGCGCCTGCGCTCGGACATCCTCGCGGGGAAGTTCCCGCGCGGCGCCGCTCTGCACGAGACCCAGCTCAGCGAGACCTACGGGGCGTCACGCACCCCGATCCGTGAGGCGCTCAACTGGCTCGCGCACGACGGTCTGCTCGAGCGGGCGAGTCGCGGCTTCCGGGTGCGTTCGGGCACCCCCGAGGACGTCATCGAGATCTATGCGGCGCGCGTCGCGCTCGAATCCGAGGCGGCCGGCGCCGCGGCGATCCGGCACACTGATCTCGACATGGCCCGGCTCGAGCGGCTGCACGATTCGTGCTGCTCCGCCACCGACGACGCCGCGGTGCGCATCGGGAATTTCCGGTTCCACGAGGCGTTGTGGCAGGCCGCGCACAACTCGACGATCATGGCGTTGCTCGTGCGGCTGACCACTCAGCTGCGGATCTACGACTCCGGGCCGCCGTCCAACTACGGCGAGCCCGATCTGCTCAACCGGGAGCACGCGCAGATCCTCGACGCGTTGCGGGCGCGGAACGAGTCCGCGGCCCGCGAGCACATGCGTGCTCATCTCGAGCGCAGCCGCGAGCAGCGCATCCGTCTCTTCGCCCGCGGCTGAGCCCTCACTCCTGATCGGACGTGTCGAGGTCGCCGGCGAGAATCCGGTAGAGGGATTTCTTGGCTTCGATGAGGACCGCGTGTGCCGCGGCGACCTCGGCGTCGGAACCGCTCATGGCGACCGACCGAGTCGCGACCTGCAGTTCGCGCAGTGCGAGTCGCAGGTCCGGGGCGTCGGAATCGGGATCGTGACCGGCGAAGGGGTCGATGAGTTCGTTCCCCGGATCGTCGATGTACGTGCGGCCCGCATCCGTCAGTGAGACGAGCTTGCGTCCGCCCTCCTTCTCGACCGTGACGAGTCCTTCGTCCTCGAGCTGGGAGATCGTCGGATAGATCGCGCCGGGGCTGGGGCGCCAGGCGCCGCCCGTCCGTTCTGCGATCGCTTCCATGAGCTGGTAGCCGTGCATCGGCTCGGTGCCGAGCAGGCGCAGGACTGCCGCGCGGACGTCGCCTCGTTGTGCTCGGCCGCGTCGTCCTCCTCGCGGGCCTCCGCGTCCCCGTCCGCCGCCATCGCGGTGCGGGCGGAAGCCGGGTTCGTCGTCGTGCGGATGGTGTCCGCGACGGCGGGGTCCGTCGGCACGGAACGGGCCACCGGGGAGATTTCGATCGTGCATGGCGCGGCGACGGCCGCGGGGATGTTCGTGGGTTCGCATCTGTGCGTCTCCTTCTTTGTCGATACGATCACGATAGATCTCGATATATCGTTAACGCAAGAGTGGTCTCGGCCACAAATGTCGACGGACCGACCTCCGTGCATGTCGGGAGCCGCCGGTACGCTCGGCGCGTGGCTCTGTACCGGAAGTATCGACCTGCGACCTTCGCGGAGGTGGTGGGGCAGGAGCACGTCACCGTGCCCCTCAGCACGGCGCTCGACACGGGCCGCATCAACCACGCCTACCTGTTCTCGGGTCCTCGTGGATGCGGCAAGACGTCCTCGGCCCGAATTCTCGCCCGCTCGCTCAACTGCGAGACCGGCCCCACGTCCACGCCGTGTGGAACGTGCCGGTCGTGCGTGTCGCTCGGCCCGGGCGGTGGAGGCAACCTCGACGTCACCGAACTCGATGCCGCGAGCCACGGCGGTGTCGACGACACCCGCGAACTCCGCGACCGCGCGTTCTACGCTCCGGCCGAGTCGCGCTACCGCATCTTCATCATCGACGAGGCGCACATGGTCACCACGCAGGGCTTCAACGCCCTGCTCAAGATCGTGGAGGAGCCGCCGGAGCACCTCATCTTCGTCTTCGCGACCACCGAGCCCGAGAAGGTGCTGCCCACCATCCGGTCGCGCACGCACCACTATCCCTTCCGGCTCCTCGCTCCCACGGCGATGCGGGGTCTGCTCGAGCAGATCTGCGGCCAGGAGAACGTGCCGGTCGAGGACGCGGTCTATCCGCTGGTCATCCGTGCCGGCGGTGGATCCCCCCGCGACTCGCTGTCGGTGATGGACCAACTCCTCGCCGGTGCCGGCCCCGAGGGCGTCACCTACGAACGCGCTCTGTCGCTGCTCGGCGTCACCGATGTCGCGCTCATCGACGAGGCCGTCGATTCGCTCGCGGCCGGCGACGGCGCGGCGCTGTTCGGCACCGTCGAGAAGGTCATGGACGCCGGGCACGACCCGCGTCGCTTCGCCGTCGACCTCCTCGAACGCCTCCGCGACCTCATCCTCATGAAGTCCGTCCCCGACGCCGCCGAGCGCGGACTCGTCGACGCACCCGGCGACGTCCTCGAGCGGATGCGCGACGAAGCGACCCGCCTGGGCCCGGCCACCCTCACCCGCTACGCCGAGATCGTGCACGCCGGGCTCGGTGAGATGCGCGGGGCGACGTCGCCGCGTCTGCTGCTCGAGGTGATGTGCGCGCGCATGCTGCTCCCCGCGGCGTCCGACGCGGAAACCGCTGTCCTGCAGCGCCTCGAACGACTCGAGCAGGGCATCGTCGCAGCCCCGGCGGGAGGTGCCGCGCCGAAGCCGGTAGCGGCACCCGCCGCGCCGCCCATCTCGCCCGACGAACCCGCGGCACGTTTCCAGCGTCCCTCCCAGCGCCGCGCAGCGGAGGCGGCGCCTGCCGCACCGTCCAACGAGACTGCTCAGCCTCGCGAGACTGCTCAGCCGCAGCCGGAAGTGCCTGCTCAGCAGGCCCCTGTCCAGCAACCCCCTGCCCAGCAGGCGCCGGTGCAGCCCGAACCGGCCCAGCCGGCACCGGCCCCGACACCGCCTCCCGCAGCAACGCAACCTCCCGCCGTCCCGGAGGTGCCGCAGCCGCAGAGCGCGCCCGACGAGGTTGTCGCGCAGGAGGTTCCGCCGCCCGCGCCCCAGGAACCGGCCACTCCCGAACCCGAGCCCGAACCCGCCCGCGCGACAGGCGGTCCCGACGCGGCCCAGATGCGGGGTGTGTGGTCGGAGGTCCGTGCGAAGGTCCGCGAACGCAGCCGCACCGTCGAGGTGATGCTCTCGGGCGCCACCGTGCGGTCGGTCGACGGCACCCGGGTCGTGCTCGTGCACGACTCCGCTCCGCTCGCGAAGCGACTCGCCGACGCGCGCAATGCCACGGTCATCGCCGATGCGCTGAAGGCGGTCTTCGGTGGAGAGTTCGAGGTCACCTGCGTCCACGGGTCCGCTGCTGCGGAGGCACCTGTCAGAACCCCGGCGCCCGAGAAGAATTCGCGTCCGGCGGGTCAACCGCGTTTCTCCCGGCCGAGCCAGGCGAAGAATGCCACGCCACCCGCACCCGTCGAAGCCCCCGCTGCGCCGCAGCGACCGGCAGCCGCACCGTCGGCTGCCCCGACGTTCACACGCCCGTCCGCGGAGAGCGTCGACGACATCCCGCCGCCCGAGGCCCCCGATCTTCCCGACGATCCGGGCCCCGGCTACGACGCCCCGCCGCCCGACCCGTCGCAGATGACGGAGGCGGACGTCGAGGAGATGTTCGCCGAGGCCGCCACGCCCGGCGACCCGTCGACGCGCCGCGATCCGGAGGAAGTCGCGATCGAGCTGCTCAAGGACGTGCTGGGAGCGAAACCGCTCGACGAGAAGTAGTCCCGGGCCCCTGGTGTTGCCGACGAGCGATGTCAGCTCTGCGCGGTGTCTCCGTCGGCGCGGTCCGTCGTGAGTTCGTCCCAGGTCGCATCGACCGCGTCGGCGAGTTCGCTGTCGGTAGGCACGAGTTCGCGGATGGGTTCGGGCAGGGTGTCGTAGGTGTAGTTCGCAACCGCCAAGGGAGCGGTCGTGCCCGCGAGCGAATAGCGCACGACGTTGTCGTTGCGCCCCGCGCACAGCAGGATCCCGATGGTCGGTGCGTGCCGATCCGCGACTCGCAGGTTTGCGTCCACCCAGGAGACGTAGAAACCGAGTTTGCCGGCGTATTCGGGCTCGAACCGGCCGATCTTGAGCTCGACCACCACGAAGCGCGACTGAATCCAGTTGAAGAAGAGCAGGTCGATGTAGAAGTCGTCGTGGTCGACGGTGAAGTGGTACTGGCGGCCGACGAACGCGAACCCGTGCCCCAGTTCGAGGAGTACCTGTTCGAGGCGTGTCATCAGTGCCGCTTCGAGTTCTCGTTCCGCGGCCCGCTCGTCGAGATCGAGGAAATCGAAGATGTACGGGTCGCGGACGAGTTGCTGTGCGAGGTCGGAGTCCTGTGGAAGAAGTTGGTCCGGAAAATTCGACGGCGCGGCACCTACACGGCGATGTAACTGCCCGGCGATCTGATGGGTCAGAACGTGACGCGACCACCCGTGTTCTGCTGCGCGCGCGGCGTACCAGTCGCGAAGCTCTCGGTTGTCGAGCTTGTCCAGAAGTACCGTCACATGTCCCCATGGCAATTGTGCAACAGGCTGTTGCACTATTTCCTGGGGCCAGGCGTCCGCGAAGGACCGCATGTAGAAGAGATTGCGGCGTGAGAGACCGCGCATGTGTGGAAACTCGGAGCGCAGGTCCCTGGCCAGTTGGTCGACGACCTTCGATCCCCAGCCGTGTACACGTTGACGCTCGAGAAGGGAGTGCCCGAGCGTCCAATACAGGATCAGCAGTTCGGTATTCGCGGCGCGTGTAGCCCGTAGACGCGCTCGACGAACCTGTGCTTTGAGTTCGTCCAGGAATTGCGGATAGTCCTCGGGAAGCCCGACGGTCTTTTCGGTCACGGCCACATGGTGCCCTCGGGATACGACAGAAATACGAATGCCACCCTCGTCATGGCCGGCAATCGAAGGGTGCCGTCGCATCGCGGTCACCCGGCGGTTCGTATCTGCTGCCGACGGGTATCGCCTCATCATGAACCTGCACGAACTCCTGCGCGCCGTCGAATCCTTCGACGCTGTGGATCGGCCCGCCGAGCGCATCGCGCAGCGCATACGGCGAGTCCTCGACGGCTCCGTCGTCGACGACCTGCTCCGAGGTTCCTGGCTCGGACATCCCGTCCATCCGCTCCTCGTCACCGTCCCGATCGGGTCGTGGGTGTCCGCGGCGGCGTTGGACGCGCTGCCCGGGCAGCGCACCGCGTCCCGGCGACTCGTCGCGTTGGGACTGGGCGCGGCCGTCCCGACGATCGTCACCGGATACACCGACTTCTCCACCCTGGAGGATGCCCCTCAGCGCAGGGTCGGCGCGGTGCACGCCGTGTCCAACGCGATCGGGGTGATCTGCATGGCGACGTCCTATCGCGCGCGACGTGCCCGTCACGACCGGGCGGGAACGATATGGACTTTGATCGGTCTCGGCGCCGTCGGTGTCGGTGGTGCCCTCGGTGGCCATCTCTCCTACGCCCAGGGTGGCGGAGTGTATCGGTGGCAGCGACCGTCCGAGAGTGTCGATCTTGCAGCCGAACTCGAGGACATCGGCGCGAGGAGCTGAGCGTTCGTCCCCGAGGTTCACAACCCACAGATGAGGCTCACAACCCTGATGGTCGACCACCGGGGTTGTGAGCCTCGTTTCTCGGTTGTGGACCTCCGTCTATCCGCGGACGGCGGTCAGCGCGATCTCGAGCGGTGCCCCACCGGGCAGGGTGTGGACGCCGACGGCGGTGCGGGCCGGTAGCGCGTCCACACCGAGTTCGCGTTCGATCACGTCCGACGCGCCGTCCGCGACCACCGACAGATCGACGAAACCGGGCGCGCTCGCGACGTAGACGACCATCTCGACCGGCCGGAACGACGTGCCCTCCGGCAGCGTCGCGCGGATCGCCGCCAGCGCGTTGCCCACCGCGACGACCGCGGCGGCCCGGGCCTGTTCGACGGTGACCTCCGCACCGACCCGTCCGGTGAGGATCAGTTCGCCGTCTCGACGCGGTGTCATGCCCGCTGTGCGGACGGTGTCGCCGGCCAGCACGGCCGGGACGTACCGACCCTGCGGACGCGGTGCAACAGCAGCTGCAGTATCAGAGGACACCCAGAGCCACCCCCTCCTGTCGTGGATCGCTGCCGCCGGAGAGCACTCCGCGGTCGTCGATCGAGATCACCTGCGCGCTGCCCTCGGCACCCAGCGGTTCGAGGACTTCCACCCGGTGGCCGAGTTCGCGCAGTTCGTCGCACACGCCGTCGGCGACGTCGCCTTCGATCCGCAACGCGGTCGGTTCGCCGAGCACATCGGCGTCCGATCCCGGGAAGACGGTGAAGCGCGGCGCCGAGACGGCTTCCTGGGGGTCGAGACCGTGGTCGAGCAGGTGCGACAGCAGCTGCATGTTCCACTGCACCTGCCCGTCGCCGCCGGGCGTGTTGCCCACATGCCGCAGCTCGCCCGCCGAATCGGTGACGATCCACGCGTTGAGCGTGTGCAGGGGCTTGCGGCGCGGCGCCACCTCGTTCGGATGGCCGTCGATCAGGTAGGCACCGCGACCGAGCCGGTTGTTGAGCACGATGCCCGTCCCGGGCACCGTGAGCTTCGCTCCGAAGGTGAACGCCAGCGAATGGATGAACGACACCGCCCGCCCCTCGGCGTCCACGGCGACGAACGATGTCGTGTCCCCGGCGGAGACGGTGAACGCCTCGGCCGGTGCACGCCCGTCGATCCGTGCGCGACCCGCTGCGATGTTCGCGGGATCGAGCACCCGTGGGACCCCGTCGTTGTCCGACGAGCACCAGCGGAGCCTGTCTTCGAAGGCGACGGTGGCCGCGCGGGCCATGCGGTCGATCGACGCCGTACCGAGCACGGGGTGGGTCCCGAGCGCGTCGTCGCACAGGGCGGCCTGGTGCAGCACCATCCATCCCGGTGTCGGGAGCGGGGTCTGGTGCAGGACGTGCCCCGCATAGCTGCCGGTGAGCGCCGCCTCCGCGTCCACCGACGCCCCGGCCCGCCATTCGTCACCGCTGAACGGTGCTCCGCCCCCCTGCAGCGCAGCCACGCAGCGTTCGGCGAGCGTGCCGGTGTAGAACGATCCCGGATCCTCGGCCAGGGCACGGATCGTGCGGGCCAGGTCGGGCTGGGGAAGCACGTCGCCGAGGCGCGGGACCCGGTCGCCCGGTGTGTACACCGAGGCGAGTCCGGTGTCGCCGCGGATCGCATGCAGGGCGGTCTGTACATCGGTCCGGGTCTTCGCCGAACACGGCAGACCGCTCTCGGCGATCCGGCCGGCCGGTGCCCACAGTTCGGGCAGCGACCTGCTCGCTCCCCGCCGGTGCAGTGCGGCCAGCGCGGCGGGCGCGCCGGGGACGGCGACGGCGAGCGCCCCGTCGAGGGGGATCGCGTCGAGTCCCCGTTCCCGGTAGAAATCCGGTGTGCCGCCGTCGGGTCCGTAACCACTGCCGTTGACGGTCCACACCGACCCGTCGGGCTCGCGGACCACGGCGAACGCGTCGCCGCCGATGCCGCACTGCCCGGGCAGGGTCAGCCACGTGACCGCTGCCATCGCCAGGGCCGCGTCGACGGCGTTGCCACCGTCTTCGAGGACGCGGACCCCGGCGAGGCTCGCGAGCGGATGACTCGACGCGACCATGCCTCCGGTCGCGAGCGTCGCCGGTCGTGTCGCGCGCCGCGTCATGCCGACCGCATCCGACGTCGACGGGGTCCTTCCGGCGGCTCGGCGGGGTCGATCCCGACGAAGATCTCGCCGTCGCGTTCCTCGCACGGATAGGTCTTGATGGGCTCGGTGGCCGGCGGGCAGATCGGCTCACCGGTCTCGAGGTCGAATGCGCTTCCGTGGCAGGAGCATCCGATGCCGTCCTGGACGAGCTTGCCGGACGACAGCAGGCAGTCGAGGTGTGAGCAGTAGTTGGACGTCGCGTACGCCTTGCCGTCCAGTCGGGAGATGGCGAACTCGTAGTCCTCGGCGTAGAACCGGCGGACGATGCCTTCGGGCACCTGCCCGGATCGGGCCACTCGCTTGAACTCCATGGTCTTTCCTCCAGGCTTGTCGAGGGTCGGTGTCGCCGGTCAGGCGTCGGGGGACAGGTAGACGGTCTTCTCGGACTGGTAGAACTGCATGAGCGTGGGGCCGGCCTGTTCCTTGAAGGTCTGCGTGCTCGACTGCTTGTAACCGCCGAACGGCGCGTTCATGGCCATTCCCGTGGTGGGCTGGTTGACCTTCACGAGCCCGGTCCGCGACCCGGCGATGAAACGCTGTGCGGCGGAGAGACTCCGGGTCACGACGGAGGCGCTGAGCCCGAAGGCGGTGTCGTTCGCCAGGGCGAGTGCCTCGTCGAAGGAGCCGGCGCGCTGGAAAGCCAGGACCGGGCCGAAGATCTCGTCGGTGAGCAGGCGCATCCCCGGGGCGGTGTCCGCGAAGATCGTGGGCCGCACGAAGAATCCGTCTCGCAGCGCGTCGTCCTCGCACCGCACGCCGCCGCACACGAGCCGTGCGCCTTCGTCCGTGCCGATGGTGACGTACTCGAGGAACTTGTCGAGCTGACCGCGACTCGCGAGCGGGCCGACATCGACGGCGGCACCCGAACCCGGTCCCACCCGCAGGGCGCGGGTGCGTTCGGCGACCTTCTCGAGCAGTTCGTCGTGGATCGCGTCGACGGCGACGACCCGGCTGGTGCCGGTGCACGCCTGACCCGACAATCCGAAGGCGCCCTTGACGATCAGTGCGGCCGCCGCGTCGAGGTCGGCGTCGTCCAGGACGACGACGGGGTTCTTGCCGCCCATCTCCAGCTGTACGCGCCGGTCGGGGCCGACGCTGCGGTGGATGGCGCGTCCGACCTCGGTGGACCCGGTGAAGGTCACCGCGGCGATCCGCTCGTCGCCGGACACCGCCGCACCGGCCTTGCCGTCGCCCTGGACCAGCGCGATCGCGCCGGCGGGCAGACCGCCGGCGAGCAGGGCCTCGACGAGTCGCTGTCCCATCAGCGGGGTGATCTCGGACGGCTTGAACAGCACCGTGTTGCCGGCGGCGAGCGCGGGCCCGAGCTTGCGGGAGGGGATGTTGAGCGGGAAGTTCCACGGCGTGATCGCACCGACGATCCCGATCGGTTCGCGCACGGTGTAGATGGTCGTGGAGCCCGGTGCCGGGAAGGTCGCACCGGTGGCGCGCAGTGCCTCGCCTGCGTAGAAGCGCAGGTTCATGGGGGTGCGGCTCACCTCCATCGACGCCTCGGCGCGGGTCTTGCCCTCTTCGCGGATGAGTTCGTCGACGAGTTCGGCCGAGCGTGCGGCGAGATGGTCGGCAGCTGCCTCGAGGATCGCGGCGCGACGCTCGGGCGGGGTGGCGGCCCATTCGGGTGCGGCCTTGTCGAGCGCGTCGACGGCGTTGCGGACGTCGATGGCGTCGGAGTCCGGGAAGGTGCCGATCAGGTCGGTCTCGTCGGCGGGGTTGCGGCGTTCGAAGACCGCGCCGGAGGCGGCCGGTACCCAGTTGCCGTCGATGTGGTTCAGTCCGGTGATCGTCATGCGGGCTCGACCTCCTCGTACATCTCCCACAGATCGGTGTCCTCGTCGGCGAGCAGCGCTGCGTCGACCCTGCGGCCGACGAGTTCGCGGGCCGCCATGATGTCCTCGCCGCGGTCCATCGCGAAGGCCGCGGTCAGAACGTCGCCGGCGAGGTAGAAGACCGAGAACTCTCCGCTGTCGGTGTCACCGCGGACGACGAGTTCGGTTGTTCCGGAAGTCGATCCGGCGAACTGGATGTTGGAGTCGTACTGGTCCGACCAGAACCAGTGCGGGTCGTCGGAGAGCGACTGCCGCCCGACGATCGTGTCGGCGACCACCGCGGCCTGGCGGTTCGCGTTGTCGAAGTGTTCGACGCGCACGTGCCGACCTTCACGCGGGGAGAACCGCTTCGCGACATCGCCTGCCGCGTAGATGTTCTCGACCGAGGTGTGCCCGGTGGCGTCGACCACGATCCCGCCGTCGACGGCGAGTCCGCTCGCCGCCGCGATGTCGGTGTTGGGGACGATGCCGATGCCGACGACCACGGCGTCGGCCTCGACGACCCCGCCGGTGGTGGTCTCGATCCGCACACCGCGATCGGAAGTGGTCACCGAGGTGACGCCCGTGCCGGTGTGCAGGTCGACACCGTTGCGGCGGTGCAGATCGGCGCAGTGCCGGCCGACCTGCTCGCCGAGGATGCCTCCGAGGAGGTGCTCGGCCTGTTCGAGGACCGTCACCGTCACGCCGAGAGATCGTGCGGTCGCGGCGATCTCGAGTCCGATGAAGCCGCCGCCGACGATCGCGAGGCTCGAACCCGGGGTCAGACGGGCTGCGAGGGCGGTCGCGTCGTCGAGGGTGCGCAGGTAGTGGACGAGATCGGGCCGGGAACCGGTGGTGGCGAGAGTGCGGGGGCGTCCGCCCGTGGCGAGGACGATCGCGTCGGCGGCGATCTCGCCGCCGTCGAACTCGACGGTGCGGGTCGCGGTGTCGATGCACTGCACCGATACGCCGGTACGGATGTCGATGTCGTTGGCGTCGAGCCATTTCCGGGTCAGTAGTGCGAGGGAGTCGACTCCTTCGCGGCCTGCGAGGAATTCCTTCGACAGGGGTGGACGCTGGTAGGGGGCGTGCTGCTCGTCGCCGAGCAACACGATGCGTCCGTCGAAGCCGCGGCGACGCAGGGTGCGTGCGGCGACAGCGGCGACCTGGCCGGCGCCCACTGTGACTACGGTGCGAACGGTCATGCCGTGCACTCCTTTCCGGATGCGGCCGGTGCCGGACGCGGGGTGGGGTCGACGAGGACGGTCTCGTCGCGCACGAGGACGGGATAGACCGGCTGGCAGAGGTCCTGGTCCTCTTCGTATCCGGTCTCTAGATCGAAGCGCCACTGGTGGCCGGGGCAGATGACCCGGCCGTGCAGGAGCGTGCCCTTCACGAGCGAACGGTCCTGATGGATGCACAGGTCGGCGAAGGCGTAGATGCGGTCGTTCGCATGGAACAGTGCGATCGCGAGGCCGTCGACCTCCACGCGGAGTTTGCGGCGGCGGGTCACCTCTTTCACCGTGGCGACGGCGACCCAGGTCGGGGACTCCGCGGTGGCGTCGGCGCCGGCGGTCCCGCTGCCCATGATTTCGGTGGACATGCTTCTCCTTCGCTCGTGTGCGAGACCGGGAGCGGAAGCCGCGAGCGACTTCCGCTCCCGCGCATCGGATCAGGCGGACGCCAGCTCCAGATCGGGGGCGACGTACGTGTCGTACAGACCCTTCGTGTACGAGAAACGCATCTCCGCTCCCCAGCGGACGAGCTGCAGGCAGCGCTGCTGCAGCTGCGGGGTGTCGGCGCAGTCCAGGACGATCTGGTAGCCGCGCTCACCGTGCACCACGTCCGAGGTGATGTGCAGGTCGAAGAACTCGATCTCGTCCTCGGTGAAGCCGTACACCTCGCGGAGCGGGACGATCTGCTTCTTGTAGATGCTCGGCACCTGGGATTCGAGACCGACGACCAGGGCCGCGGTGGCGACGACGAAGTGCTCGCGCTGGGACACCGCGTAGCACCAGGCCTGCAGTCCGCGGGTGACCGCGTTCATGTTGTTCGGGTCCTCGACGCGCTCCTTGGTGGTGCCGCACGCCTCGGCGAACTTGATGAGCAGGTCGGTGTGCCGGATGTCGGCCAGCTCCTCCTCGTACATGTTCTGGAGGGTGAAGTCCTTGGCGTCGGTGAAGTGATCGGGGGTGTTGGAGTAGATGTTCGCCAGGTAGTCGGCGAAGGGGCCGACGTAGTGGTAGTGGTTCTCGGCCCACCGGGCGAAGTGGTGCTTCTCGAGCTTGCCCTCGGCCCACGCCTTGCTGAACGATGCGTTCTTCGCCTCGCGTCCCTTGATGGCGTCTTCGAGTGCGGCGCGGAATTCGTCGCGTCCGAGCAGTTCGGTCATGATGATGCCTTTCGATGAGGAGGTCGTGCGGGGGATGCGATCAGGCGTTGATCGCGGAGGTCAGGGCTTCGAATTCGGCGATCATGGCGGCGCCGACCGCCTTGTCCTGCTCGCCGTTGCCGCCGCTGATGCCGACGGCGCCGACGATCTGTCCGTCGTAGACGAGGGGGAAGCCGCCGACGAAGATCGCGAACTTCCCGGGGAGCATGTGGCTGATGCCGAACGCTTCGTTGCCGGGGAGGGCGGGTCCGTTGGGACCCTCGTTGAACAGGTGGGTGGCGCGCTCGTGGCCGGCGGCGGTGAACGCCTTCGCCATGGCGATCTCGACGCCGGTGAGGCGGGCGCCGGGAAGCCGGTGCAGAGCAATGACGTTCGCGCTCTCGTCGCAGACGCAGAGGGTCTGCTTCACGCCGATCTCCTCGGCCTTCGCGCGGCCGGCGGCCAGCAGGGGGAGTGCGTCGTCGAGGGTGATGCGGTGGATTCGATGCATTGGTCTCCACTTTCGAAGTCGGGTCGGAGAGTCGGACGATTCCTGGTCCGCGTCGGGATCCGTGTGCGTCCCGCCGATGCCGCGTCGCTGAAGTGTCGGCGGGTGCCGGAGCGGTGGAGCGGTGTGTCCGGCGTGGCTCATTTCTAACAGGACCGTGCGCCGATGGGGACGGTCAGGATCACCGTTGTTTTCGGGATTCGGTGTACACAGTGCACATGTGTCTGGGACGCATGACTCTGGTATCTGGTGTAGAAAGTGCACACCGCCACGGTGTCGACGGGTCCACCCCCTCACGGCCCGCCGATGCTCCCGATGGAAGCAGGTCCCCATGGAATCGAGCCCGCGTCTGACAGTCCGAGGGCTGCTCGACGAACCGCTCATGGAGGGCGCCCGGGTCGTGGATCGGGAGGCCGATCTCGACCGGGCGCTCACCTGGGTGCTGCCGTTCGGCGAGGTCGTCGGCCGATTCGACGATCTCACCGGCGTCGCCGTGTACATGCGGCCGGAGGCACTGGCCGACAGTGCGCACGCCCTGTCCGCGCTTGCGGCCCGCGGCGCGGCGGCCCTGGTCGTCGACGGCGCGGTGCCCGCCGGAATGTCCTGGCCGGCGGGGTTGGTGGTGATCGAACTCGACCTGCCCGTCGGATTCGCGGCGCTCAACCGGTTGCTCGCCGAGCGGTCGCTGATGCAGGAAGTGCACGTCATGCGCTATTCCGCGCATGTGCACTCGACGCTCGCCGGTCTGCTGCACCGCGGCGCGGGGCTGACCCTGCTCGTCAAGGAGGTCTCGGCGCTCGCACAGCATCCGGCGATCGCGCTCGACGCGCGTGGTCAGGCCGTCGCTTTCCACGGCGTGGATGCCGCTCGGGCGGAAGAGATCTCGGAGATCCTGCACAAGCAGCTGTCGACGGTGACGGCCGCGGAGCGTCACGCCCACCACGACACCCGCGTGCTGGAGGAGGTCGTCGGTGGCACACCCTGGACGTGCACGGCGAGCACCATCCGACTCGGCAAACGGTTCGAGGGCTGGGTGGTCGTTCTCGCGTCGGGGACGTCTCCCGGACCGCACGAGCTGGCCCAGCACGCGGTCGTCACCGAACAGGCGACGGCGATCATCGGATCGGAGATGCTGCGGCAACGCAGCGTCGACGAGGCCGAGGAACGGGCCCGCGGCGATTTCGTGCAGGCGCTGGTGCACGGCAGTTTCACCAGCCAGCACGACATGCAGGCGCGCGCCGAGTACCACGACATCGACCTCACCTCGTCGTTCGCGGTCTTCGTCGCGCCCGGTTACGGGGAGAACCCGGCCGGTCCGGGCGGCGACGAATCCGGTGGACTGTTGCGGTTGGCCCGGTACGCGGCCAGCGTCCTGCCCCACCCGTCGGTGCGCTCGTACGTCACGGTGATCGGCGACGTCCTGGTGGTGGTGCGGTCGCTCCGCTACCGCGACCCGCGCGATGTCGAACTCGAGATCGCCGAGTACGCCGACGCGGTGTCGCAGGACCTGTCCCGCCGGCGCGTGCGCCCGGTGCCCGTCGCCCACGGCGCTCCGGCCGTCGGCGCGGACCAGATCCGGGAGAGCTACCGGCAGGCCCGCGTGGCACTCGGCATCGGGCAGCGGCTCGGGATGTCGGGTTCGGTGGCCTACCGCGACCTGCGGGGTTACGGCGTGCTCGAGCTGGTCGCCGAGACCGATCGCAGCCGCAGGTTCGTCGGCGACGTCTTCGGGACGCTCAAGCCCGGCACCGACCTGTACGACACCCTGCTGGCCTATCTGGCGGCGGGCGGGAACGTCAACGCGGCGGCGCGGGAGTTGTCGGTGCACCGCAACACCATGCTGTCGAAGCTCGACCGGATCTCCCGCGCGATGGCGATGGACGTCCGGCTGCCGGAGAATCAGTTCACGGCCTGGCTCGCCGTCCGTCTCGAGCTTCTCGACCGACTGCGTACCTCGGTCGAGAACGAGATCAACTACCGCTGAGGGCGGTCGACTCGGAGCCGGTCGTTGCGTGGTCCTCGGGGTCCGCCCCCAGGAACGACGCGGCGAACCCCGCGCACACGACCACGGCGCACACCGCGAAGAGCGGTCCCACCGTCCACGAACCGAACGCGACGGTCACCCACGCGGCCCCGACGGCCGAGCCGCCGAAACGGATCAGGTTGAACACCCCCAGCCCCGTCCCACGCTCGCCCGCCGGGGACCGCGTCGAGCCGGCCGCCGCGGGGGTCTGCACGGCAGCGATGCCGGCACCGGTCATCGCCAGGACGGTCGCCACGAGCCACAGCCGCGGTTCGTCCGCCGAGAGGACGACGGCAAGCGCGATCTGACCGACGAGCAGCACCACCAGTCCCGCCCGCAACATGCGCCGTCCGCCGACGCGATCGACGGTGCGGCCGACCACCGGCGCGAGGGCCGCCATGACCGCAGGCAACGCGAACAGGATCGCTCCGGCCGTGGCCGTCGACGCACCCGTCGCGTGCAACCGCAGTGGGACCGCCAGCAGAGCCGCGCCCAGGCAGAACATCTGCGCGAAGGCGGCGGCCGCGCTCCGCGCGAACCTGCTCTCGACCAGCAACCGGACGTCGACGAACGGCACGTCCGCATGTAGGCAGTGGACCACGAAACCGACCAGTACGACGATCGAGACCGCCAGGGCGATCCCCGCGACGGACGTGGGAACGCCCGCTTGCCCGAACATGCTCAGTCCCAGCACGACTCCGGCGGAGCCGAGCGTCAGGGCGATCGCACCGGGCACGTCGAGGGTCATCCTGCGACCGGGGAAGATCGGGATCCAGCGCAGCGTTCCGGCGAGCCCGATCAGTGCAATCGGGATCATCGGGACGAATATCCATCGCCAACCCCAATGTCCCGCAACGAAACCGCCGAGGGTGGGGCCGATGGCCTGACCGAGTCCGTTGACGGTGGCCCATGCACTCACCGCGCGTGCGCGGCGGTGCGCGCCGAACAACCATGCGATCAATCCCATGACCGCGGGGGCGAATGCGGCGGCCGCGACTCCACCGAGGGCGCGCCAGGCCACGAGGATCTCGAGGGTCGGCGCCGTCGCCGCTCCGGCAGCACAGATCGCGGTGCCGAGCAGGGCGCCGCAGTAGACGCGACGCCGACCGTATCGGTCACCGATGTACCCTGCAAGGGGCATTGTCGCAGCAAAAGTGAGAAGGAACCCGACGGCCAGGAGTGCGCCGTCTTCGAGGCTTGCGTCGAAGTCGGAAAGTATCTGTGGCAGTGGGACATTGATGATGTTGTTGCTCAATGTCCCGACGAGGGTTCCGGCGAGCAGTGCGGACAGGGCCAGAGGAGTGCCCGTATCCGTCTCGGCTGCCGGCGCTGCCGGTGTATCGGTGCGAGTGGTCATCGAACTCTCCGGAACCTCGGGGAACTGCGCGGCACGGTTCGTGCCGTCGAACCACTTTCGCACTGCGCTACCGTCGGATGCATCGCCATCGCGGAGTGAAGGTGCACATCGGATCCGGGTGAGCCGGTGCAGGGTGCACATTCGACGACGTCGTGAGGGCGGCGCGGGGCGCGCGACACATGTTCGTAGCAATATTTCACACCGGAGCGCCTCGTCGTCACGAAATCGCAAAAGTGGAACACAGTGCACAACTAGCGTGGCGGGCACTGTGCACCGTTCTCGTTGACCGAGCACGGGCCGTAGCGGAAAGTTCCCCCAATACATCGAGTTCCCATTCACCGTCCACGAACACAGCCCGACTCGTTCCACCTCCTGTCGAAGGAATCGCCTTGGACGTACAACTCACCGCCGCGCACTGGGTCTACCTGGCCGGCATCCTCGTCATCCTGGCCACCATGGCCCTGCGGAAGAACATCGTCGTTCCTGCAGTCGTCGCAACCTTCCTGACCGCACTGACGTTCTCCGGCAGCATCGTCACGGGACTGTCGGCCATCTTCAACGCGAGCCTCGTCGCGGCGAAGGAACTGTTCAACATCTTCCTCATCATCGCGATGGTCACGGCCATGCTCGGCGCGCTGCGCCAGCTCGGTGCCGACCGGATGATGGTCGCGCCGTTCCGGCGGGTCATGCGTGCGGGCACCAGCAGCTTCCTCGTCCTCGCCGCGGTCACCTACGTGATCTCCCTGTTCTTCTGGCCCACTCCGGCGGTGCCCCTCGTCGGCGCGGTGCTCATCCCCGTCGCGATCCGCGCGGGCATGTCCCCGCTGTCGGTGGGCATGGTCATCGCGATCTGCGGTCAGGGCATGGCACTGTCCTCGGACTACATCATCAAGGTGGCGCCCGGTATCTCCGCATCGGCGGCCGGCGTCGAGGCCGACGCCGTCGCGGACAAGGCCATGGTCCTGTCCCTGATCGTCGGCGGCACGGCTCTGCTGATCACCTACCTCGTGCAGAAGCGGCACTGGCGTGCGCCGTCCCCCGACCTCCTCGTCGAGTGGGAGGCCGCAGCCGACCGCGGCATCGGGGACACAGCCGACCGCGGCATCGGCGACACAGCCGACCGCGGCATCGGCGACACCCGTGGTGGCGACGACTCCTCGGGTGGCGGGGGTGGCTCCCGTCCTCCGCGTCGGCCGGAACCGGCCGGTGGCCCCAGCGGCGGCGGAGAGCAGGCGGCGACGGCCACGGCGGTGCTCGTGGCGCCGTCCGACCCGAACGCCGACCCCGACGCCGAGGCGGAGAAGGAACGCCGCGGTACCGCGAAGGCGTTCGCGATGCTCGTGCCGCTGGCCTACCTCGCGTTCATCGTCTACCTGATGCTGGGCAAATTCACCGAGGTCGTGCCGCCGCTGCAGGGTGGCGACGCCGCCGCGATCGTGGGTGGGATCGCAGCGCTGATCCTGTTCGCCGCCGCAGCGTCGACCGACCGCGGAGGTTTCCTCGAGACCACTTCGGACCATCTGGTCGACGGCCTGGTCTTCGCCTTCAAGGCCATGGGCTGCGTCCTCCCGATCGCCGGCTTCTTCTTCATCGGCAATCCGGAGTTCGCGGGACCGATCCTCGGCATCTCCGCCGACGCCGCGGGCCCGGCGATCCTGTTCGACCTCGTGACCACGGTGCAGTCGCACCTTCCGCAGAACGCCTTCATCACGTCCTTCGGCATCCTGCTCATCGGCCTCGTCGCCGGACTCGACGGGTCCGGATTCAGCGGACTGCCCCTCACCGGCGCGCTGTCGGGTGCTCTCGGCCCCGCCGTCGACGTCGACCCCTCGACGCTCGCGGCGATCGGTCAGATGGGCAACATCTGGGCCGGTGGCGGCGTCATCATCGCCTGGTCCTCGCTGGTCGCGGTGGCCGGTTTCGCCCGGGTGCCCGTGCTCGATCTCGCCCGCAAGTGCTTCCTGCCGGTGATGGCGGGGCTGATCCTCTCGACCGTCTTCGCAGTCCTGGTGTTCTGACGACGGCGCGTGTTCCGACGGAAACGACCGGGTCCCTGCTTCAGGGGCCCGGTCGCTCCGGCAGGGTCAGGATCCGGTAGCCGAGTTCGTGGAGTCGGCGATGCTCGGTCCACCGGTCCCGGGTCCACGCCGGCTCGGTGTGCGCGGCGATGACAGCCGCGGTGGTGGAGGCGTGCAGGTCGAACTCGAGGTCGCGGCGCAGTTCGGGCAGTTCGCGTGCGTCCGTCGACGCGGCGATCCTCGTGACGGCGTCGCGGACGCGGCCGTCGGCGAAGACGAGGACGCGGCGGTGGGCCCGGGGAAGTACGCCCCACAGCACCGCGAGCGCGACGAGGACGCCGACAACGGTCTCGAGGAAGCGGTCGCGCGCGACCGTCATCAGATCGCCGGGGGCGCCCAGCCCGCCGAGGACGACGACGAGCGGGGTGATGAAGACCATCGCCAGGCCGTAGTTCCGCACCAGGAACATCTCGGTGCCGGCCATCACCGCGGCCAGCACCACGACGAGGGCGACCCCACCGGGATGGAAGGGCGTCAGGCAGGCCACCAGGACGAGCCCGAGCACGGTGCCGAGGAAGCGGTGCGCCGCCCGGTATGAGCCGAGGATCCTGTCCGGTCCCTGATGCAGGATCATCGCGGCCGTGATGACCGCCCAGTCGGGGCGTCCGACGCCCAGCGCGATGGCGATCGTCCCGGCGAGAGGTCCCGCGACGAGCAGGCGCACGGCGATCGTCGCCGACCGGCTGCGGAGGTGCGCGGCGCGCGCGAGGCGGTACCGCACGGAGGGGCGTCGCAGCGGGGTCCGCAGTCGCAGATCGTCCTCCGGAACCGCCTCGTCCCGCGGACGCTCGTCCAGTGTCTCCGCGCATCGGAGGTGCGCCGCGCGCAGCGTCTGCTCCAGCGGATGCCCCGAATCGACGAGTCCGGCGTCGTGCAGGCACTGCCAGGCCGCGTGCAGATCGTGGACCGCGGCGCGGCGATTGCCGGGTGAGTTCTCCTCGAAGACCGCGTCGACGGCGGAGACCGCAGCGGCCACCGCGATGCGTTCCGGAGTTCGCGGCCGGACCGGGGCGCCGGACAGGGAGACCACGACGGCCGTCCCCGCGCCGATCGCGGTCCAGGCAGTGACCGTCGGGACGGACACTCCCAGTGCGGGGAGAGCGGACGCGATCTCGAGGGACAACAACATCAGGAAGGCGCCGGGCGCACCCATCCGCAGCGCGTCGACGACGAAGGCGCACCCCGCGACGGTCGCGGTCATCGCCGCGACGACCAGCAGGTACCACCACGCAGACCCGCCTGCGGCCAGTTCGTGGTGGACGACCGAACCTGCGAGGGCACCGATCGTCGCCAGCGTGACGAGCACCGTCCCGATGACGGCGACCGCTCGGGCACGGACGCGATAGGGGCGTTGCTCGCCGTAGACGACGGCGAAGGCGCCGAGTGTGGCGATGGCGGAGACGGCGCCGAATCCGAGGGCGACGCCCACGAGACCGGGCACCGCGACCGTGGCGGCTGCACGTGCGGCGCCGGGCCACCGGCGTCCCTGCCGGGGAACCGACAGCATCGCCGTCCGCAGCGGGGCGGGTGTGGGCAGCGGCAGGTCGACGACCCGATGATCTCCGCTCGCTTCCGCCACGTCGTATCACCTTAGGAACCGACGGGGCACTGCTCACCGTCGGCAGGCGCGCATGAGGCGCAGGTCACTGGGCTGATCCGCCGCATTCTCCGACGGAATATTCGACCCGGAATTCCGCGGCGTTCGAATTGCGAACGTATCGAATTCGCCGGTGGAAAATGCGTCGACTCGCATATTTCTCGTAAATAGGATAGAAGAGGGGAGCGCCTGTTTCGAAGTCGGGGGAAATTCGCCCGGCCCCGTGAAAGGACATTCCATGACACTCAATGTTGTGCTGTTGTTACTGGTACTGGCTGCGGCCTTCGCGTCCGTCGCCGCTCTTCATTCGGCGGACGAGCGCCGCACCCGAAATCCCTGAGTGAATTCGGGGCGACGCGGATCCGGCAGCCCACGGAAATGTCCGCGTCGACATCCTCCGGTCGTAGGGGAGGTTGTGCGCGTTTTCGTCGGGAGAATCGCACACAACCTCCCCTCGGTTGTGGTAGGCACACGGTGCCTGCCCGGGAGAGCGCGAACTGTGATCCCGGAAGGTCGGGACAGCCGTCCCTTCCACCCGGGACACCGGGCACCGGATCGTTCCTTCCACGACGCGCAGGGCGTCGCACCGATCCGAAGGGACCCTCATGAACACTCTCGGCACCGAGACCGAACCCCTCGCGCCGATCGCGCCCGACCGTCGTGGCCCCGGTTCGCTCTGGGCGTGGACGGGTGCGGTCGCCGGACTCGCCGGCGTCGTGGGCATCCAGGCGAGCATGGCGATGGGCGCGGCGTACAACGAGCGCACCGCCGGCAACGCGATGGCGATCATGACCGAGTTCGCCGGGCAGCGCACGGCCATGCTCGTCATGCACCTGACGCTGATGGTGTCGACGACGCTGCTGCTCGTCTTCGCTGCCGGACTGCAGCGCCGGCTGCGCGCCGGCACTCCGGAGTTCAGCCTCGTGCCGACGGTCGCGGCCTTCGGCCTCGTGCTCACCTCGGTCGCGACCCTCATGGGCACCGGACTCGACACCGAGCTGCTGTTCGGTCTCGGCAACACCGATCGGATGGTGCCCGAGGTGGCAGTCTTCGCCTCGCACTGGATGGGCACCATCCCGTGGCTGTGGATCGGTGCCGGCGTGAGCGGTGTCGCGGTCGCGGTGGCGGCCCTGCGGCACCGCGCGGCGCCCCGGTGGATCGGTTGGGCGAGCATCGTTCTCGGTGGCCTGACACTGCTCCTCGGCATCTCCCCCCTGCAGTACATGGCGGGCTTCACCGGCCCGGTGTGGGTGCTGGTGGCCGGAGTCGGATTCGCCCTCGCGGACCGGCGTGCACGTTAGTGCCACTGCGAGCGGCCCAGCGGCGTATACCTGCCGCATCAAGGACACAGTGGTGCATACTCACCGCACCATGAAGGACGCAGTCGCGACGAACGGATCGGCGGGTACCGGGGCTCCGGTACCCGCCGCCGTCGTGGCCGTCGCCTCCTGGCTGCTCGCCGTCGCGGCCGTCGTCGTGTTCGTCGCGGCACGGCCCGCGCTCGATTCCGACCAGCTGTTCTTCCTCGTCGACATCGTCGGAGCCGCCGTCTACGGGACGGTCGCCGGCGTGGTCCTCGCCCGCCGGGTCCACGCCGTGCCGATCCTGTTGGCCGTCGCGTCGATCGGCGTCGGTGTGGCAGCGATGTCCTACAGCTGGACCCAGCTCGCCCTCGTCCGCCCCGAACTGCCCGTCGGATTCCTCGGTCCGCTGCAGAACACCACCTGGATCCCCGGGACACTCGCGTTGTTCCTGGTGGTGCCGTGGCTCGTCCGCGACCGTCGGGCCGATCCCGTGGTGCGGGCCGGGATCGGCGTCGGCGTCCTGACGATCGCCTGGTTCTTCTGGGCCCGCACCTTCACCGACATCGCCGACATCTGGTTCGTCGGACCCGTTGTGGCCGTGGGGTTCCTGACCGCCGGGCACGTCGAGTGGCGTCGCCGTCACGCCCCGGCGGGCGAACGATCCGGGACGGGATGGCTCGCGCTCGGCAGTGCTCTGATGACGGCCTCGTACATCCCCCTGGCGGTCCCGGACGTGCCGTGGATGCTCACACCGCTGCTGCACCTCGCGACGCAGGCCTTCTATCCCGTCGCGATCCTCGCAGTCGTTCTGCGCCAACGACTCTGGGGCATAGACCTCGCGGTCGGTCGCGCCGCGCTCGCCGGCAGTCTCACCGCCGTGCTCGTCACCTGCTATCTCGCGGTGACGGTCGCAGTGTCGCTGGTGCTTCCGAACGAATCGGTCTTCGCCCAGGCGGTCGCCGCCACCGCTGTCGCCCTGGCCGTGCAACCCGCGCGGATATGGCTCGACCGGAAGGTGCACCGCCTCGTCTACGGCGACGGCGTCGACCCGGCACGCGCCGTGCGGATCCTCGGGCGGCACTTCGCCGGTGCCGCTTCGCCCGACCTGCTGTTGGGCGAACTGGCCGCCGGCATCGGTACCGCACTGCGCCTCGAATCGGTCGAGGTGCGCCGCGGCGGCGACGTGATCGCACGCTGGGGGACCGCGACCGGACCCGTCGAGGAGGTGCCGGTCGGTGACGGCGACGCCACCCTCGCCGTCACCGCACCCCCGGGCGAATCGCTCGGAGCACGCAGCCGACGGGCGCTCACCGAACTCGCGACCGTCGTCGACGCCGGGCTCGTCGTCCTGCGGTCGGCCGAGGACCTCGAAGAAGCACGTCGCCGCCTCACCGAGGTGAGACTCGAGGAACGCCGCACCATTCGCCGCGAACTGCACGACGGCCTCGGCCCGTCGCTCGCCGGGGTGCGGCTCGGCCTGCAGGGCGCACGCAATCTCGTCACCACCGACCCGGACGCCGCGGCCGGACTCGTCGACGAACTGCTCCGCGAACTCGACCGGCAGGTCGACGGTGTGCGCGAACTGTCGCGCAGTCTGCTGCCCCCGGTCCTCGACGAACTCGGCCTCACCGCCGCACTCGACGAACTCGTGATCACCCACGCCCGCGCGGGATTCCGCGTCGACCTGCGGTCCGACCTCCCCGCCGGGATGTCCGGCCCGATCGCGTGGGCCGCCTACGGCATCGCCTCCGAGGCGATCATCAACGCACGACGGCATTCCGGTGCCGACGAATGCACCGTGCGGGTCGCGGCGGAGGGCGACGTGCTGGTCCTCGACATCGTCGACGACGGACGAGGACTGACGGCCGACGTACGCGTCGGTGTGGGGACGCAGAGCATGCGGGAGCGGGCCCGGGAGGTCGGAGGAACGGTGGGTATCGAACCCGGCGACCCGCGCGGTGTCGTGGTGCGGGCACGGCTACCCTGGTCCGAATCATGAGCGACAACGGAGCGATACGCGTTGCGGTCGTCGACGACCATCCCGTCTTCCGCCTCGGTATGGCGGCACTGCTCGGCACGCTCGAGGGGATCGACGTCGTGTGCCAGGCGAGTTCGGTGGGGGAGGCGCTCGAGGTCGTGACCGGCGACGTCGACGTCGTGCTCATGGACATCGAACTCGGCGACGGGTCGGGGATCGACGCGACCCGCAGCATCCTCCGGAAGTCGCCGGGGACCCGGATCCTGATGGTCACGATGCACGAGGACGAGGACATCCTCGTCGCGTCGATCCGTGCCGGTGCGTCGGGTTATCTCGTCAAGGGGGCCGATCCGTCGGGGGTCGAACGGGCGATCCGGGCCGTGGCCGACGGCGAGATGATCGTCGGTGCGGCGGTCGCGGCGAAAGCCCTTGCAGCGGTCGCGACCTCCCGCAACACATCGGCGGCCTTCCCGGATCTGACCGAACGGGAGCGGGAGATCCTCGACCTCGTGGCCCGCGGACTCGACAACGCCGCGATCTCCCGCCGGCTCGTGCTCAGCCAGAAGACGGTGCGCAACCACGTATCGAACATCCTCGGCAAGATCGGTGCGGCCGACCGGGCGAGCGCGATCGTCCGTGCGCGGGAAGCAGGCCTGGGCGTCGACTGATCTGCCGCTCAGGGAGTGACGGTCGTGACGAACGACATCCGGTCGCCGCGGTAGAGCGACCGGCGGTGCTCGATCGGGACGTCGTTCTCGTCGTAGGAGATCCGCTCGAGCAGCAGCATCGGTGTGCGGGTGTCGGCGTCGAGCAGCGCCGCCTCGCGCGCATCCGGCAGCGTGGTCTCGATCCGCTCGACCGCCCGCGCGAAGGTGATTCCGTAGGAACGGATCGCGGCGTACAGCGACGACGACGGATCCAGCGTGCGGCGCAGATCCGGAAAGCGTTGTGCGGGAAGGCGCGTGCGTTCGAGCCCGACATGCACTCCGTCGGTGAGCAGGACGCGTTCGAGTTCGAGGACGGGATCGCCGGGTTCGAGACCGAGACGGCAGGCCAGTTCGTCGTCGGCGACGAGGTCGGTCCACGCGACGAGCACACGTCCGGCACTGCGCCCTTCGAGCAGGGCGGCCTCGGTGTAGGAACCGATGACGAGGGGCTGGACGATCTTGGGTCCGGCGACGACGGTGCTGCGCCCCCGCCTTTCGATGCGGCCATCGACGAGCAGTTCTCGCAATGCCTGACGGACGGTTTCGCGGGCGACGTCGAATCGGGTGGCGAGATCGCGCTCGGAGGGGACCTGATCTCCCACGCTGAGCTGGTCGAGAAGGCACTCGACCTGGCGGCGCACGACCTGGTGCTTGAGGGTGCGCGTTTCGCGAACGACGGTGGCCACACATCCAGCGTAACCGAATTCCGGTCTATACCAACTGTTCACCGGGCGTTCGCCGAACCATCCCCATATGGTCTAGACCATCCGCCACTGTCGTCCCCATGCGAATCCTGATCATCGGTGGCGGCATCCTCGGCACCGCACACGCCGACGCCGTCGTCCGTCGCGGACACGACGTCCTGCACCTCGAACGCGAACCGGAAGCGCGCGGCGCCACCGTGCGGAACTTCGGACTCGTCTGGGTCTCCGGCCGCACACGCGGCGAACTCGACGCCACCCTGCGGTCCCGCGAGCTGTGGGAGGACCTCGGCGCCCGCGTTCCCGACGTCGGTTTCCGAGCGAACGGTTCGCTGACGCTGCTGCGCACCGACGCCGAGGTCGCCGTCGCCGAGGAAGCGATCGCACGCGACGACGCGCAGCGACGGGGATTCGCCCTGCTCGATGCGGACGAGACGCGCCGCCGTAACCCCGCGCTACGCGGCAAGTTCCTCGCGGCACTGCACTGCAGCACCGACGCCACCGTCGAATCCCGCATCGCGCTCCCGGCGATCCGGCAACATCTCGCCACCTCGGGCCGCTACCGGTTCCTGCCGTCCACCGAGGCCCGGGACGTCTCCCGCACGCCCCACGGGACCGTGAAGGTGCGCGACGACCACGGCACCGTGCACGAGACCGACCTCGTTCTCGTCTGTCCCGGCGCGACACTCGGTGGCCTCGCCCGCGACCTCGCCGGCGACCTGCCGTTGCGCAGGGTCCGGCTGCAGATGATGCAGACCGCACCGCTCGGCGAAGACCTCACCACGTCGATCGCCGACGGCGACAGCCTGCGCTACTACCCGGGATTCGCCGGTACCGCCCTCGACGACCTCACCGCCTCCGAAGAGCAACGACCCGTCGCCGCACGGCATCGCATGCAGTTGCTGTGCGTCCAGCGCCTGCACGGCGGCCTCACCATCGGCGACACCCACGCCTACGACGAGCCGTTCGACTTCGACGTCGACGAAGAACCCTACGACCACCTCGTCGCGGTGACGGAGGAGTTCCTCGGCCGCCGACTGCCGCGCGTCGTCCGGCGCTGGGCCGGTGTGTACAGCCAGTGCATCGACCCCACGGCGCTCGTGCACCGCACGAAGGCCGACGAGGACGTGTGGGTCGTCGCCGGTCCGGGTGGCCGCGGTATGACCCTCGGCCCCTATCTCGGCGAGGAGACCGCCGACCTTCTCGGCCTCTGACATCCCGGAACGGGACGCCCCGAAACCCTTGGAGAAGAACATGACCATCCGACTCGCCGTGCTCGACATGGCCGGAACCACCGTCGCCGACGACGGACTCGTCGTTCGCGCATTCGACGAGGCGGCCACCGCCGTCGGCCTTCCCGCGAGCGGCCCGGACCGGGACGACGCACGCCGATACGTCCTCGACACCATGGGGCAGTCGAAGATCGTCGTATTCCGCGCACTGTTCGGCAGCGACGAACGTGCCCGGATCGCCAACGACGCCTTCGAACGCGCCTACGAACGATTCGTCGACCAGGGCGACGTCTCCGCCGTCCCCGGCGCCGAGAAGTCGATCACGCAGCTGCGTGAGGCCGGCGTGAAAGTCGTACTCACCACCGGATTCAGCCGATCCACCCAGGACAGGCTGCTCGATGCACTCGGCTGGCGCGACCTCGCCGACCTCGCTCTCACGCCCGCCGACGCCGGTCGCGGACGCCCCTACCCCGACATGATCCTCACCGCCCTGCTGCGCACCGGTACCGACGACGTCCGTGACGTCGCCGTCGTCGGGGACACGGCAGGAGACATCCTGTCCGGTCTGCGTGCCGGCGCCTCCGTCGTCGCCGGAACCCGCACCGGCGCCCACGACGAGGCGACGCTCCGCGAAGCCGGAGCCACACACGTTCTCGACTCGATCGCCGATCTGCCTGCTCTGCTCCTCGCTTGACCCCCGACGCCTGACCCCCGACACGAAGGACACCCCCCCATGCGTTCCCTGTCGTCCCGGCGCGCCGTTGCCTGTGCCGGTCTCGCCGCCGGACTCACCCTCGCCCTGACAGCCTGCGGTGGTTCGGATCCCGACGCGCTCACCGAACAAGGCTTCCCCGAAACCCTCACGCTCGGTGCGATTCCGGCCGAGAACTCGTCCGACCTGAAGGCGAGTTACGAACCGCTGCTGAAGATGCTCGAGGACGAGACCGGATCGACCGTCGAGTTCGTCCAGGCCTCCGATTACGCGGGCGTGGTCGAAGGCATGATCGCCGACAACGTCGATCTCGCCTTCTTCGGTCCCTTCGCGTACGTCGTCGCACAGCTCAACGGCGCCGACACCACCCCACTCGGCGCCGTGGTGCAGGATCCGAGCGCCGAACCCGGTTACCGCTCCTACGGTCTGACGCAGTCCGGCAACTCCGGGATCGACAGTATCGAGGACTTCGCGGACAAGGACGTGTGCTTCGTCGATCCCGGTTCGACGTCCGGATTCCTGTACCCCTCGGCAGGACTCATCGAAGCGGGAGTCGTCGGATCGGGAACCGAGCAGGATCTCGTCGCCGGCCTGACCCCCGTCTACGCCGGCGGACACGACGCCTCCGCACTGGCGATCGCAGCGGGCGACTGCGACGCCGGCTTCGCGTTCGACACCATGGTCGACAAGACCATGATCGAGAGCGGCGACCTCCGGGAAGGCGAACTGAAGAAGGTCTGGGAATCCGAGACGATCGCCGGATCCCTGTTCGTCGGCGACAATTCCCTCGGCACCGAGGTCGTCGAACGACTCGCCGGCATCCTCACCGAGAAGGGCAACGCCGACTACCTGCGCGCACAGGGATACTGCGACGGCGAATGCCGCATCACCGACGAACGTGCCTGGGGTGTCGTGCCCGCGACCGACGCCGACTACGACGGGGTACGCCACGTCTGCGAGATCACCGGCTCCGAGAAGTGCAAGGGCTGACGATGAACATCGATCCCACCCACCAGGTCGCCGGCGACGATCTCGTTCTCTCCGCCCGCGGTGTCACCAAGGAATTCGGCACCACCACCGCGCTGTCCGGCGTCGATCTCGACGTCCACCGCAGCGAACTGGTCGTGCTGCTCGGCCTGTCCGGCTCGGGGAAGTCGACCTTCCTCCGGTGCCTGAACGGTCTGCACCCCGTCACCGAGGGCAGCATCGACGTCTCCGGGACGCGGGTCGATCTCGCGTCGCGCCGTGAACTGCGGTCGCTGCGCAGGAACGTCGGATTCGTCTTCCAGCAGTTCAATCTGGTCGGACGGCTCAGCTGCCTCGAGAACGTACTCATCGGCGGACTGGGCAGACTGTCGCTGCCCCGCTACGGGGCACTCACCTACCCGAAGGCCATGCGTGTCGAGGCGCGGGAGCATCTCGACCGGGTCGGTCTCGCCGACCTCGCGGACCGGCGCGCCGACACGCTTTCGGGAGGCCAGCAGCAGCGCGTCGCGATCGCGCGGACCCTCATGCAGCGGCCCACGGTCCTGCTCGCCGACGAACCCGTCGCCTCCCTCGACCCGGAGAACGCCGGCGTGGTCATGGACCTGCTGTTCCGGGTGTGCATGGAGGACAAGCTCACCGTCGTGTGCACGCTGCACCAGGTCGACCTCGCACTCGGGTGGGCACACCGCATCGTCGGTCTGCGCGACGGCCGCAAAGTGCTCGATCGCCCCGCGGTCGGTCTCTCGCGCGACGAGGCCATGGAGATCTACCGGCGCGTCGAGCCCGCCTCCGACCCGCTCGGAGCCGGGTCGGCATGAGCATCCTCGCCCCACCCCGCACCGAGCCGACTCCCCACGACGCCGGTCGCGGCCGCCGGCGGACGATCACCGCCGGGTGGGCGATCATCGCGGTCGCCGTCCTGGCATCGGCCGCGTATATCGATTTCGCGCCCGCGACCCTGCTCGACGGGCTCGATTCGACGGCCGGCCTGATCGAACGCATGCTGCCGCCGCGGCTCGACGATCCGGGCCGCATCGGTGTCCTCGCCCTCGAGACGCTGCTCATGGCGGTGCTCGGCACCGTCCTCGCGGCGGTCGCCTCGATCCCGCTCGCATTCCTCGCGGCACGCAACACGACACCGCATCCGGTGCTGTATCGCATCGCCCGCGCCGTCATCACGTTCTGCCGCGCCATGCCCGACCTGCTGTTCGCGGTCCTGTTCGTCCGCGCACTCGGAATCGGCGTGCTCCCCGGTGTTCTCGCGCTCGCGCTCCATTCGATCGGCATGCTCGGCAAGTTGTTCGCCGACGCGATCGAACAGACCGACGCCGGGCCGCGGGAAGCCGTGCGCAGCACCGGCGTCGGGTACGCCCGCGAGATGATCAACGCGGTTCTGCCGCAGGTCGTTCCGTCCTGGACCGCGAACTTCGTCTACCGCATCGACATCAACCTCCGAACCTCCGTCGTCCTCGGTTTCGTCGGTGCCGGCGGCATCGGGTTCGCGCTGCAGGACGCACTGCGCGGACTGGTCTATCCACGAGCGCTCGGAATCGTGTGCGTGATCCTGGTGATCATCGCCGCGATGGAGGTAGTCGCCATCCTCGTCCGGCGCGCCCTGCTCACCCCCTCCGCGAACGGTCCCGGACGCGAACGTGTCTCACGTATCGCCTTCTCGGCCACCGTCGTGGGAGCCACGGTACTCGCCCTGATCACTCTCCGTATCGACCCGCGCGAGCTGTTCACGTGGATCGGTCCGTCCCTCGAGGTCTTCACGCGTCTCGTGCCGCCGGACTTCGCCGCGGTGGGATGGGATCTCGCCGACGCGGTGCTGCAGACCCTCGCGATCGGTGCGGTCGCGACCGCCGTGGGCGCGGCGCTGTCGTTACCCTTCGGAATCCTGGCTGCGGGCAACGTGTCGCCGCATCCCACCGTCTACGCATCCGCACGCGCCGTGATCCTCGTCGTGCGGGCCGTCCCCGAACTCGTCCTCGCGGTGATCTTCGTGGCCGCTATCGGACTCGGCCCCGTTGCCGGTGCATGCGCGCTCGCCGTCGGATCCGTCGGATTCCTCGGCAAACTCGTCGCCGACGCCGTCGAGGAGATCGACTCCGGTCCGCTCGACGCGGTCCGCGCCGTCGGTGGCGGATGGTGGAAGACCTTGTTCGCCGCGGTGATTCCCCAGGTGGTTCCGTCCGTCGTCGGTTCGACGCTGTACCTGCTCGACGTCAACATCCGCACCTCGACCGTTCTCGGTGTCGTCGGTGCGGGAGGCGTGGGATTCCTTCTCTTCGAAGCGGTCCGGACGCTGAACTTCGAATTCGCCGGTGCGATCGTGGTCATCGTGTTCGCCGTCGTGTACGTCATCGAAAGGGTGTCGGGATGGATCCGCTCGAAGGTCGTGTGAGCCGCACGGCGGTGTGGACGGGAGCGGACATCGAGATGCGAGAGGTACCGGTACCGGCCCTGCGTGACGGCGACGTGCTCGTCCGTGTCCGGCTCGCCACGGTGTGCGGGAGCGATCTGCACACCGTGTCCGGACGACGCTGCGGCCCGGCGCCGTCGGTTCTCGGACACGAAGGGGTCGGGGAGATCGTCGCGGTCGGCCCGCATGCCACCTCGGACGTGGGGGAGCGGGTCGTGTGGAGCGTGACGCGCGTGTGCCACGACTGCGACCGCTGCCGATCCGGGCGCACGGCCAAGTGCAGATCGGTGACGAAGGTCGGTCACGAACCGTTCGCCGGGCCGTGGCCGTTGTCGGGAACGTACTCCGAGTACATCGTCCTGCCCGCGGGCACGGAACTCGTGCCCGTCCCGGACCTGCTGCCCGACGTCGTCGCAGCTCCCGCCGCGTGCGCGACCGCCACTGCCGCCGCGGTGATCGATGCGGCCGGCGACCTCGCAGGACGCCGGGTCGTGGTGTGCGGTGCCGGAATGCTCGGTGTCACGGCCGTGGCCATGTGTGCGGAGGCCGGTGCCGAGGTCGTGGTCCTCGACGTCGATCCCCGGCGCACGGCGTGTGCCGGACGATTCGGAGCGGTCGCCGACAACGGTGGTCCCGTGGACGTCGCCCTCGACTTCTCCGGGTCGTCGGAGGCGATCGCCTCGCTCGTACCGCGCCTGGACATCGGTGGCCGCGTCGTCCTCGCCGGGTCGGTGGCTCCCGCCGCCGCAGTCCCTGTCGATCCGGAGGCGATCGTGCGCGGCTGGCTCACCATCAGCGGGGTGCACAACTACGAACCCCGGCACCTGCACGAGGCCGTGACGTTCCTGACCCGCACGGTCGCCGTCCACCCCTGGGCCGAGCTCGTCGACGCGCCCGTTCCCCTCGCTGCGCTGGGAGAAGTCCTGCACAGAGGACGCGGCCTGCGGGCAGCGGTGGCTCCGTAGACGGTTTCCGGACGTTCGGTTCGGTCACGGACACCGATCGCTTCGGTCCTTACCGCCGAGGGCGTCCGCTTCTACCGTGGGGGAGGTTGGGCACGGCGGCCCTCTGCAGGGCCGTGGGTGCCATCGCTCCGCAAGCACGGGAAGGAACCTGCGCACTGTGACCACCGAGGCATTCATCTATGAAGCCATCCGAACACCACGCGGCCGAGGCAAGAAGACGGGGTCGCTGCACTCCGTCAAGCCGATCTCCCTGGTTACGGGCCTGATCGACGAGCTGCGTGTTCGCTTCCCCGACCTCGACGAGAACCGCATCTCCGACCTGATCCTCGGTGTCGTCGGCCCCGTCGGCGACCAGGGTGCCGACATCGCCCGCACCGCGGTCACCATCGCGAACCTGCCGGTCACCACCGGCGGCGTCCAGATCAACCGCTTCTGCGCGTCGGGCCTCGAGGCCGTCAACATGGCTGCGCAGAAGGTCCGCTCGGGCTGGGACGAGCTCGTCCTCGCCGGTGGCGTCGAGTCGATGTCCCGCGTGCCCATGGGCTCCGACGGTGGCGCGTGGATGCTCGATCCCGCCACCAACTACGACAGCTACCTCGTTCCCCAGGGCATCTCCGCCGACCTCATCGCGACCATCGAGGGCTTCACCCGCGAGGACGTCGACGCCTACGCACTGCGTTCGCAGCAGCTCGCGGCGGCAGCCTGGTCCGGCGGTTACTTCTCCAAGTCGGTCGTCCCGGTCAAGGACCAGAACGGTCTGACCATCCTCGATCACGACGAGCACATGCGCCCCGACACCACCCTCGAGGGTCTGGCCAAGCTGCAGCCGTCGTTCGCGACCATCGGTGAGATGGGCGGTTTCGACGCCGTGGCGCAGCAGAAGTACCACTTCGTCGAGAAGATCGACCACGTCCACCACGGCGGCAACAGCTCGGGCATCGTCGACGGCGCGGCACTCGTGCTCGTCGGTTCCGAGCAGGCCGGCAAGGACCTCGGTCTGACCCCGCGTGCCCGCGTCGTCGCCACGGCCACCTCCGGTGCCGACTCGACGATCATGCTCACCGGCCCCACACCGGCCGCGCACAAGGTTCTCGCCGCGGCGGGCCTGACGGTCGACGACATCGACCTGTTCGAGATCAACGAGGCCTTCGCCTCGGTCGTCCTGAAGTTCCAGAAGGACCTGAACATCCCGGACGAGAAGCTCAACGTCAACGGCGGCGCCATCGCGATGGGCCACCCGCTCGGCGCCACCGGCGCCATGATCACCGGCACGATGATCGACGAGCTCGAGCGCCGCGGAGCCAAGCGCGCCCTCGTCACCCTGTGCATCGGTGGCGGCATGGGTGTGGCCACCATCATCGAGCGCGTCTGACACCGGAAGGAATTCGAACAACAGTGAGCGACAACATGATTTCCTGGGAGAAGGACGCCGACGGCATCGTCGTGCTGACCCTCGACGACCCCAACCAGGGCGCCAACACGATGAACGAGCTGTACAAGGCGTCGATGAAGGCCACCGTCGACCGCCTGTACGAGGAGCAGGACTCCATCACCGGCGTGGTGATCACCTCCGCGAAGAAGACCTTCTTCGCCGGCGGCGACCTGCGCAACATCATCGCGATCGGCCCCGACGACGCGCAGGCCGCGTTCGACGAGGTCCAGGGCATCAAGGCCGACCTGCGTCGCCTCGAGACCCTCGGTAAGCCCGTCGTCGCCGCCATCAACGGCGCGGCTCTCGGTGGCGGTCTCGAGATCGCTCTCGCGACGCACCACCGCATCGCCGCCGACGTCAAGGGCGTCCAGATCGGTTTGCCCGAGGCCAGCCTCGGCCTGCTCCCCGGTGGCGGTGGTATCACCCGCACCGTGCGCCTGCTCGGCATCCAGACCGCTCTGCTCTCGGTTCTGCTGCAGGGCAACAAGTACAACGCTGTCAAGGCCAAGGAGATCGGCCTGGTCCACGACGTCGTGGGCAGCGTCGAGGAGCTCGTCCCGGCCGCCAAGGAATGGATCAAGGCCAACCCCGAGGGCGGCGTCCAGCCGTGGGATGTCAAGGGCTACAAGATCCCCGGTGGCACCCCGTCCAGCCCGGCCTTCGCCGCGAACCTCCCGGCCTTCCCCGCGAACCTGCGCAAGCAGATCAAGGGCGCCCCGATGCCGGCTCCGCGCGCCATCATGGCCGCCGCCGTCGAGGGCTCCCAGGTCGACTTCGACAACGCCTCGACCATCGAGTCGCGGTACTTCGTCGAGCTCGCCACCGGCCAGGTCGCGAAGAACATGATCCAGGCGTTCTTCTTCGACATGCAGTCCATCAACTCGGGCGCTTCGCGTCCGAAGGACGTGCCGAAGCGGGAGATCAAGAAGGTCGGCGTTCTCGGCGCCGGCATGATGGGCGCGGGCATCGCGTACGTCTCCGCCAAGGCCGGTTTCGAGGTCGTCCTCAAGGACGTCACCCTCGAGGCCGCCGAGCGTGGCAAGAACTACTCGGAGAAGATCGAGGCCAAGGCCCTCTCGCGTGGCAAGACCACCGAGGAGAAGTCGAAGGCTCTGCTCGACCGCATCAAGCCGACGGCCGACGCCGCCGACTTCGCGGGCGTCGACTTCGTCATCGAGGCAGTCTTCGAGAACACCGAGCTCAAGCACAAGGTGTTCCAGGAGATCGAGGACATCGTCGATCCCGACGCGCTGCTCGGTTCGAACACCTCGACGCTGCCCATCACCGGTCTCGCGACCGGCGTCAAGCGTCCCGAGGACTTCATCGGTATCCACTTCTTCTCGCCGGTCGACAAGATGCCGCTGGTCGAGATCATCAAGGGTGAGAAGACCTCCGACGAGGCCCTGGCCCGCGTGTTCGACTACACGCTCGCGATCCGCAAGACCCCGATCGTCGTCAACGACAGCCGCGGCTTCTTCACCTCGCGCGTGATCGGCACGTTCGTCAACGAGGCCATCGCCATGCTCGGCGAGGGCATCGAGCCCGCGACCATCGAGCAGGCCGGTTCGCAGGCGGGCTACCCGGCTCCGCCGCTGCAGCTGACCGACGAGCTGAACATGAAGCTCATGCAGAAGATCGCGAAGGAGACCGAGGAGGCCGCCAAGCAGGGCGACACCAAGCTCGGCACCACGCGGCATCCCGCACTCGACGTCGTCGACTGGATGATCGAGCAGGGCCGTCCGGGCCGCCTCGAGAAGGCCGGTTTCTACGAGTACGACGAGAACGGCAAGCGCCTGGGCATCTGGCAGGGCGTGCGCGATCACTACAAGACCGAGGCGACGCTCGATGTGCCGCTGCAGGATCTGATCGACCGCATGCTCTTCGCCGAGGCGATCGAGACCCAGAAGTGCTTCGACGAGGGTGTTCTCGAGACCACCGCCGACGCCAACATCGGCTCGATCCTCGGCATCGGCTTCCCGGCCTGGACCGGTGGTGTCGCTCAGTACATCGTCGGCTACCCGGGTGGCAAGGAAGGCTTCGTCAAGCGCGCCGAGGAACTCGCCGCCAAGTACGGCGAGCGCTTCAACCCGCCGGCGTCGCTGCGCAGCTGACGCACACGACGGTTGCACGGGAAGGGCTCCCGACGCCACGGCGTCGGGAGCCCTTCCCGTTCGCGCTCTTCTGTTGTCGTGCCGACGGGGTCGGCTAGGCGACCCACCAGGGGCGCAGCGGCGTCTGCGGCTTCTTGTCGTCACCGAGCTTGACCGCGAGCACCTGGTGCAGCTGCACCACGTTGCGTTCGAAGCCGAGGCGCGAGCCGGCCATGTACAGACCCCACAGGCGGGCCGTGCCTTCACCGACCTCGGCAACGCAGGCCTCCCAGTGCTTCTCGAGGTACTCGCACCAGCCCTTCAGCGTCAGGGCGTAGTGCTCGCGCAGGTTCTCCTCGTGCATCACCTCGAAGCCGATGTTCTGCGCCTCGGTGATGATGCGACCCGAACCGGTGAGCTCCCCGTCGGGGAAGACGTACCGGTCGATGAACCCGCCGGCCTTGGCGCGGGTGTTGTTGGTCGGCCGGGTGATGCAGTGGTTGAGCAGCAGACCGCCCACCCGCAGCTTGCCGTGGAGGAACCGGAAGTAGGCCGGATAGTTGGCGACACCGATGTGCTCGGTCAGGCCGATCGACGAGATGGCGTCGAATCCTTCCTCGGGCACGTCGCGGTAGTCGGAGTGCCGGACCTCCGCCAGGTCGCTCAGGTCCTCCTCGACGATGGCCTTCTGCGCCCACTCGGCCTGCTCCTTGGAGAGCGTCACACCGAGGGCCTTCACGCCGCGCCGAGCGGCGTAACGCACCATTCCGCCCCAGCCGCAACCGATGTCGAGCAGACGGTCGCCCGGCTTCAGCCGCAGCTTCTCGAAGACCAGACGGTACTTGTTCTCCTGGGCATCCTCGAGGCTCTGGTTCTCGGATTCGAAGACGGCGCAGGTGTACGTCATCGAGGGCCCGAGGACGTACTCGTAGAACTCGTTGGACACGTCGTAGTGGTGATGGATGACCTCGGCGTCGCGCGACTTCGAGTGCCGCAGGCCCTCGGCGATGCGGCGCCAGCGCGGCAGGTGCTCCTGCGGCGGCGGTGCGATCGGCTTGAGCAGTTCGGTGCCGAGCGACCGGGCGATCTGCGCGAGGATACGTGCCGGGGGACGCTCGAAGTGCAGGTCGCCGAGCGAGGCGAGCAACTCGTAGGGGTTGCCGGGATGCACTCCCTTCGCCTGGAGATCGCCCGAGATGTACGCCCGTGCCATACCCAGATCGCCGGGGGCCGTGGCGATGTACGTCGCGCCCTTGGGCGATGCGAGATGCAGACCGTAGGGAGAGTCCTCGGGGCCGGCCGCCGATCCGTCGTAGGCGGTGAAGCGCAACGGCATGTCGCCGCCGGTCACGATCTCGACGATCTGGGCGAGTGCGAGCTTGTCCTCGGTGGACCGATCGTTCTCGGTCTTGAATATGGTCACTTTCGTTGCACCGCCTTCGAAAACAGGTCCAGTAGACGGGACCGAGGGTCGTATTTCTGCTTGAGAGCGGGGTATTCACCGCCGCCGTAATAAAGTTTCTCGAACTCGTCCTTCGAGTAGTAGGAGTCCGAGTAGAGCGATTTGTGCCCGTCGAGTTCGGCGACCTTCTTCTCGATCGACCGGTTGGCGGCGCCTTCCTCGGCGCCGGGCACGATGGGAACGGACGACCAGAACCCGACGTTCACATAGGCGCGTTTCGGCTCGAGCGGGTACAGCGGCCACGGGCGCTGGGCGTCCGAGGTGTTCGGACGACCGGTGTCCGGAGACGACTCGATGTCGCGCAATTTCAAGGGGCACAACCAGATCGGCTCGATGGGGATCTCGTCGAGGAACCACTCGACGAATTCCTGCGTGCGTTCGAGCGGGACCTCGATGTCCTGCACGACTCGCTCGCGGGGCGGATTGCCCTTGCGTGCCTCGATCCGGTCGGCCACCGAGTACTTGTGGTCGAGTGCGATGAGCTTCCAGTAGAAGCTGCTGCGCAGCAACTGCTTCGGCCACAGCCGACGGATCTTCGGGTTCTGGGCACCGAAAGCTCGTGAGCACCAGAACCAGTCGGTGTCCCACCGCCACAGATAGTCGCGGATCGTGAGCCGATCCTCCTTGGGGCGGTTGACGGAGACGTGCTGGATCGACCGGTAGTAGATGTCCTGCCCGGTGTAATCGCTGACGGGGCCCGGCTCGTCGGTCTGCGTGCCGAGCGTCAGGTAGCTCTCGGTCGCGGAGAAGACGACGCCGTCGAGGTAGTCGACCGGCGTGCCGTCCCAGATCCGTTCGTCGACGATCCGCGCGAGAGCGGACTGCAGAGCGGCGATCGTGTCGAAACGCAGGTGACGTAGCGCGACGAAACGCTTCACCGGTTCGAGTTCGATGCGCAGGCGCGTGGCGTACCCGAGCGAACCGTACGAGTTGGGGAAGCCGTGGAACAGATCGGCGTGCTCGCCCTCGGGGCGGGCCGTGACGATCTCGCCGGACCCGGTGAGGATGTCCATCTCGAGCACCGACTCGTGGGGGAGACCGTTGCGGAAGGACGTCGACTCGATGCCGAGCCCGGTGACGGCGCCGCCGAGTGTGATCGTCTTCAGCTGCGGGACGACCAACGGTGCGAGGCCGTAGGGCAGGGTCGCGTCGACGAGGTCCTCGTAGGTGCACATGCCGGCGACGTCGGCGGTGCGGGCCTGCGGGTCGACGGAGATGACACCGCCGAGGCCGGAGACGTCGAGTCCCGGCGCGTTCACCGCGGCGCGGGCTCGGAAGAGATTCGACGTCTTCTTCGCGAGTCGCACGGGCGCGTCGGCCGGAATCGCGCTGTACGAGCGCAGCAGGCGATCTACACCCTGGCGGTGTACCGCCTCCCCGTACGGGACCTTCACACCTGACGATCTCGGCATCTGCATTCGACTCCTTCGGAGCGGCGCATCAGTAGGCACGTCCACAATAGACCCGGCGGTCGCATCCGTCCCGGAACGCGCAGGGCAGGATGGATGCTGTCGTCACAGGCACATTCGAGCCCGCATCAGCAGGGAAGAAGCAGAAGGAGTCGTTCATGGCACAGGTCAGCGCAAGCAGTTCGATCCAGTTGGCGGCAGCTCCCGAGGCGGTGCTCACCGCCCTGGCCGACTACGAGACCGTGCGCCCGCGCATCCTCACCGAGCACTACCGCGACTACCGCGTGATCTCCGGCGGCCGCGGCGACGGCACCGTCGTGCACTGGATCCTCCAGGCCACGGAGAAGCGTCAGCGCGACGTGCAGGCCACCGTGTCGGTGAAGGGCAGTACCGTCACGGAGACGGATGCCAACTCCTCGCTCGTGACGACCTACAGCGTCGTGCCGAACGGGACGGGTTCGACGGTCGTGGTGCTCACGCAGTGGCAGGGCGCCGGTGGCGTCAAGGGTTTCTTCGAGAAGACGTTCGCGCCGCTCGGCCTGAAGAAGATCCAGCAGCAGGTGCTCGAGAACCTGAAGAAGGAAGTCGACTGAGCCCGGTTCCGTCGACCTCGGCGTCTGTGCCGACCCCGATGCGCGGCGACTAGGCTGGCATCACAAACGTGCAGAAAGGACGTGCCGTGCAACCCGGTGGTGGAATGCCCGACATGCAGCAACTCCTCGCTCAGGCCCAGCAGATGCAGCAGCAGCTCGTCGCTGCGCAGAACGAGATGGCGCAGGCGGAGGTCACCGGCCAGGCCGGCGGTGGCCTCGTGACGGCGACGGTGAAGGGCACGGGCGAGGTCGTGTCCGTGAAGATCGATCCGAAGGTCGTCGACCCCGAGGACGTCGAGACCCTGCAGGATCTCGTGGTCGGTGCGATCGCCGACGCCTCGGCGAAGGCTCAGGAGATCGCGGCCGAGAAGCTCGGTCCGCTCGCGGGTGGGCTCGGCGGCGGTATCCCCGGCCTGCCCGGTTTCTAGAGGTCGGCGTTGTACGAAGGACCGGTACAGGACCTCATCGACGAGCTGGGCAAACTTCCGGGCGTCGGCCCGAAGAGTGCCCAGCGCATCGCGTTCCACCTGCTCTCGGTCGAGCCGCCCGAGATCGACCGCCTGCAGGCGGCGCTGCAGCGGATCCGCGACGGCGTGCAGTTCTGCGAGGTCTGCGGAACGGTCTCCGACCAGCAGCGTTGCCGCATCTGCTCCGATCCTCGCCGCGACCGCACGGTGATCTGCGTGGTCGAGGAGCCGAAGGACGTGCAGGCGATCGAACGCACCCGTGAGTTCCGGGGGCGCTATCACGTCCTCGGTGGTGCGCTCGACCCGCTCAACGGCGTCGGCCCCGACCAGCTGCACATCCGCGAACTGCTCACCCGCATCGGCAATCAGGAGGACGGCGTCGACGTCTCCGAGGTGATCATCGCGACCGACCCCAACACGGAGGGCGAGGCGACGGCCACCTATCTGGTGCGCATGCTGCGCGACTTCCCGGGGCTGAGCGTCACCCGTCTGGCCTCGGGTCTGCCGATGGGTGGCGATCTCGAGTTCGCCGACGAGCTGACACTCGGACGGGCGTTGTCGGGGAGGCGGGCGATGTGACCGTGCGCAGCACGGAGGCATCGCACCGTGGTGAGCCCGAGAAGCGTCGCCGGACTTCCGACGAGACCAGGAAGTTGATCATCGACGCTGCGGGGAAGGCGTTCGCGACGCGCCCCTACCGCGACATCACGCTCAAGGACATCGCGGAGGAAGCGGGGGTCAGCGCACCGCTGATCATCAAGTACTTCGGCTCGAAGGAGCAGTTGTACGAGGAGCTCGTCGACTTCCAGTACGGCGCGCAGGTGCTGTTCGACGGCCCGCTCGAGAGCCTGGGGGAGCGGATGGTCGCGATGCTCGCCCGCCCGCTCGAGCCCTACAAGCCGTTGTCGATGAACATCCTGTTCATGAGCGGGGGCAGCGAGGAGAGCAACCGCATGCTCCGCGACAACTACTCCGCGCAGATGGTCGACGCGCTCGCCGCGCGGCTACCGGGGCCGGATGCCCGTCTCCGGGCCGAGCTGGCGATGTCGGCGGTGATGGGGTTGGCGATCATGCGACGCCGCATGATGCAGGAGCGCGCGACCGGCACGGTCGAGGAAGTCGTGGCCATGTACGCGCCGCTGGTCCAGCGGTTGCTCGACGGAGACGGTTCTTAGCAGCACGAATGACCTTGGTCACTCCTCTTGAGGGTAAATAGCCGTTCACCTAATGTGGTGAACGGCTATTTACCTGTTTGTCGAGGAGGGGGTGTCGATGTCGATCTCGCTCCCCCTACGCCTGCACGTGGCGGGTAGGTCCGCCTCCGCGCCGACGCGCTCGGCGTCCGGAACGAAGAAGGCGAGCGGACCGGCGGAGAAGAAGACGCGTAACCTGCGGCATCTCGTCTTCCCGGTTCTCGCGGTCGGTGCCGTCTTCCAGGCCATCATGCAGACCGTCATGGTCCCGCTCCTGCCGAGCATGCCGGGTTTCACCGGCGCCGGACCCACCGCCGTGTCGTGGCTGGTGACGAGCACCCTGCTGGTCGGTGCGGTGATGACGCCCATCTTCGGCCGTCTCGCCGACATGATCGGCAAGAAGCGGATGCTCCTCACCGCGTTCTCGCTCATGACCCTCGGCTCGCTGATCTGCGCGCTGACCTCGGACATCGGACTGCTCATCGTCGCCCGTGGCCTGCAGGGCGCCGGCGCGGCGGTGCTGCCGATCGGCATGGCGATCCTCCGCGAGGTCCTGCCCCGTGAGCACGTGGAGCGCTCGATCGCGATGCTCAGCTCCACCCTCGGCATCGGCACCGCGGTCGGCATCCCGTTCGCGGCCGCCATCGTCCAGTTCGCCGACTGGCACCTGCTCTTCTGGATCACCGCCGCCATCGGCGCCGGTGTCGCCCTCGCGGCGTGGATCGTCATCCCGGAATCGGACACCCGCACCGGCGGTCGCTTCGACGCTGTGGGCGCCGCCGGCCTGTCCGCCGCCCTGGTGTGCCTGCTCGTGCCCATCACCCAGGGCAGCACGTGGGGCTGGACGAGCCCCGCGGTGCTGCTCTCCTTCGCAGCGTCGGTGCTGCTGTTCGTGCTTTGGGGCGTGCAGCAGCTGCGCAACCGCAACCCGCTCGTCGACCTGCGTGTCTCGGCCCACCGTTCCGTCCTCGCGCCGCACCTGTCGGCACTGCTCGTCGGGTTCGCCTTCTACGGCAACACCCTTATCACCACGCAGCTTCTGCAGGCGTCGTCCGAGCACGGAGCCGGATACGACCTGACCATCCTCCAGGCCGCGGCCTGTCAGCTCGCCGCGAGCTTCGCGATGATGATCTTCGCGATCGTGGCCTCCCGGATCACCGAGCGTTTCGGACCCAAGATCACGATCATGACCGGCGCGGTCTTCCTGCTCGCCGGTTACAGCGTCCACGCGGTGCCCGGCAAACCGCTGTGGCTCGTGGTCGCCGCCATCTTCGTCGCGGCCATCGGCACGTCGCTCGTGTACTGCACGCTGCCGGTGCTCCTGCTCGGCGCGGTGCCGCTGTCGCAGAACGCCGCGGCGAACGGCGTCAACGTCCTGCTCCGCACCGTGGGCAGCACCGTCTGCAGCGCGGTCGTCGCCTCGGTGCTCGCGGCCCACACCCTCGGAGGCGGGCTCGGCATCGGCACCGCGGGCTTCGTGATCGCCTATCTCGTGTGCGCCGGCTGCGCCGTGGTCGTCTTCGTCTCGGGCTTCGCGCTCCCGTCGAAGCAGGCCCTGCGGCCGGTCGGGAACTGAGCCCGGCACGCTCCTGCCGGAACAGTTACGGCCCCGCACCCCGGTGATGAAACCGGAATGCGGGGCCGCCCCTCCTGTCCCCCAGGCCTGTCGGTGCGTCAGTGTTCGACGCCCAGATCGCTCGGACGGTAACCGAGGGGGTAACCCGGATACGTCCGGTTGGTGGCGTTGCCCGCCGACAGCGACACACGTCTCTTCGGCAGTCGCCGCACGAACGCCGACCGTGCCCGCAGCGCGCCCTCGACGATCTCCGTCAGCTGCGGTGAGCTCTTCGGGAAACCGAACGCCGACGCCATGCGGTCGTCGATCAGCGCGAAGACGACCTTCTCGATGCCCTTGTTCAGCACCTTCGGGTACCACGACTGGAACAGGCGCAGCGTGTAGGTGCCGATGGCGTGGTTGTCGTCGCTGTAGGTGAACTTCTCACGCTCGTATTCGAGCTTGAACCGGTGGAACTCCTGGAACGACTCCGGGATGTCCTTGATGCCCATCCGGATGCCCACCTGGCGGTAGAAGTAGAACGACGCCAGGCGCTCCTTCGGGTGCAGGCGACGCCACCCGTAGCGGTCGATCCAGTCGAGCGGGTCGTACACGAAGGTCGACAGGACGTACAGCATGTCGTTGTTGTCGATCGAGTACTTGCCGTGCATCCGGTTGATGTTGCGCAGCGACTCGCGTCCCCGCTCGGCGTCGTAGCCGTGCTCGACCAGCTCGGCCATCAGCAGCGCGGTGTCGTCGTACCGCTTCTGCGGCCGCTTCTCGAACTCGCCGGTGCGGGCGAGCAGCTCCGAGATGCTGGGCACGCAGTAGGTGCGGAAGAGGGCGAACTCGAGCGACCGCTGGTAGTCCCACGGGAACTCGTAACCGGCGGTGATCCGCACGATGTCCTGGTGCTGCGTGACCGGGTCGAGCTCCTCGATCACCTTGACCCAGCCCATCCGCCCACGCTTCGGGTGCGGATCCCTGTTCGGGGGTGGGAACGTACCGGCCTTCTCGAGACGTGCCTCGGGCTTCGCGACGACGGCGGCCTTCCGGCTGCGAGTACGCGGGGGAGTGGTCGTCATCGGCTCACCTTCCGTGCATGAACTCGAGCATCGCCTGCGAGATCTTCAGGTCGCGCTCCGGACGCTCGAGGCTCATGAGCTTGAGCGGCGAGCGGAACTTCGCCACCGTGACGGACTTGGGACGGCTGAACTCGCGCAGGCCGTCGGCGCCGTGGATGCGGCCGAAGCCGGACTCGCCGATGCCGCCGAAGGGCAACGAGGCGATGGCGGCGAAGCCGAGCACCGAGTTGACCGACACCATGCCGTTGCGCAGGCGCTCGGCGAGCTGACGGCCCTTCTTCTTGTTGCGCGTGAAGATCGACGCACCGAGACCGTAGTTGGTGCCGTTCGCGCGTTCGACAGCATCGTCGAGATCGCGGACCTTGTTGACGACGACCGTCGGGCCGAAGGTCTCCTCGCACACCGCGGCCGAGGTCTCGGGCACGTCGGTGAGAATGACGGGCTCGACGATGCGCTCCTGCACCGAATCGAGCCCGCCGAGGACGGCCTTGCCACCGGACTTCAGGGCGTCCTCGATGTGATTGCGCACGATGTCGACCTGGCGCGGAAGCGTCATGGGGCCGTAGGTGGAGTTCTCGTCGCCGCCCGGCTTCGCGCGCCGGACGGTGGCGGTGAGCTTGTCGAGGAACTCGCGGTAGACCGGCTCCTCGACGTAGATGCGCTCGACACCCGCGCAGGTCTGGCCGGCGTTACCGAACGCACCGAAGGCGGCGAACTCGACGGCCTCGTCGATGTTCGCGTCGGCCGCGACGATCATCGCGTCCTTGCCGCCGCATTCGGCGACGAGCGGAGTGAGCGACTCGGCGCACACCGCCATGACCTTGCGGGCGGTGGGGCCGGAGCCGGTGAAGGCGACCTTGTCGACACCCGAACGCACGAGCGCCGAACCCGTCTCGCCGAGACCGGTGATCACCTGGAAGACCGGCTGGGTGGGGGCGATCGAGTTCCACTTGTCCTCGAGCCATTTCGCGACACCGGGAGTAAGCTCGCTCGGCTTGAAGACGACGGCGTTGCCGGCGGCCAGCGAGTAGGCGATCGAACCCATCGGGGTGTACACCGGGTAGTTCCAGGGGCCGATCACGCCGATGACACCGAGGGGCTTGTACTCGAGGGTCGCGGCCTGGTTGAAGCTCGCGACGCCCGAGGGCACCTTGCGGGGCTTGAGCACCTTCTTGGCGTTCTTGGCCGCCCAATCGAGGTGCTCGACCGCCAGCATGACTTCGAGGAAGGCGTCGCCGAAGGGCTTGCCGGTCTCCTTCGCCACCACCGATGCGAGCGAGGTCGCGTCGGACGCGATGGCCTTCTTGAACTCGAGGAGCCAGTCGCGGCGGCCGCGGAAGCCCTGCGCCTCCCACCAGCGAGCGGCGACGCGGGCGCGCTCGACGGCCGCGCTCACGGCGGCCTCGTCGGCGATCGGATACTCGGCGATCACCTCGCCGTTCCGGGGGTCGAGGCTGGCGAAGGTGTCGGTGTTCGCTGCCGTGGATGCCTTGTCCGAGCTGCTCTTCGCGTTCTTCGGACTGGAGAGGTTCTGGGTCATGTTCGACACTTCCTGGTGGACCACATCACATATATTTGATGTGATAGCTGTAGTGGACATCACATTAGGCGTTCGCGGGCCAATTGGACAACCCCCGTGCGCAGTTGTCCGGATTCCTACAGGAGACACGATGGCGGCACCGACACGTAGCCCCGGGACAGCGGCGGATCACGCTGCGGCATCCCGACGTTCGGAGGGGGCCGTGCGGCGCCGTCCGCAGCTTTCCGACGAGGTGGCCGGCCACCTCCGCGGTTCGATCATGTCCGGCGCGTTGCGTCCGGGCGACTTCATCCGGCTCGACGAGACCGCGGTCGAACTCGGCGTCAGCGTCACCCCCGTCCGGGAGGCGCTGCTGACGCTGCGCGGGGAGGGGATGGTCGAATCCGCGCCGAACCGCGGCTACCGGGTCTCGCCTCTCACGCGCGGCGACATCGACGACATCTTCTGGCTGCAGGGACAGATCGCCGTCGAGCTCGCGCTCCGAGCGGTCGACCGTGCCACGCCGGCCGACCTCGAGCGTCTGGCCGAACTCAACGAGAGGCTGCGCATGCTCGTCGTCATTCCGGACGGAGTGACACCCGACATCGAGCGGATCGCCGACGCGGAGTTCGACTTCCATCGCGAGCTCAACCGCATCGCCGACAGCCCCAAGCTCGCGTGGTTCCTCAACACCGCCGCGCGCACGATTCCGTACCGCCTCTACGCGCGGGACGCCGAGTGGGGAACGCTCGCCATCCGGTCGCACACGAAGCTGATCGAGGCGATCGCTGCGCAGGACCACAGCGAGGTGATCACGCAGACGCTCGTGCAGTTCGAGGACGCGGCCGCGCGCCTGGTCGCCCACCGTGAGCGAGCGGGTGTCGATTCGCCTGCCGGATAGGCACTTGCCTATCTGAGTACGGGTGTGCACAATTTGTATGACAGTGCTGCACCCGTACTTTCACCATCAGGAGACCTCCGATGACGACCCACGCCGAAGAGCGCGTCCCCGTCGCCACCACCGACGAACCGGTGGCGATCCCCGCTCCGCTTCCGGCGGGCTCGGTCGAACTCGCCGACTTCGTCGGTGAGTCGATGCTCCTGCTCGGAGCCGGTGCGACGGTCCTCCTGCAGCTGGCATCGCGCGGTGTCGGGCACGGCGTCGCCGATCACAGCACCACCCTGCAGCGGCCGCTCGACCGGCTGCGCACCACGATGACCTACGTCTACGCGGTCACGCTCGGTACTCCCGAGGAGAAGAAGCAGATCGTCCGGATGGTCAACAAGGCGCACGTCCCGGTGCGTTCGGAGACCTACAACGCCTTCGACCCTGAACTCCAGTTATGGGTCGCCGCAACGCTGTACCGCAACGGTGTCGACATGTACCGGCGGATGTTCGGGCCTCTCACCGATGCCGACATCGAACGCATCTACCGCCAGTCCGCGATCTACGGCACGGCCCTGCAGGTCAAGGACGACATGTGGCCGAAGACGCGGGAGGAGTTCGACAGGTACTGGGACGAGATGATCGCGACCTTCGAGGTCGACCGGAAGGTGCGTTCGTTCACCCGCGACCTCCTCACCGGCGGCGACGCCCCGCTTCCCGTTCGCGCCCTCATGCCGCTGCAGCGCTTCATGACGATCGGCCTTCTCCCGCAACGCATGCGCGACGAATTCGCGCTGCCGTGGAGCCCGCGCGACCAACGGCGCTTCGACCTGTTCTGGAAGGTGGTCCCGCCGATCTACCGCGCGGTGCCCAGGCCGATCCGCCAGCTGTCGGCCACCTACTACCTCAACGACATGCGCCGCCGAATGAAGGCGCACGGACACGTCATCTGAGTTCTCCACGGAGAACGCCGAGTGGCCGGACGCACGTCCGGCCACTGTGCGTTTCCCATCCGACGATCACACGGCGCTGTCGCGTTCGAGACCGAACCAGTAGTGCTCGCCGTCGTCGAACACCAGCGAGCCCTTGCCGTTCATCACCCCGACGACGGTGTCGTCGTCGACCTTCTTGAAGTGGTCGAAGACCGGCATGCCGTCGTAGACCATCGTCGCCGTCACCTCACCGCGGAAGACGATCTCCCACAGGCTCGCCTCGCCGCGTCCGGTCTTCGTGTCGGAGAACAACTCGCCGTCCTCGCCGTAGCACACGAGCGGCTGGACCTCGGACACCGACGCGAACGTCTTTCCGTACCACCGCGACGTGCCGAGCAGCGTATGGGTGCGGTGCCCGGTGTCGAAACTGAAGCCCTTCCATCGGTATCCGACGAGATCGTCGATGCGTGCCGGAGCGAGATGTTCCCAGAGGGCATCGAGTTCGCGAGGATCGATCCGGTCGGTGCGGGCGCGCAGTTCCTCGAGTCGCTGGACGACGTTCATGTGTTCCCCTGGATGTCGAAGGTGAGTACGGCTTTGACGACCTCGCCGGAGGCGACAGCGGCGAGAGCGTCGTCGAGTTTCGTGAAATCGAAGGTCTGCACGAGTTCGTCGACGGGGAAACGCCCGTCGCGCCACAGCGCGGCCAGCTCGGGAAGGAACCGGTGGGGATCGACGTCGCCCTCGATGACTCCGGTCAGGGTGCGACCGGACAACAGATGGGTCTGGTCGATCGAGACGGGATTGCGGCCGGCACGCAGTCCGAGGGTGGCGCAGACCCCGGGACTGGTCAGCGACGACAGTGCCTGCCGGATCACGGATTCGGTGCCCACGGCCTCCACCGCGTAGTCGGCACCACCGCCGGTGAGACGACGCAGATGGCGTCCGAGGTCGTCGTGATCGTCGGGGGAGAGGACCTCGGTGGCCCCGAGCGATCGCGCGACGCCGTGCCGTCGCGGATTCGGGTCGACGCCGATGATGCTCTCGCACCCGGCGATACGCGCTGCCATCACCGCGGCCGTGCCGACGGCGCCGAGACCGAAGACGACGATCGTCGACCCCTGTTCCGGTCGCAACACCTCGAGCACGGTTCCGGCGCCGGTCGCCAGGCCGCACCCGAGCGGACCCGCCAGTGCCACCGGAACATCCGCCGGCAGACGCACGGCGTTGCGTTCGGTGGCCACGACGAGCGAGGAGAACGACGACTGTCCGAACCAGTTGCCGTGCACCGGTGCTCCGTCGGCGTCGCGGAGCACGGTCGAGCCGTCGGCGCGCACACCGCCGTAGTTGAGCGGGGCGAATCGCGTGCAGTAGGCGTGCCGTCCCCGGGCGCAGTTGCGGCACGTGCGGCACGAGTCGAATCCGAGGACGACTCGGTCGCCGACCGCGAGAGCGGTGACCGCCGAGCCCACTTCGGTGACGACTCCGGCACCCTCGTGTCCCAGTACGACGGGCGTCGGGACGGGAACGCCGCCCGCGGCGGCGGTGAGGTCGGTGTGGCAGATCCCGACCCCGTGGATCTGTACGAGCACTTCGTCGTCGCGCAGTTCGGGCACGGTCACGGTCTCGAGCCGCAGCGGTGCACCGTACTCGCGGAGTACCGCTGCGGTCGCGGTGCGGGTCATCCCACCGCCTCCGGCGAACCGGTGTCGCCGAGCAGCACCGAGAGCATCAGCTGCTGCACCCTGCGCTGCCGGGAGGGGGTGGGCAGGAAGTGCACGAGGTTGCCGGTGTCGAGCACGAGGTTGAGCGCGGCGTGCACGAGGAAGCGGCATTCGACGGCGGGCAGTTCGGGGCGGAGCTCCCCGACCAGACGGGCCCATTCCTCGATGTTGAGCCGCTGGATGTTCCGCAGGTCGCTGCGATGATGCGCGGGCAGGTTGCCGACCTCGGCGAAGTACACCGACATCAGTTCGCTGTTCTCGAACGACATCCGGACATACGCCTCGGTGAGGACGTCGAGGGCCTGCGCGGAGGTCGTCGAGTCGGCGAGCGCTTCGCCGATGATCATCGCGACGCGATCACCGGCCCGGTGGAAGGCGGCGGCGAGCAGATCGGCCTTGCTCGCGAAGTGACGGTAGACGCCGGACGCGTTGATACCTGCCGCAGCACCGATCTCCTCGATGCTCACCTCGTGATAGCCCCGGGCGTCGAAGAGCAGCACGGCCTCGTGCAGGAGGACCTCACGCTTGTTCGCCACGGACAGCCCACCCGGCTCGGGAGTCGGTGCGGGTTCGTCGATGTCGGGCACCAGGTCGGTTGCTGCGACCGCTGTGCACGCGTCAAGCAGCAGCTGCTGCAGGCGCCGGTTGGACAGCGGGACGCGGTGAGTGGTGATGGAGCCGATGACGCTGAGCATCGCGCTGCTGAGCAGCACGTAGTCGTCGTCGGTGAGATCGGGCCGCAGCCGCGCGACCGTGCGGGCGAGATGGCGGTTGAGTGCCCGCATCTTCGAGCGGATCTCGCTGTGGTCCTCACCCGTGAGGTAGCGGCGTTCCCAGCGGTACAACCCGCCCGTCCGGCGGTTCTCGATCGTGGTGCGGATGAGCGCGAGGAGTTTGCGTTCGAGCTCCTCGGCGGCGTCGAGTCCGGTGCCCTTCGCTCCGCGCTGTTCGTCGAACTCCGCGAGGGCGGCGCCGAGGGCGTCGGCGAGGGTGACCACGGCGTGGTGGAACAGGGCGTACTTGTTCGGGAAGTGCCGGTACAGGGCGGGGCCGGAGATGCCGACGGCAGTGGCGATCTCGTCGATGCTCACGCCGTGGTAGCCGCGTTCGCTGAACGCCTCGGCCGCGACCGTGGCGATCTGTGCCTTGCGGTTCTTCGGCCGGCGCCGCACGGTGGGGGTCGGGGTGCCGGTCTTCGCGGCTGTGCGTGCCCCGACCTGCGCTTGTTCGGGCACCCTGCCTCCTCGTCGTGGATCCTGTTTCCGGCCGCGATGTCGCGGTGAATGTTCGTCGGCCTCAAAGGTAACAGTCGCACCCCCTGCGGAGAAACACTACTTTCGGGTAAGAATCGCCAAAACTGCAGGACAGAACGTATTGACAAACCAGCACCCAGACCGCAAAGTTAACACCAATTCTTCAGCTGCGTCACCGCTGGGCGCATACGGATCCGTCACGACAGCGGCACTTTTCGAAGGACCGAGGAGGACTCGTGAGAACCCGATTCACCGAGATTTTCGGGGTGGAGCATCCCATCGTCCAGGGCGGCATGATGTGGGTCGGCCGCGCCGAACTCGTGGCCGCCGTGGCGGAGGCGGGGGCGCTCGGCTTCATCACCGCATTGACCCAGCCCACCCCGGAGGATCTCGTCCGCGAGATCGAACGGACGCGCGAACTCACCGACAAGCCGTTCGGCGTCAACCTCACGATCCTGCCGTCGATCAATCCGCCGCCGTACGCCGAGTACCGCCAGGCGATCATCGACTCGGGCGTGAAGATCGTCGAGACCGCCGGCTTCAACCCGGCCGACCACCTGCCGCACTTCAAGGACGCCGGCATCAAGGTGATCCACAAGTGCACGAGCGTGCGGCACGCGGTCAAGGCCGAGCGCATCGGCGTGGACGCTGTGAGCATCGACGGCTTCGAGTGCGCCGGGCACCCGGGTGAAGACGACGTCCCGGGCCTGATCCTCATCCCCGCCGCGACGAGCAAGCTCGGCATCCCCGTCATCGCCTCGGGTGGCATCGCCGATTCCCGTGGGCTCGTGGCGGCACTCGCGCTCGGCGCCGACGGCGTCAACATGGGCACCCGCTTCATGTGCACGGTCGAATCGCCCGTGGCCCACGAGGTCAAGGAGCAGATCGTCCGCAACACCGAACTCGACACGAAGCTCATCTTCCGCACGCTGCGCAACACCGCTCGTGTCGCCACCAACGCGGTGAGCGAAGAGGTCGTCGAGATCGAATCGCGCGGAGCCGAATTCGGCGACATCGCTCACCTGGTCGCCGGAGCGCGCGGTCGCAAGGTCTTCGAGGACGGAGATCTCGACGCCGGCATCTGGACGGCCGGGCAGAGCCAGGGGCTCATCCACGACATCCCCACCGTCGGCGAACTGGTCGACCGCATGGTCACCGAAGCGGAGGCCATCATCACGGGCCGCCTGAACGACATCGCCGGTGCCGACCGGGCGGTGCGCGCATGACCTCGACCACCACCGAGAGCCTGCGGTCCGAACTCGCCGACGGCATCCTGCGACTGACCATCACGCGTCCGCGCCGGATGAACGCGATCGACCTGACCACGATGAAGACGCTGAGCGACGCGGTGAAGGCGGCCGGCGACGACGAACGCGTCCGCACGATCGTCGTCACCGGTGAGGGATCGGCGTTCTGCACGGGTGCGGATCTGGCTGCGGGAGCAGCGGATCCACAGGACCCCGGTGTCGTCATGGACACCGCCAACGAACTGGTCCGGACGATCGCATCCGTCCCCGTGCCCGTCATCGCGGCGGTCAACGGTCCCGCCGCGGGCGTCGGCGTCTCGATCGCCCTCGCGGCCGATCTCACCTACGCGGCCGAGAGCGCGTACTTCCTGCTCGCCTTCGTCAACATCGGACTGATGCCCGACGGCGGCGCGAGCCTGCTGGTTCCGGCCGCGATCGGGCGGGCCCGGGCCGCCGAGATGGCACTGCTCGGTGAGCGGGTGTCCGCGCAGGACGCCGACCGGTTCGGGTTGGTGGCCCGCACCTTGCCCGACACCGAACTCGCCGCACACGTCGACGCCGTCGCCTCGCGGACCGCATCCGGCCCGCGACGTGCCCTGGAACTGACGAAGCGGGCCCTCAACGCCTCGACGCTCGGCGAACTCGACGCGGCGCTCGAGCGGGAGAAGGACGGTCAGGTCGAACTCCTCGGCTCCGCCGACTTCGCGGAGGGTGCCATGGCGATGCTGGAGAAGCGTCCCGCCCGCTTCGCCTGACCGGACGATCCTTCCCGGGGCATGGTTCTCGGGGGATCGACAAGGAACTTCCCGGACGGGAGCAGGGACCGACGTGCCGTCGGAACACCCGCTCCCGTCCGGTGAACCCAACGCTCGACCAGTATTTTCTGCCTCGTTCACCCGTTCTCGCTCGGCGTCGACGCCTGGAGCGAGTCGGTCCGTATTCGCGGAATCTCCGTTAACAAAAGCTCTGGCCCAAACCGTTCCGGGCCTGTAATGTGCCTCACACATCGACGGCTCGGCACAGGCCGTGCCCGCACTCCCGCCCCGTCACGAGAGGATCATCGATGGTTCCCCCCTCTGTCGTTTCCGAAGCGGTCGGCTCCGACGCCACCCGCTTCCGCAGCAACAACTGGAACAATCAGGTGGCGCGCCACGCCCTGATGATTCCCGATCGCACGGCCTTCCGATTCCGCGGCGAGACCATCACCTGGTCGCAGTTGAACACGCGTGTCGAGAAGCTCGCCGATGCACTCTCGCGTCGCGGCATCGGCTTCGGCGACCGCGTCATCATCCTCATGCTCAACCGTCCGGAGTACGTCGAGATCGTGCTCGCGGCCAACGCCCTCGGTGCCATCGCCGTGCCGGTGAACTTCCGCCTCACCGCACCCGAGGTCGCCTTCCTCGTGGGTGATTCCGGCGCGAAGGCGATCGTCGCGGAGGGGCCGCTCGTCCCGCTCGCCGCTGCCGCCCGTGGCCAGGCAGAGGGCATCGAACTGTCCATCACGGTCGGAACCGAGCCGGAAGGCGACTCGCTCTCCTACGAGGCACTCGTCGCCGAAGAAGGCGAACCCCACCCGCCGGTGGAGATCCCGAACGACACGCCCGCGCTCATCATGTACACCTCGGGCACGACGGGCCGGCCCAAGGGCGCCGTGCTCACCCACTCCAATCTCGAAGCGCAGTCGCTCACCTGCATCCGGGCGTTCCGCCTGTTCGACGAGTCGGGCATCGGTTTCTGCGCGTCGCCGATGTTCCACATCGCGGCCCTCGGCTCGATCGCCCCGAGCCTGATGCTCGGCACCCCCACCGTCATCCACCCGGTCGGCGCTTTCGACCCGGAGGAACTGCTCGACGTGCTCGAGGCCGAGAACGTCACCAGCCTCTTCCTCGTGCCGGTGCAGTGGCAGGCCATGTGTGCCGCGCAGCAGGCCGCGCCGCGGAAGCTGAAGCTGCGCAACATCTCGTGGGGTGCGGCGCCGAGCTCCGACACGATCCTGCGGGCCATGGCGGAGACCTTCCCCGACGCCTTCAACGTGGCGGTCTTCGGCCAGACCGAGATGTCGCCCATCACCTGTGTGCTCGACGGCGACGACGCCATCCGCAAGCTCGGTTCCGTGGGCCGGGTCATCCCCACCATCCAGGCGCGTGTGGTCGACGACGAGATGAACGACGTCGCCCCCGGTGAGGTCGGCGAGATCGTCTACCGCGGCCCCACCATGATGCGCGAGTACTGGAACAACCCCACCGCCACCAGCGAAGCGTTCTACGGCGGATGGTTCCACTCCGGCGACCTCGTGCGTGTCGACGAAGAGGGCTTCGTCTACGTGGTCGACCGTAAGAAGGACATGATCATCTCGGGCGGCGAGAACATCTACTGCGCCGAGGTGGAAAACGTCCTGTTCGGGCATCCCAAGGTGCTCGAGGCCGCGGTCATCGGTCGCCCCGACGCGAAGTGGGGCGAGGTGCCTGTCGCCGTCATCGCGCTCAAGCCCGGCAACGACGACCTCACCCTCGACGAGCTCCAGCCGTACCTGAACGAGCACCTCGCGCGGTACAAGCACCCCAAGGAGGTCGTGCTCGTCGACGCCCTGCCGCGCAACGCGAGCGGCAAGGTCGTCAAGGGTGAGCTCCGCGGCGGTCTCCCCGCCGTCACCCAGGGCTGATCCCGGCGCACTCCTCGTACGAACGAACGGGGACCGGACCACTACGGTCCGTGTCCTCGTTCGTCGTCGTTCGGCCCCGGATCGGTGAGGCCGCGTCGGGAGAACCGTTGAACTACCGACAGAAGTCTTGGAAGGACTGGGCGGATGACACCGACCGATGCCCCCACCGGGAACGACACCGAATCCGCAGCGGAGTCGCACGATGCTGTTGCGACCACCCGTTCCGGCGCGGGCAGATGGGTCACCGCCGCGGTCATCGTGGCGCTGCTCGCGGCCACCGGTTTCTTCGGATTCCGTTGGTGGCAGGCCGAACAGGACGCCACGCTGCGCGACGACGCGATCGCGCAGGCCCGCGAGTACGCAGTGGCCCTCGGCACCTACGACTACCGCTCGTTCGACGACAACCTCACCGCCGTGACCTCCAATGCCACCGAGGAATTCGCCGCCCGGTACGAGGAGGTGGCCGGAGATCTGCGAGAGCTCGTCGCAAACGGGGAAGGCACGTCGGCGGCGCGCGCCGAGCATGCCGGTCTCGAGAGCTTCGACGGCGATGTCGCCACGGTGCTGGTCTTCCTCGATCAGGACGTGAAGAACGTCGTCGTACCGGAGGGACGCACCGACGCGACCCGCTTCGTCATCACGTTGAAGCGGGTCGACGACCGGTGGTTGCTCGACGGGGCCGACGCGCGGTAGCGCGGGCCGGCTCCGTCGGATCTGTCAGGCCTCGGTGAGCGTCTTCGATGCCGTGTCGTCCGGACTCGCATCGGCCTCGCGCGGGACGGTGAAGGTCGCAGCGACACAGGCGATCGCGACGACGAAGCACGCCACGGTGTACCACAGGCTGCCGATCGGGTCGCCCGCCTCGGTGACCCCGTCGACGGCGGAGAACCAGTCGGGCAGAGCGCTGATCCACAGCACGGCCATCACGGCGAGATAGGCGACGGCGTACCAGCGGACGAGGTCGTTCGAATAGGGCCGATCGGTGGGTGTGCTCCGCAGCCGGGACCACTGGCGCGAGAGCACGTAGATCGCCACGATCGACAGGATCACGAGTTCGGCCGCGTAGATCGTCGCCCGAACCGTCGTGTTGCCCATGCCGATCACGGTCGCCGGCGCCGGGAGGATCACCACACCGACGGACGCGAGAAGCCCGACGGTGATCGTGCGCCAGGTCAGTTCGAGTCCGCCGAAGGTGCGCCCCGCGTCGATGTGCCGGCCGACGAAGAACTGCGCGCAGAATGCCAGCGACATCGGCCACAGGGCGGCGAAGACCACGACGCTCGGGAGCGGAACGGAGTCGAAGAAGGGCTGGTTGATCGGGTTGTCGAGCGACCACTCCCACCACCGCAACTGCGGTCCGAGGTGATCGAAGATCTCGTAGAAGGCGTGGTGGACGAAGCCCACGCACACGGCGCCGACGACGGTGCCGTACTGCCGGAACACCCCGAGCATCCGAACGATTTCGAACGCGATCGTCGCCATCATCGGGTAGATGGCGATGATGTACAGCGGCAGGCGTCCCCACATGAACTCGACGGTGAACACGTTGTGCGCGAACATCGTGTCGAGGTAGTCCTCCACGCCGAAGGCGTCGGGGAAGTACAGCAGCGGTTCGATGATGAACAGGAACGCGAGCGTACCGAGCCAGACGACGAGGTTGGTGGCGTCACCGGTGCGCCGCAGCCGGATGATCGCGTACACGAGCATCAGCACCGCCCCGAGCACGATGGTCGCTTCGAGGACGGGCAGCGTCCAGTTCTCCAGCGCGAACGGACTGCGCAGTTCGAAGATCCCACCGGCTTCGTCGCACGAGAATCCGAGGCGGGTCGAGAGGTCCTCGAAGGTCGGCGAACACAGGTCGGACATCAGTTGTTCCTCCCGCCCACGGTTTCCGCCGTGTACCAGTGCGAGACGTCGTAGCCTTCGTCGAATCGACGGAACCACACGTCGGCGAGCGCCGGCAGCTTCTCGTGGTCGGGATTGTGCTTGGGCATCTGGCTGCGAACGATGCCCACCAGCGCGACGAGCTGTTCGCCGAGCGGCAGGACGTCGAAGGCGCGCGGCATCGGGCCGTGATCCTGGTACTGCAGGAACGGCAACCGGCGCCGCAGGTTCTGCTTACGGCGGTACGACGCGAACATCGACATCGCGTCGATCTTCCGTTCCTCCAGCGGCACATGCTTGTTGAAGCCTTCGCACGCGATGGCGATGACGTCGAGCACGTGCTTGAACACCGAGGGGGCCTGCCTCATGCGGTACAGATCGCTGCCGACCACCGCGTCGAAGATGATGAGCGCCGAACTGCGGTGTTCGACCTCTTCGACGAAATGCCAGATGAACAACGACGCGACCCGGTCGTCGCCGGGGCGGAAGAGCGCCGCGTCGTTGTCGAGCATGAGCTTGAAGACGGGAGTGAAGGTCGCCTCGAGATCGGCGGTGTACGCGAGCCGGTATTCGGCGGAGGTCTCGGCGGTGAGCTTGTCGAAGGCGCCGATGACGTCGTCGAGCGTCTCCTGCAGCCCCGGATAGCTCTTGATCAGGCCCTTCACGTGTTGCCGGTGGGCGGTGGAGTGCTGTCCCTCCTGATACATGAAGGCGTTGGCCTCTTCGAGGATCTCGGGATCGGTGATGCGCGGGGTGATCTCGCGGATCATGTTCACGATCATCTTCTCGAAGCCGATCGCGAGGAACGAGACGGCGTTGGCCATGCTCGAGAAGGCCGGGTTCTCCTCGTTCCACAGGAACGGCACGTCGTAATCCGCGAATGCGAAGCGCATCTTGCGGACCTGCAGGTTCGTCATGGGGCGGTACCTCGTCTCGTCGACACCGGGCTGGTGGTGGACCTGTTTGGGACACGGTTGGGGAGGACCTCGGAAGAGTCGGGAGGCCCCGATCGGCGTGAACATACACGAAATGTGTCATGTGTATGATAGGTGTCCCATTCGCTCGCGGGACCCGTTTCGGACCACATCCACCGAGGTCGGCCGTGTTACCGTCGGGCCTTCTCCAGGCGATGGTTCGAGGTAGCGCGAAGTGGCACGTAGACGTGGGTGGGGCGGAAGTCCTCCCGCCAGCGACGAAGAGGCGTCGCAGCGGATCGTCGCCGCTGCCGTCGACCTGATCGACCGGACCGGCGCGGAGATCAGCATCGCCGACGTGGCCCAGTCCCTCGGCGTGATCCGCCAGACGGTCTACCGCTACTTCCCGAGCGCCGACGCCCTCATGCGCGCGGCCGCCATCGCATCGGTCGAAGGGTTCCTGGAACGACTGACCCGGCAGGTCGCGGGCCTCGACGATCCGGTCGAGGCCATGACCGAAGGCGTGGTCTACACGCTCGCGGAGGTGCGTCGCACCCCGCACCTCGGCATCCTGCTGTCGAGCACCTACTCGAACCCGCATCCCGAGGAGATCGCGTCGGAAGAGGCGTGGATGTTCGGCATGGCGATGATCAAGCGGTTCGACGTCGACTGGGAGAAACACGGCTACGACGACGACTCCCTCGCGGAATTGGTCGAATACGTGCTGCGCACGATGCAGTCGTTCTTCGTCTCACCGGGAACGCCGCCACGCTCCGACGACGATCTGCGCCGCTACCTGCGGCGATGGATGGGGACGGCGATCCTCGCCCAGCGCGGGTGGGATCCCGACAACCCCGCGGAGGGCGACCGATCTCCCGTAGAGTCCGGTTCGTGACGAGCGACGAGCAGCAGATCAGGCGTGCCGATCGCACACGCGACGGCGACCCGCAGAACATTCCCCGCCCGCTGGAGGGTGAAGCCGACCGCATGGTGGTGGAGACGACCTGGGGTGAGGTGCAGCCACTGCAGGTGGCGGCGGGCGTGGCGACCGTCGGTGAACTCGAGGTGATCGAACTGCTCGACCGGGGCGCTGCGCTCGTCGACACGCGGGTGCCCGATTCCCGGAGCGGAGTGAGCCTCCCCGGCGCCGTGAACATCCCGCACGACGACATCGTCGAGAGGAAGGGCGAGCTCGACACCGCCCGGACGACGATCGTCTTCTGCAACGGTCCCCAATGCCCTCAGTCGCCCGATGCGATCCGGAAGCTGATCGATGCCGGATATCCCGCGTCCGCGCTCGCCTACTACCGCGGGGGCCTGCACGACTGGGCGACTCTGGGATTCCCCCTCGCCTCGGTCTGACCGGGTCGCGGAAAAGACTTGCGTTCGCACTGTGACGTAGCTAACATCGAAGGTGCGAATCGAGCTTATAAGACGTCCGCGGACGACAGAGAGAAGCTCGTGAAGCAGAGATCCGGCCCGGAGAACGCGTAAAGCGAATCACCGGGCCGAACCCCTGTTCAGGGGAGGATTCGCGGTCGAATCCCGGGTCGGTACCGATCGCCGCGACTACAGAAGGGGACGGGGTGGGGGAGCGCATCACGACCGTCGAGAGGGACGGACTCCGGTTCGACATCCGCGACGACGGGCCGATCGACGGCGAACCCATCGTTCTTCTGCACGGATTCCCGCAGGACTCCCGATCCTGGGAGGCGGTCGCACCTCACCTGCACGCCGCGGGGTATCGCACCTTCGCCCCGGATCAGCGCGGCTACTCGCCCGGTGCCCGACCACCCCGCCGCCGTGACTACAGCCTCGACCTGCTCGTCGACGACGTCGCGGCGCTCATCGAATCGGTGCCCGGTGGTCGCGCGCACGTCGTCGGCCACGACTGGGGGTCCGCCGTCGCGTGGGCGCTCGCGGAGCAGCGTCCCGATCTCGTCCGCACCATGACGGCGGTGTCCGTTCCGCATCCGGCGGCGTTCATGCGCTCGTTCGTCACCAGCGGTCAGCTGCTGCGCTCGTGGTACATGCTCGTCTTCCAGCTGCCCTGGATCCCGGAGACCCTGCTGAGCAGGGAGAAGGTCGCGCGGCAGTTGCTGCACGGCACCGGCCAGCCGTCCGCCGCCACCGACCGCGATGTCGCGCGGTTGAAGGACCGCGCCGCGGTGCGGGCCGGCATCAACTGGTATCGGGCGGTGCCCCTGTCGAATCCGAAGTCGTCCTTCGGGAAGATCACCGTGCCCGCACTCATGGTGTGGAGCGACAAGGACACTGCGATCGGATCCGCCGGGGTCGACGCGACCGCCCGCTACGTCAGTGGGCCGTACCGACAGGAAACGCTCGTCGGCACGAGCCACTGGATTCCCGACGAGGAGCCGGAGAAGCTCGCGCGGCTGGTCCTCGAACACATCGCCGCGCACGGTTGATCACTCAGGCGCGCAACCGTTCCTGCCGCAGCAGGTCGACCTCGGGCAGATCCAGCGGCGGCAGCGAGTCGACTCCCAGAGCGCGCATCAGGAGATGATCGGCGAGCTCGGGATTGCGGGCGAGCACGGGACCGTGCAGATAGGTGCCGATCACCGAACCCTGCACGGCACCTTCGAGCCCGTCGCCCACACCGTTGCCGACACCGCGGTCGACGCGGCCGAGCCCGGTGGCGTCGGATCCGAGAGTCGTTCCACCACGGTGGTTCTCGAATCCGGTCAGTGGTCGGGTGACGCCGGACAGCGTGGGGCGGATGACGATCTCGCCGATCGCGCGGGTCTGCTGCGGCGAGGTGGTCGCGTCGAGGATGCCCACACCGTCGACGCGTTCGCCCGAGGACGTCTCGTACCAGTGGCCGAGCACCTGGATCGCGGCGCAGATGGCCAGCACGGGCGCTCCGCGTTCGGCGGCGCGCTGCAATCCCGGATAGCGCTGCAGGTGCCGTGTGGCCAGTCGCTGCGCGGCGTCCTCGGCGCCACCGAGGGTGTAGAGATCGAGAGACTCGGGGACGGGATCGTTCAGTCCGATCTCGACGATCTCGGCGTCGTGACCGCGCATCCGCAGGCGCTGGCGCAGCACCAGGGCATTGCCGCCGTCGCCGTAGGTGCCCATCACGTCGGGCAGGACGAGTCCGATGCGGACGGTCGACTCAGACATGGGCAGCTCTCCTGGCGATGGCAGTGTTGAGATCGCGGAACGCGGTGTAGTTGGCGAGCACCTCCACACGACCGGGAGGGCACGAGGCGATGGCCTTCAGCGGATCCGGCACCAGTGTGTGCTCGACACCCGCGTAGGTCAGGCGGACGGCGAGATCGGTGCCGCGTTCGCCCGCTGCCACCACCTGCACGCCTTCGAAGTGTTCGAAGCGCACGTCCCACAGCCACGACAGGTCCTCGCCGTCGGGCACCTGACCGTTGACGGCGATCACCAGGCCGTCGACGGTCGGGTCGATCATCGACAGGGCCTCCTGCCAGCCGGCGGGGTTCTTCGCGAGCAGCATGTGCACCGAGTGCGGCCCGACCTGCACGGTCTTGTAGCGACCGGCGACCTCTTCGACGACCGAGGCGGCCGCGACGGCCTTCGCCGGATCGGCGCCGAGGGCGACGGCGGCCGCGACCGCCTGGGCGGCGTTGCCCCGGTTGGCGCGACCGGGCAGGGTCAGCTTGAGCGGGAGGACGAGGCCGTCCGGCCCGTACAGGTTCTCGTCGTCGACCCACCAGTCCGGAGTCGGCCGCGCGAAGTCGGAGCCCGTGCTGTACCAGTGGTCGCCCTCGCGGACGATCGGTTCGCCCGTGCGCGGGCAGCTCACCGAATCGTTGGCCCAACCGGCGCCGGCGGCGACCCACACGACGTTCGGGTTGTCGTAGGCGGCGGACGTGACGAGCACGTCGTCGCAGTTCGCGACGATCACCGCGTCGGGATGCCGCTTCAGGCCCTCGCGCAGCTTCCGCTCGATCATGTTGATCTCGCCGACCCGGTCGAGCTGGTCGCGGGTGAGGTTGAGCAGCACGATCGCGCGGGGCGCGAGGGCGTCGGCGACATGCGGGGTGTGGAGTTCGTCGACCTCGATCGCGGCGAGCGGCGCCCGGAGGTCGGTGGCGAGCGCGGCGACGATCCCGGCGTCCATGTTCGCGCCGTCGGCCTGGGTGACGACCGCATCGATGGTCTCGAGCGCGGCTGCGGTCATGCGGGTCGTCGTGGACTTGCCGTTCGTCCCGGTGACGAGCACGGTCTGCCGGCCGTGGCCGAGCTGCTTCATCAGTGCCGGGTCGATCTTCAGGGCGACGAGCCCTCCGATCATCGAGCCCTTACCGCGTCCGGCCTTCTGGGACGCCCACGCGGCGGCTCGGGCTGCGCGCAGTGCGAGCCGTCCACGTGCGGTGATTCCTGTGCTGGTTCCCACGTCGGCGAGTGTTCCACAGGCGGGGGAGCGTTGTGTCGCCGGAGGAGCGTCCTGCTCGTCACACTGCGGTGTCCGCCCTGGGCGGCGAGGGCTCCGACGATGACGATCACACCGCCGATCAGGGAGGACGGTGCCGGCCGCTCGCCGAGCGTGATCCACGCGACGGTGAACCCGACGACCGGCACCATGAGGGAGAGCGGAGCGACGGTCCCGGCGGGATAGCGCGACAGCAGCGAGGCATAGATGCCGGTGCCGGCGATCGTGCCCGCCAGGACGACGTAGGTGAGTCCGGCCAACGCCAGGCCTCCGTCCACGGTGGTGACGGCGCTGCCGAGGGTGTACCAGGCCTGCGGGCCCTCGACGAACCAGGAGATCCCGAAGAAGGGGAGCACGGGCACGACGCACATCCACAGCATCAGGCGCATGGGGTCGGAGGCGCCCGCCTTGCGGGTCGCGATGTTGCCGACCGCCCACGACAGACCGGCCAGCAACGCGAGGGTCATGGGGAGCAGGCTCGCGTCCGCGGCGCCTTGCCCCACGGCGACGATCACCATGCCGGACACGGCGACGACGAGACCGGCGAGGCGGATTCCGTCGAGCCGTTCGCGCAGGAACAGTGCGGCGAGCAGGACGGTGAAGGGCGCGGACGACTGCAGTACAAGGGACGCGAGGCCCGTGGGTAGACCGGCCTCCATCGCCCAGAACAGGAAGGCGAACTGGGCGAAGCCGAACCCGGCGCCGTAGAGCAGGAGCCAGCGCAGGGGAACGGCGGGTCGCGGGACGAACAGCAGGACCGGGACGGCGATGATCGCGAAGCGCAGGCCGGCGAAGAAGAACGGCGGGAAGTGGTCGAGACCCAGTCTGATCGCGAGGAAGTTGCATCCCCAGAGCACCACGACGGTGAGTGCGAGCAGACGGTCCCGGAACGACATGCCGTCAATTCTTTGCTCAGGAAACAATCAGGACAAGCGAATGTTTCTGAAGAAAATGTGTAGTTTTACTACATGGAGGTCGTGCGATTGCGGATACTGCGCGAACTCGCCGACCGCGGAACCGTGGCCGCGACCGCCGCAGCGTTGTCGATGACACCGTCGGCCGTCTCACAGCAGCTCAAGGTGCTCGCCCGGGAGGCGGGAGTGCCCCTGCTCGAACCCGACGGCCGGCGTCTGCGGTTCACCGATGCGGGTCGTGCGCTCGTGGTGCGCGCCGACGAGGTGCTCGACGCCCTCGATCGGGCCGCCGACGAGATGACCGCCTATGCGCGGTCGCCCCGCGGACGGGTGCGCGTGGCGTCGTTCCCCTCCGGAGCGGCGCTCCTGCTGCCGGCCGTGCTCGAGGCGGCCGGGGCGATCGGCGTCGAGTTGGACGTGAGCGACGAGGACGTCCCGGCCTCGGCCGCACCCGCCCTGCTCGCCGACTACGACGTGGTGCTCACCCACCGCGACGAGCGTTCGGCGCCGCTGTCCGGCCCACGTGTCCACGTCGAGACGCTCATGCGCGAACCGATCGATGTCGTCCTCCCGCCCGGGCACCGGCTCGCGGCGCAGGACCGCGTGCAGGTCGACGAACTGGTGGGGGAGGGCTGGATCAGCGTGCGGGGTGGCTTCCCCGTCGACGACGTGTTGCTCTCCGTCGCGGCGGTGACGGGCATCCGAGCGCGGGTTGTGCACCGCATCAACGACTTCCGCGTCATCGAGGAACTCGTCGCGGCGGGGCACGGGGTGGCCCTGTTGCCGCGGTATTCGGTTCTGCATCCGGCATTGGTGCGTCTGCCGCTGGCCGGTGTGCGTGCGGCGCGGATCTACGAGCTCGTCACCCGCCCGGGGGCGGCGCGACGGCCCGCCGTGGGTGCAGTGCTCGACAGCTTCCGGGCCGCGGCGGCACGGAAGCTGTCGATGTGAACGAACGGGTCATCGCGCGGGATCAGGCGAGTGCCTTGGCCTTCAGTGCGTCGAACTCGGTCTGGTCGATGACACCCTCGTCGAGCAGATTCTTCGCGTCGGCGATGTGCTCGGCGGGCGACTTGCCGGCGACCGAGCGGATGTAGTCGTCCTGCACGGCCTTGTACTGCGCGGCCTCCTTCGCGGACCGCTCGGCCATTCCGGTGCCGTGGACGATCAGATAGATCAGGCCCGTCAGCCACGGGAAGACGAACAGGAAGACGATCCAGATCGCCTTGACCCAGCCGGACTGTTCGCGGTTGCGGAACAGATCCCCGATGATCATCCACAGCATGATCAGGTACGCGATGAATGCGAAGCAGACGACGATGTACCAGATGATGTCCATGAATTCCATACGCACACTCCGGGTTCGAGCAGAACGACTCTGCGGGACGAGAATTGCGGAATTCGACGGATATCACCCGTGAACGGGTTCGTTCTCGTCGAACATTCGGAACTGTATCTTTCCGGAGAGTGCGGTAATTGCCCGAAACGGTATTTGCGAGATGAATTGTCGGGGTGAAAATTCCCGAAAACGACGGATGCGGTGGACCCTGATGGGCCCACCGCATCCGGTTCGGAGACGGATCAGCGGTGCGAGCGGTTCACCGCGGAGACCATCGCGCGCAGCGACGCCGTGGTGATCGACGGGGCGATGCCCACGCCCCACACCAGGACGGTCGTGCCGTCGGGACGCGTGACGTCGGCCTCGACGTAGGCCGCGGCGTTGGCATCGTCGCCGGCGGACATGGCGTGCTCGGCGTAGCCGCGGACGGCCACCTGATAACCCAGCGACTCGAGGGCGTCGACGAAGGCCGCCAGCGGGCCGTTGCCGCTGCCGGAGATCTCCTTCTCCACGCCGTCGACCTTCAGCACGGCGGAGATGGTGTCCTCACCGTCGTCGGTCTCGGCCGCGGTGACCTTCTGCCGGATACGCTCGAGCGGCGAGACCGGGGCCAGGTACTCCTCGTGGAAGATGTCCCACATCTCCTTGGGGCTGACCTCGCCACCCTCACCGTCGGTGACCTTCTGCACGGCCTGCGAGAACTCGATCTGCAGGCGACGCGGCAGGTTCAGGCCGTGGTCGTGCTTCATGATGTACGCGATGCCGCCCTTGCCGGACTGCGAGTTCACGCGGATCACGGCCTCGTAGGTGCGGCCGACGTCCTTCGGGTCGATCGGCAGGTAGGGCACGGCCCAGGTGTGGTCGTCGACGTCGACACCGGCGGCCTCCGCGTCGACCTTCATCGCGTCGATGCCCTTGTTGATCGCGTCCTGGTGGCTGCCGGAGAAGGCGGTGTAGACCAGGTCGCCACCGTAAGGATGGCGCTCGTGGACGGGCAGCTGGTTGCAGTACTCGACCGTGCGGCGGATCTCGTCGATGTTCGAGAAGTCGATCTGCGGGTCGACGCCACGGCTGAACATGTTCATGCCCAGGGTCACCAGGCAGACGTTGCCGGTGCGCTCACCGTTGCCGAACAGGCAGCCCTCGATGCGGTCGGCACCGGCCTGGTAGCCCAGCTCGGCAGCGGCGACGCCCGTGCCGCGGTCGTTGTGCGGGTGCAGCGACAGGATGATCGAGTCGCGCTTCGCCAGATTGCGGTGCATCCACTCGATCGAGTCGGCGTAGACGTTGGGGGTGGCCATCTCGACCGTGGCCGGCAGGTTGATGATCACCGGGTTCTCGGGGGTCGCGCCCAGGGTCTCGACGACCGCGTCGCAGACATCCTTGGCGTACGACAGCTCGGTTCCGGTGTACGACTCGGGGGAGTACTCCCAGCGCCAGTTGGTGTCGGGGTGGTTCTTCGCCTCTTCGAGCACCAGCTCGGCGGCGTCGGTCGCGATCTTCTTGACGGTCTCCTTGTCGGCGCGGAACACCACGCGACGCTGCAGGATCGACGTCGAGTTGTAGAAGTGCACGATCACGTTCTGCGCCCCGGCGCACGCCTCGAAGGTGCGCTTGATCAGCTCGGGGCGGGACTGCGTCAGCACCTGGATGGTGACATCGTCGGGAATCGCGCCGTCCTCGATGATCTCGCGGACGAAATCGAAATCGGTCTGGCTCGCGGACGGGAAACCGACCTCGATCTCCTTGTAACCCATGCGTACGAGCAGATCGAACATGCGCCGCTTACGGGCGGGGCTCATCGGGTCGATCAGCGCCTGGTTGCCGTCGCGCAGGTCCACGGCGCACCACGCCGGGGCGCGATCGATGATCTTGTCGGGCCAGGTGCGGTCGGGCAGCGAGATCGACTCGACTTCCTCGGCGAACGGACGGTACCGATAGGTCGGCATCGACGAGTTCTTCTGCTTGTTCCACGACGGCTGGTCGGCCGGGGCCGGCTTGCTCGGCGGCGTGATGGTGCGCGAGCCGGAGGTGAAAGCGTCGGCGGGTGACATGACGTAACTCCAAAGAGAAAAGGGGACCTGTGGGCCCAGATCGAATATCGACCGGCGCGTCGAAACCCCGCGACGGGAAGCCGGTCTGGTCAGATCCCGCCGCGGCGGCCGAGGAGAAGCACGCGCTGCATGTCCTGCAGTGTATCGCGCCATACCCCACCTCGACCAAGTGGCACCTCCCACACGCATGCGTTCCGTGTGACCGGGCAGCGGTGATGTCGTGACCCGATCGATACGAACGCGCCTGACAGAGCGGTACTTGCGCCCCTAGCGTTACCGACCGTAACTCCCGCAACATCAGTAACACCGGTATCTCCGGTAACACGATGGGTGAAGGGCGTATCGATGGGATCGTTGCGCACGGCGATTGCCGGATCGTGCAGTGCACTGCTCGCACTCGGACTCATGGCGGTCTCCGCCCCCGCCGCGCACGGCGAACCCTGCGACTCGGGACTCCCCGGCTCCGGTTCGGGCTCCGGACCCTTCGGCACGGGATCATCAGGACCGCGGCTCGGAAGCAGTGGATCGGGGAGCGGAGGACTCGCACCCGAAGGCCCGCAGGGACCGCTACCGGCACTCGGCCCGGGCCCCACCAGCACCGTGGCCTGGGTGACCGGCCCGCGCAGCCCCAACAGGACCTACGACAGGTTCTCCATCTCGGGAACCGACCTCGGCATCATGTGGGACAACGGTGCGCAGGGCGAGGACCGTCAGGTCCTCATGGCCTTCGGCGACACCTTCGGCGACTGCTCGCTGCCCGACCAGCAGTGGCGCCACAACGTCCTCATGCGCACCACCGACGCCGATCTCTCCGACGGCATCGACGTGCCCGATCCGGTGCCCGGCGACCCACGTGCGGGTTCCCCCGTCCTGCCCTCCGCGCCCGACATCTCCCGCGAACTCGTGGGCAGCCTCGCACTCGACGGCGTCGAGATCACCGTGATCCCCACGGCCGGCGTCGCCGTCGACGGCGTTCAATACGTCAACTTCATGTCGGTGCGGTCGTGGGGCGACCACGGCGAGTGGTGGACCAACGCGTCGATGATCGCGACCTCGACCGACAACGGGGAGACCTGGCAGCTCGACCCGGCGACGGCGCGGATCAACCTGCCGCTCGACGTGCCCACGGTGCAGCAGCTGTCCACCGGGAACGAGAACTTCCAGCAGCACGCCTACATCCGCCACGAGGGATACGTCTACGACTTCGGCACACCGCAGGGCCGGTTCGGCGCGGCCTTCGTCTCGCGCGTCCCCGAGACCGCTCTGCTGGATCTGGCCGCCTACGAGTACTGGAGCGGCGACGGCTGGGTGCCCGGCGACGCCGCCGCGGCCACCCCGGTCGTGCCACCCGCCGTCGGGGAGATGTCGGTGCAGTTCCTGGGCGGCGAGTTCGTCATGCTCTACGGCAACGAGGTGAACGGCACGATCGAGATGAGGACGTCCGTGAGACCCGAGGGACCGTGGAGCGAGGCCCGCGTGCTGGTCACCCACCGTCAGATCGGTGGTCTCTACGCTCCGTTCATCCACCCGTGGTCCACGGATACGGACCTCTACTTCACCGCCTCACGGTGGGGCGACTACAACGTCATGCTGTTGCGCACGACACTTTCCTGAGACGCCCCGGGTCGATGGAAGCCGCGGTCGGTAAGCTGGGCCACTGGACTTGTTCCCGAAACCCGGAGGTTGGCCAGCGTGGCACTCGTCGTCCAGAAGTACGGAGGATCCTCGGTCTCGACGGCCGAGCGGATCCGGCGCGTCGCTGAAAGGATCGTCGAGACCAAGAAGGCGGGCAACGACGTCGTGGTCGTCGTCTCGGCCATGGGAGACACGACCGACGAACTCCTCGATCTCGCACAGCAGGTGTGCCCGGCCCCGCCGGCCCGCGAGATGGACATGCTCCTCACCTCCGGTGAGCGCATCTCCAACTCCCTCGTCGCGATGGCGATCCACTCGCTCGGCGCCGAGGCCCGGTCGTTCACCGGTTCCCAGGCCGGCGTGATCACCACGGGCAGCCACGGCAAGGCGAAGATCATCGACGTCACCCCCGGCCGCGTGCGCACCGCCCTCGACGAGGGCAGCATCGTGCTGGTCGCCGGCTTCCAGGGTGTGAGCCAGGACAGCAAGGACATCACGACTCTCGGTCGTGGCGGTTCGGACACGACCGCCGTCGCACTCGCCGCCGCGCTGAACGCGGACGTCTGCGAGATCTACACCGACGTCGACGGCGTGTTCTCCGCGGACCCGCGCATCGTCAAGGACGCGCAGCGCCTCGAGAAGGTCTCCTTCGAGGAGATGCTCGAGCTCGCCGCGTGCGGCGCGAAGGTTCTCATGCTGCGGTGCGTGGAGTACGCCCGCCGCTACAACGTGCCCGTGCACGTTCGTTCGTCGTACACCACCAAGCCCGGCACCATCGTGTCCGGATCGATGGAGGACATCCCTGTGGAAGAGGCCCTGATCACCGGCGTTGCGCACGATCGCAGCGAAGCGAAGATCACCGTCGTCGGTATCCCCGACACCCCCGGTTACGCCGCCAAGGTGTTCCGCGCCGTCGCCGACGCCGAGATCAACATCGACATGGTGCTGCAGAACATCTCGAAGGTCGAGACCGGCAAGACCGACATCACCTTCACCTGCCCGAAGAGCGACGGCCCGCGCGCGGTCGAACTCCTCACCAAGCAGCAGGGCGACATCGGCTTCACCCAGGTCCTCTTCGACGACCACATCGGCAAGGTCTCCCTCGTCGGTGCCGGCATGAAGAGCCACCCCGGCGTCACGGCCAAGTTCTGCGAGGCCCTCGCCGACGCCGGCATCAACATCGACCTGATCTCGACGTCGGAGATCCGCATCTCCGTGCTCGTGGATGACAACGAACTCGACGACGCCGTGCGCGCTCTGCACGCGGCATTCGAGCTCGGCGGCGACGAAGAGGCCGTCGTGCACGCAGGAACGGGGCGGTAATCGTGACCACCAATCAGGCGAGCGAAGCGACGGGCAAGACCATTGCAGTCGTAGGCGCCACGGGGCAGGTCGGTATCGTCATGCGCACCCTCCTCGAGGAGCGCAACTTCCCGGCCGACACGGTTCGGTTCTTCGCGTCGGCCCGCTCGGCCGGTAAGAAGCTGCCGTTCCGCGGTGAGGAGATCGTGGTCGAGGACGTCGCGGCGACCTCCGACGAGGATCTGAAGGGCATCGACATCGCGCTGTTCTCGGCCGGTGGCACTCTCTCCAAGGAGCAGGCTCCGCGCTTCGCGGCCGCCGGGGCGATCGTCGTCGACAACTCGTCGGCGTGGCGCAAGGATCCCGAGGTCCCGCTCGTCGTGAGCGAGGTCAATCCGGAGCAGGTGAAGAACCCGCCGAAGGGCATCATCGCCAACCCGAACTGCACCACGATGGCCGCGATGCCGGTGCTCAAGGCGCTGCACGACGAGGCAGGGCTCCAGCGCCTGATCGTGTCGAGCTACCAGGCGGTCTCCGGTAGCGGCCTGGCGGGCGTCGAGGAACTCGTCGGCCAGGTGCGTGCCGTCGCCGACGAGGCCGACAAGCTCGTCCACGCGGGCGACGCCGTCGACTTCCCGGCCCCGAACAAGTACGTCGCGCCCATCGCGTTCAACGTCGTGCCGCTCGCCGGCTCGATCGTCGACGACGGAACGGGTGAGACCGACGAGGACCAGAAGCTGCGCAACGAGTCGCGCAAGATCCTCGGCCTGCCGGACCTGCTCGTGTCGGGCACGTGCGTGCGCGTTCCCGTCGTGACCGGCCACTCGCTGTCGATCAACGCCGAGTTCGAGCGGCCGCTGTCGGTCGAGCGTGCGCAGGAGCTGCTCGCGAACGCTCCGGGCGTCCGCCTCGTCGACGTGCCGACCCCGCTCGCCGCAGCAGGCGACGACGTCTCGCTCGTGGGCCGCATCCGCCAGGATCCGGGTGCTCCGGAGGGCCGCGGTCTCGCGCTCTTCGTCTCGGGCGACAACCTGCGCAAGGGCGCTGCTCTCAACACCATCCAGATCGCGGAGCTGCTCGTCTAAGGCTCTTCGGACCTGCTCGACGGAGCGGGTGGACCTCTTCGGGTCCACCCGCTCCGTCGCGTTTCGGGCCTGATCCTGTAGGCCCGAGAAATATTTACAAGCAGTCTGGACTGTTTGTTGTTTTCCCGTTACGCTGCGAAGCGTGATCCAGGACACTGCGCCGAACGGTGGTCGCACCCAGGCGCAACGCACAGCCGCGACGCGAGCCAGGCTGCTCGACGCCGCGGTCGACTCGCTCGTCGAGCACGGCTATTCGGGAACCAGCACGCAGGGCATCGCCAAACGTGCCGGAGTCTCGCGAGGCGCCCAACTCCACCACTTCCCGACGAAGGAGAGCCTCGTCGTCGCGGCGGTCGAGCACCTCGTCGACAAGCGGCTGCAGGAGATCCTCGAGACACGACCCGACCCGGAGCACGGCTTCGAAGCGCTCATGGACGCCTTCTCCGGCCCGCTCTTCGCCGCAGCGCTCGAACTGTGGGTCGCGGCGCGGACCGATTCGTCCCTGCACGAGGCGATGATCCCGCTCGAACGCAAGGTGTCGGACGCGCTCCGCACGGGTTGCCTGGAGATCATGGGCGACAGGGTCTCGCCCGAGCACATCGACCTCAGCATCGAAATCGCCCGGGGCTTCGCCGTCTCGGCCCTGATGCGTACCCCCGAATCCGATCGAGAATTCCGGGAGCGCCTGCTCCCGGTCTGGAAGGCGCTGGTGATGAAATGAGTCTCGCACTGCTTCCCGATCACGTGCACACGCTCGTCGTCGGCGCGGGCTTCGGCGGCATCGGTATGACTGCAACACTGTTGCACGAGAACCCCGACGCCGACGTCCTCGTCCTCGAGCGCGGTGACGACGTCGGCGGAACCTGGCGCGTGAACACCTATCCCGGTGCCGCATGCGATGTTCCGAGCGCGCTGTACTCGTTCTCCTTCGCGCCCGAACCCGATTGGTCGCGAGCGCACGGCACCCAGGAAGAGATCTACGCGTACCTTCGCCGTGTTGCACGTGAGCAGGGCGTGACCGACCGGACGATGTTCGGATGCGAACTGCGCGAGGCCCAGTGGGACGCCGAGCGTGCCGTGTGGCGGATCTCCACCTCCCGCGGCGACCTGACCGCCGACGTGCTCGTCGCCGCGACCGGCGCCCTCTCCACACCCACATACCCGAAGGTTCCCGGCCTGGAGTTGTTCCGCGGCAAGAAGTTCCACTCGGCCGAGTGGGATCACGACCATGACCTCACGGGTGAGCGTGTCGCCGTCATCGGTACCGGAGCGTCTGCCATCCAGTTCGTGCCGGCGATCGTCGACCGCGTCGAACATCTCACGCTGTTCCAGCGCACCGCCTCCTGGGTGATGCCCAAGCACGACCACGTCATCGCGCGGTCGGTCCGCACGCTCTACCGGCGCTTCCCCGTGGCCCAGAAGCTCATGCGCGGATTCGTGTACGGACAGAAGGAGATCTACGTCGTCGGCATGACGAAGTCCTTCGCCCGCAAGTACTTCTTGCCGCTGTTCGAGGTCCGGGCTCGCCGGGTGCTGCGCAAGAGCGTGCGCGATCCCGAACTGCGCAAGCGCCTGACCCCCGATTTCGCGATCACCTGCAAGCGGATCCTGTTGTCCAACGACTGGTTCCCGGCCATCACCCGCCCGAAGGTGGACGTGGTGTCCTCCGGTCTGGCGGCGGTCACCGAGAACGGTGTCGTCGACGACAAGGGCACCGAGTATCCGGTCGACACCATCATCTTCGGTACCGGTTTCACGCCGACGGAACCGCCGGTCGCGCATCATATCCGCGGTGGCGACGGCAGCACCCTCGCCGAGACGTGGGACGGCAGCCCCTCGGCCTATCTCGGTATCACCGTGCCCGGCTTCCCCAACCTGTTCCTCATGTACGGCCCCAACACCAATCTCGGCCACAGCTCGATCGTGTACATGCTCGAATCCCAGGCCAACTACATCTCCGACGCGCTGCGCACGATGGAGCGTCGCGGAATCTCGGCCGTGGAGGTGCGCGACGACGCGGTGCGCCGCTACACCGCCGATCTCGACCCGGCGTTGAACAACACGGTCTGGAACCAGGGTGGTTGCAGCAGCTGGTACATCGACGAGAAGGGCCGCAACTCCGTGATGTGGCCGACCTTCACGTGGCAGTACCGGGCGAGGACCAAGCAGTTCGACCCGGAGAGCTACACCGAGTACCGCGCGACGGCAGGAGCGAGCGCATGACCCATTACGACGTCCTCGTCATCGGATCCGGATTCGGCGGCAGCGTGGCAGCACTGCGCGCCACGGAGAAGGGATACAAGGTAGGAGTTCTCGAGGCCGGGCGGCGCTTCGAGGACGACGAGCTGCCCGAGACGAGCTGGCGGCTGCGCAAGTACCTGTGGGCTCCGCAGCTGGGGTGCTACGGGGTGCAGCGCATGCACCTGCTGCCCAACGTGCTCGTCATGGCCGGAGCGGGTGTGGGTGGCGGGTCGCTGAACTACGCCAACACCCTGTACAAGCCGCCGACGCCCTTCTTCCGCGACCCGCAGTGGGGTCACATCACCGACTGGGAAGCGGAACTGACCCCGTACTACGACCAGGCGGCACGGATGCTCGGCGTCCGTCCCAATCCCAGCACCACGCCCGCGGACGAGGTGATGCGTCAGGTCGCCGACGAGATGGGTGTCGGCCACACCTACACGACCACCCCGGTCGGTGTGTTCTTCGACGAACCCGGTAAGACGGTGCCCGACCCGTTCTTCGGCGGAGCCGGCCCCGACCGCACCGGCTGCACCGAGTGCGGCAGCTGCATGACGGGTTGCCGTGTGGGAGCGAAGAACACGCTCGTCAAGAACTACCTCTACCTCGCGGAGAAGGCCGGCGCGCACATCCACGCCCTCACGACGGTGACCCGTGTGGTGCCCCGTGCCGGCGGCGGGTACGAGGTCCACACCCGCAGCACCGACGGCATCAGGAAGCGCCGCAAGATCTTCACGGCCGACCAGGTGGTGATCGCGGCCGGTACCTACGGCACGGCGCGCCTGCTGCTCGCGAGCCGCGAAACCGGCGACCTGCCGAACCTGTCGCCGGCTCTCGGCACCGTGGTGCGCACCAACTCCGAGGCGGTGCTCGCCGCGACCGCGCAGGACCGCGTCGTCGACTACACGCAGGGTGTGGCCATCACGTCGTCCTTCCACCCCGACGACCACACCCACATCGAACCGGTGCGGTACGGCAAGGGCAGCAACCTGATCGGCCTGCTGCAGGCGCTGCTCGTCGACGGTGGCACGCGGATGCCGCGACTGCTGAAGTTCTTCGGTGTCGCCGCGAAGAATCCCGCTGCCTTCCTCCGCTCCCTGTCGGTGCGGAACTGGTCGGAGCGCACGGTCATCGCTCTCGTGATGCAGACCGACGACAATTCGCTCGAGCTCGCGACCCGGCGCACGCCGATCGGCCGCGGCCTGACCAGCAAGCAGGGACCGGGCACCCCGCCGCCCGAGTGGATCCCGGTGGGCCACGAGGCGGTTCGCCGCGTCGCCGACAAGATCGACGGTGACGCCGGCGGTTCGATCGCCGATCTGTTCAACATCCCGATGACCGCGCACTTCCTCGGCGGATGCGCGATCGGCGATTCGCCGCGTACCGGCACCGTCGACCCGTACCTGCGGGTCTACGGACACGAGGGTCTGCACGTCGTCGACGGCTCCGCGGTGAGCGCCAACCTCGGCGTGAACCCGTCCCTCACGATCACCGCGCAGGCCGAACGTGCGCTGGCGCTGTGGCCGAACAAGGGGGAGAAGGACAACCGCCCCCCGCTGGGGTCGGCCTACGAACCCGTGCAGCCCGTGCCGCCCGTGCGACCGGCCGTGCCCGTCGAGGCTCCGGCGGCGCTGCGACTGCCCATCACCCCCGTTCGGAAGGAGAGCGCCCGTGCTCTGGACAGTGCCTGAGAGCGAGGACGAACGCACCGACTATCCGGTCTCGCCGCCACCACCCTGGCCGGCCGCCGTGCGGGCCACCCTGTGGTGGCATCGCAGCACCCCGGATGCCGCCCAGTACGGGCCGACCGGCGCGATCCTGCCCATCACGCTCGCGATGATGGTCGACTATCTCGACTCGCCGGTCGGGCCGTACCGCGAGGTGCTGGCCAGCCCGGTGCTGCGTCGTGGCCTGATCCCGGCGATGGCGGTGCCGTTCATCGCCGTCGACTCCGAGCCGTCGGTGCACGGTGGTCGCGAGCACTGGAAGCTGCCGAAGGTGCTCGCGAAGTTCGACGGCGACGTCCTCGGCGACTTCTCCGCGACCGGCGCCCGATGGAGCGTGGCCACCTCGGCCGCGCCGAAGGGTCCGGAACTGCCGATCGCGGGTGGGCTGACCTTCGCCCAGCCGATCCCCGGTGGCGCCGTCGAACGTGCCACCGCCCGGTTGCGGGGGAAGTTCCGCTACGCGCGGGTGACCGTCGCGGCGGAGGGACCGACGCTGAGCCACTGGCTGCGCCCGGGCACCCACCACGGCATCGTCATCACCTCCGGGCGGATGTCCACGGGCGCGTCGCGAGTCGTGTCGCGCATGTAGGTCAGCGCCGCACCGATCCTTTTCTTGACTTATTCCAGAAAAGGGGCATACTTGGTGTCATGCAACAAGGACACGAGCATCACTTCGACCCCAAGGAGCAACTGCGCTCCGTGGGTCTGCGGGTGACCGCTCCCCGCGTTGCCGTACTGAGAACCGTTGCCGAGCATCCGCATTCCGATGCGGATGGAATCGCCGCCCACGTGCGCGACGAACTCGGCTCGGTGTCGACGCAGGCCGTGTACGACGTACTCAAGGCATGCGTGGGGAACGGGTTGCTCCGCCGGATCGAACCGGCCGGATCACCCGCGCGGTACGAAACCCGCATCGGCGACAACCACCACCACCTCGTGTGCCGCGCCTGCGGCACGGTCGTCGACATCGACTGCGTCGTCGGGGCCGCACCCTGCCTGACGCCGTCCGACGACCACGGCTTCGTCATCGACGAAGCAGAGGTCACCTTCTGGGGCCTGTGCCCCGACTGTCGCGCCGACTAGCGCCCACTCGCTTCACCGGTGGTCCGGTCCCTCCGCGGGCCGAACCACCGGCTTCGTGTCCCGAGACCCGGAACACACGTATTCGGAGGTCATCATGACGAATGCCCGTTACACCACGAACAATGTCGGTATCCCCGTCGCCAGCGACAACGAGTCGCTGACCGCGGGTGCCCAGGGACCGATCCTGCTCCACGACCACTACCTGGTCGAGAAGCTCGCACACTTCAACCGCGAGCGGGTGCCCGAGCGTGTCGTGCACGCCAAGGGCGCCGGCGCGTTCGGTGAGCTCGTCGTCACCGAGGACGTCTCCGCCTACACGAAGGCAAAGCTGTTCCAGCCGGGCGCGAAAACCGAGATGCTGGCACGCTTCTCGACGGTCGCCGGTGAGCAGGGTAGCCCCGACACCTGGCGCGACCCGCGCGGTTTCGCCCTGAAGTTCTACACCGAGGACGGGAACTACGACCTCGTCGGCAACAACACGCCGATCTTCTTCATCAAGGACCCGATCAAGTTCCCCGACTTCATCCACTCGCAGAAGCGTCTGCCCGGCTCCGGCCTGCGCGACCACACGATGCAGTGGGACTTCTGGACCCTGCGTCCCGAGACGGCACACCAGGTCACCTGGCTGATGGGCGACCGTGGCCTGCCGCGCACGTGGCGCCACATGGACGGCTTCGGTTCGCATACCTACCAGTGGATCAACGCCGACGGTGAGCGCTTCTGGGTGAAGTACCACTTCAAGACCGACCAGGGCATCGAGTTCCTCACCCAGGACGAGGCCGACCGCCTCGCCGGCTCGGATCCCGACTACCACCGCGCCGACCTCTACAAGTCGATCGAGCGCGGCGAGTTCCCGAGCTGGACGCTCCACGTGCAGATCATGCCGGTCGCGGAGGCGGAGAACTACCGGTTCAACCCGTTCGACCTGACCAAGGTGTGGTCGCAGAAGGACTACCCGCTGATCAAGGTCGGCACGATGACCCTGAACCGCAACCCGCGCAACTTCTTCGCGGAGATCGAGCAGGCCGCGTTCGCCCCGTCGAACGTCGTGCCGGGCATCGGTTTCTCTCCCGACAAGATGCTGCTCGGCCGCGTGTTCTCCTACGCCGACGCCCATCGCTACCGCATCGGCGTCAACCACGCACAGCTGCCGGTGAACTCCGCGAAGGCCGCCCGTGTCGACTCCTACAGCAAGGAGGGCAACATGGCCTACACCTTCAACGATCCGCAGACCCCGGTCTACGCACCGAACAGCTTCGGCGGTCCGCACGCCGATCCCGAGCGGGCCGGTGACGAAGGTCTGTGGAACTTCGGAACCGAGGCCGTGCGTGCGGGATACGTGCAGCACCCCGAGGACGACGACTTCGGTCAGGCGGGCACCCTCGTCCGCGAGGTGATGGACGACGCGGAGCGCGAACGCCTCGTGAACAACATCGTCGGACACGTCCTCGGCGGTACCTCGGAGGCGCTCTACGAGCGGATCTTCGAGTACTGGCGCAACGTCGACGAGGAGCTCGGCAAGCGGGTCGAGGCGGGCGTGCGCGCCGGAGCCTGACCCGTCACCGGGGGAGATCCGGCGGGATCAGAGCAGTCCCCACCAGTAGATCAGGGCTGCCAGCGCCAGCACGATCAGCGTGGTGTCCATGTCGCTCTCCCTCCATCCGACGGCAACAACTCCATCTTCCTCGCAAACGAGGAATTCGGCACAGACGGCAGGGCCGTCCACCTCTTACGGTGGGCGGCCCTGCCGGCGTCTGCCGAACATATCGGCTGTTCGAACACGCGTGTGACAGCTGTGTCGGCTGTGGTTGTTAGGTTGGAGATCCGGGCCGGCGTCGTCACGCGGGGCCGTGTTCGCGCTTGTTCGTCGAAAGGTGTTGTCCGACATGGTGATGGGTCCTACCCATGCAGTATCCGGGGCGCTGGTGGGGCTCGTCGTCGCCGATCTGCTTCCTCCCGACTGGGGTGCACCCGCATCCACCGCGGAGACCTTCGCCTTCGCGGCAGTGTGTTCGGGGGCGGCCCTGCTTCCGGATCTCGACACGGCGCAGTCGACGGTCGCGAGGTCGTTCGGACCCGTGAGCCAGACCTTCGCCAAGGGCATCGACGCGGTCTCGCTCGGCTACTACTCGCTCACCAAGGGCAGCCGCGACCGGAAGCGGCGCGGCGGGCACCGCACCATGACGCACACCGCGCTGTTCGCGGCGTTGCTCGGCGCCGGAGTCTCGGCGCTCGTCGCGAGCTTCGGCAGGGAAGCGATCATCGGGGTCCTGTTCGTCACTCTCGGTCTCGCGCTGCGCGGGCTGTTCGGGTCGTGGGCGAAGAAGCGCGGATGGGTGGTCGTCACCCTGAGCGCGGCGGCACTGTCGATCCTGTCGTGGACGTGGTTCCCGCAGGAGGTCGCGTCCACTGGCCTGGGGGTCGCGGTGGCCCTCGGATGCGCGACGCACTGTCTCGGCGACGCCATCACCAAAGAAGGCATCCCCTTCCTCGCGCCGTTCGTGCCCTGGCGCGGGTCGCGCTGGTGGGAGATCAAGCTGCCGTCGGCGTTGTCCATCCGTGCGGGTGGCCCGTTCGAACTCGGCATTCTCGGTCCGGCCCTCACCGTGGCGGCGGTCGCGATGGCGGTCTGGTCGGTCGACGGCGCGCCCGAACACATCCTCGGCACGTTGGAGGCGTCGGGCCTGTCGTTCTGGAGCGAAGGTGCCGCACACCGGTAGCGGTGCTGGAGAATAGAGGGAACTTGTTCTATTTTTGCGGAGTCCGTGCCCGCAGAACAGAACGGAACCCGCCCTCGTGAGCGCTCGAGCCTCTGGTCCCACCGTCAGTCGTCGCGGTCTTCTCGGAGCAGCCGCGGGAGCGGCCGTCCTTGCAGGCACGGGATGGACGCTCGCGGGTGCGGTACCGCTCGGCGACCCGGCCGCGACGATCCCCGCGCCGCCGGACTTCCCGGCCGACATCCCGCTCTCGCAGCAACAGTTCGTCAACTGGGCGAAGACCATCCGGTTCGACGCGGTGTGGACCGCGACCGCGCGCACCGCCGACGACGTCGTCCGCCTCGCGAACTGGGCACACGCCCACGGCTTCCGGATCCGTCCCCGAGGATCGATGCACAGCTGGAGTCCGCTCACCCTCGAGGCCGGGCAGGACATCGAGAACGTCGTGCTGGTCGACACCATGTCGCAGCTGAACCAGGTCGTCGTCGACGCGGGCGCCGCACCTCCGCGCGTGACGGCCGGCGGTGGCGCGAGCATCGAAGCGATCCTCACCGCGCTCGAAGCCAACGGACTCGGCTGGGCCAACTCGCCCGCCATCGGCGACATCTCCATCGCAGGGGCACTGTCGATCGGTGCCCACGGCGCCACCTATCCGGCAGCGGGGGAGACGGTGATCCCCGGCCAGTCGTTCGGCTCCCTGTCCAATCTCGTCCTGGCCCTGACCGCCGTGGTGTGGAACCCGTCGGCCGGTGCCTACGAACTCCGCGAGTTCCGCCGCGCCGACCCGGAGATCGGACCCCTGCTCGCCCACCTCGGACGCACCTTCGTCACCTCCGTGACGCTGCAGGCCGGAGCGAACTACCGGGTGCGCTGCCAGAGCTTCACCGACATCCCGTGGCGCGAACTGTTCGCACCGCCCGGCTCGCCGGGACGCACCTTCGAGCGTTACGTCGAGGAGCACGGGCGGGTCGAGGCGATCTGGTTCCCCTTCACCGAGACGCCCTGGCTCAAGATCTGGTCGGTCTCCCCGGAGAAGCCCGCCGCCTCCCGTGAGGTGCAGGGCCCCTACAACTACTACTTCTCGGACAGCCTGCCCGAGGAACTCACCGACCTGCTGGGGCAGGTCGTGCGCGGCGCCCAGGGCGTCACACCGGCCTTCGGTGCGTCGCAGTTCGGTGCGGTGGCCGCGGGACTCGCAGCGACCGGCACGAACGATCTGTGGGGCTGGTCCAAGGACCTGCTGTTCTACCTGCGCGCCGCGACCCTGCGCGTGGTCGCCGGTGGCGGTGTCGTCGTGACGAGACGCGACAACATCGCCCGCGTCATCAACGAGTTCACGACGTGGCTGCACGAGCGGATGACGCATTACGCCTCGCTCGGCCAGTACCCCGTGAACATGCCGTTCGAGGTACGCCTGTGCAAGGTCGACGACGCCGACGAGGTGCTCGTCGACGCCGCCGGTGTGCCCGACCTGTCGCCGGTGCGTCCCCGCCCCGACCGGCCCGACTGGGACACCGCGATCTGGATGAACGTGGTCTCGATCCCCGGAACGGCCGGGATGCCGTCCTTCTTCCGCGAGATGGAGCAGTGGATGGCCGCCCACTACTCGGGCGACTACGCGACCTTCCGATCCGAGTGGTCGAAGGGCTGGGCGTTCGACGATCAGGGCGGCTACCGCGACCCCGGTTTCCTCGGGGAGACGGTGCCGGCCATGTACCGCACCGGTCTGCCGTCCGGGCAGGGTTGGGACGCCGCGCTCGCGGCCTTCGAGCAGTACGACCCCCATCGGGTGTTCAGCAACCGGTTCCTCGACCGGTTGCTGCCCTGATCGTCGACGAACGATGAATCAGTCCTCGTCGGAGTCCATCGGTAACGGTCCCGGCTGCTCCGTCTGCTGGGGAGCGGCGGGAACCCATACCCGTAGCGGCTGCACCACCTCGCCGTAGAAGGCGTCGGCCGACGACGTCACGCTCGTGATGAAGCCGGTCGCGGTACCGGACGAGCGTCGGCTGCCCAGCGGGAACGTCTGCTCGAGAGTGAAGGACACGATGTCGCCGGCGCGGCCCTCGGTGAGGACTCGAGGGTCGGTACGCACGGTGTCGAGATGTTCGCACGCTTCGTTGCCACGCTCGGAGAACACCGCTTCGAGCTGCACGTTTCCGGGTGCGGTCTTCAACTGCTTGACCAGCCACGACACCCGCTTGCGCGATGTCCCTTCGTCAGGTGCATCGACGGTCGTGCGACAGCGGACCTTGTTGGTACGCAGGTCCGCCGAGACCACGAGATCACCTGCGGTATCCGGAATTCGCAGCACGGCTTCGAAGACTCCGTCGGTCGCGAGGCGGTCGGCGACGTGGGCGTTCCGTGCGTCCGGATCGGTCGCGAAGCGGCGCGGCAGCACATGTGTCACCGGGACCCCGAGTTCTGCGGTGAACCGGAGCGCCAGGTGGCGAGCCAACGCGACCCAGGTGCTCGCAACGGCGAGCGCCTTGGAGTCACCGGCCCGGAGTGTGCCCGCGGTGACGGCGTCGCGAACAGCGACCCAGTGACGTCCCATATCGACGAATTCCGAGACCCCGCTGCGAGGGTGATCGATATAGCGCAGGAACTCACGCAGGATCCAGTCCTGGAGATCGCTTTCCAGTTCGCCGTGGGACAGCACCATGCGTGCTTCGTGAGCGATCTCCGCCCATGCGAGGTGCCGAAGCGAGACCTTGGCGAGCTTGCGCCGGTCCACTGCGACGGGCAGTTCCCCCGCAGACGCGGGAATGTCGTTGGAGATGCTGACGACGACGTCGTACTTCTTGCGACGTGCGACATCGAGGTAGTTCTCGAGCTGTTCACGCTTGAGTTTGCCGTTGCCCGTCTTCACCTCGACCAAGGCCGTCCACCGTCGGCTTCCTCGCGCGACCTTGAGTACCGCATCGGGTACCACCCGCGATTCACCTCGCTCGTACGGCACCTCCAGGTAACCCTCGAAAGCGCCGGCGGGAGCGCCGAGACGAAGGCACACGGCACGAGCGAACGGGGGCACTGCCTGCATGGTCGCGACGAGCGCGGAAGTCGCTCGACGTTCTTGTTCGTCACCCGCACCGATTCCGGCTACGGAGAAGAGGCGCGCGGGTTGCCAGCTCTCCTGCTCGGCTTGGGAGAAGGTGATCGGCTTCGGCTTCCGGGCGGTTCGTTTGGTCGTACGTACGCCGGACTGCTTTCGTGCGGGAGTGGCGGTCGTCGCGGCAGGAGCGGGCTCGGGAGTCTGCGGAGGAACGGTGATTTCCTCGTCTGCGGAGACCGAAGTCGTCGAGAGAGGCGTCCGATCGTCGTCCTCGGCGGCGTCGTCCACCTCCACGCCGTAGTCCTGTGCCAGTCCGGCCAGACCGGAGGCCCATCCCTGTCCGATCGCACGGACCTTCCAGGCGCCGTCCCGGCGGTAGACCTCGCCGAACACGAATGCGGATTCGGTGTTCGCGTCCGCAGTGATGTACTCGGCCACGGGGCGACCTGTCGGATCCACGACCCGCAGGGTCAGCTTCCCGAGGTCGCCGAAGGTGCCGTCGTAGAGGCTGCCTGCCAAGGCGATCGTGTGTACATCGTCGGGCACCGTCGCGAGATCGATGCTGATGCGTGCCTGCGCGCCTTCCTCCGTCGCTCCGTTCCCCAGGAACCGGACGGAACCGTCGGCCGATTCCGGCTGGTTGTAGAAGACGAAATCCGCGTCGGACCTCACCTTGCCCGAATCGGCGAGGAGCAGCGCCGAGGCGTCGACCTCGGTGTCCGCTTCCGTCCAGCCCAGGACGATGTCGACTTGCGAGACGTCTGTCGGAAGCGGCATGTTCTGCCCCTTGACGAGAACCGGGAAATCCATCGGGGGCACCTTCGTTCCAGTGTCGGTCGTGCGCGCGATATCGAGCGCTACGGACACATCGAAGGGAACGGCTCCGATGTTTCACGGTGCACGTGAGTAGCTCGTCAGGACCCGGATGCGCCACAGCAGGCTCGCTCAGCACCCCGTGTGCGAGAAGGCCCGCATGTAGCCGGCGGTCTGGTAGGCGTACGCCCACGCCCAGTACGACAGGGCGATGTCGGCAGGGCTGGCGGCCATGATGAGTTCGCCATCGAAGCATCGGTCGAGGATGAAGCGCGCGCGGGAGACGTGCGGCACGAACGTCACGACGATGACGCTCTCCCAGCCGCGTTGTTCCGCGAGGCGACGCAGTTCCATCGCTTCACCGCGAGTGGTCGGCGGATCCGGCTCGAAGCACGTGACGGGGAATTCGTAACGCGGGTGGTCGCACAGGTCCGTCAACCAGACGTCCTTCGTGCCGTTGGGATTCGACACCACGACCTCGGGTGCGAAGCCTTCGAGTGCGAGTTCGAGCGCGTAGGGATAGCGCTCGTAGATCGCACCGCCGAGGACGAAGATCGCATCGGCCCGGCGATACGGGCTGAGGTTCTCGATCTCGATCTGCGGGGCCACGTAGACGGGCACTCCCGCGGCGATGAACGCGCACGCGACGAGCATGAGGACGGCGAGCCACCGTCGTCGCCGTGGTCGTGGTCTGGTGAGTGTGGAACCTCCGGAGTTCTCCGGCGCGTCCTGCTGGGAGGCCCTGTGTCGTCGCGTCATCCGCTGATTTCCGTTCCCCCCGACCGGAGCCGGAGCGTCTCGCGAGTGCGGTGCCGCGTTTCAGTTTAGGGCATATAAGTCTGTTTTTCAGGCTCAAAACAAACTTGAAGAATCTTTTGCTGATGAACGGTGCTCGCTTTCCTCGCGGGCGCAGATCGAGAGGGCTACTCCGTGAGGCGATGGCGGCGAAGAACGAACCGTCCAAGAGGAACGGGACGGATTGATGTTCGTGAACGATCCGCCATTCGTCGCCCATCGGTCGAGACCGCTCTTGTCACTCGGATTCATCGGAAGTCACGTCGGGACCGAGAATGCAGTCAGGGCACCTTCTCCGTGAGGAGAAAGTGCCCTGACGAGTTCTTCCACGAGTCGGGGTGGCGGGATTCGAACCCACGACCTCTTCGTCCCGAACGAAGCGCGCTACCAAGCTGCGCCACACCCCGTATTGAACCTCGGTCAGCTTACAACACGAGGCCGCAGAAGATTAAATCGGCTGGTCAGCGACGTAACCCGGCGCGCTCTGCCGCGTCGCCGCTGGCCTGCTGCGCGGTGTCGCGCGAGGCCGGAACGAGGGTGAGCAGTGTGGCCTCCGGACGGCAGAAGAACCGGGCAGGAGCGAACGGCGAGGTGCCGATGCCCGCGGAGACGTGCAGTCGCATGCGGGCACCCCAGCGCGACGCGCCCTTCACCCGCGACCGGTCGATCCCGCAGTTGGTCACCAGCGCGCCGTAGAACGGCAGGCACAGCTGACCGCCGTGGGTGTGGCCCGCGAGGACGAGGTCGTAGCCGTCCTCGGCGAAGCGATCGAGCACTCGCGGCTCGGGGGAGTGCGTCATGCCCAGCCGCAGATCGGCCGAGGGATCGGCCGCGCCGGCGATCGTCTCGTACCGGTCGCGGTCGAGATGCGGGTCGTCGACACCACCGACGGCGATGCGCACGCCGCCGACCTCGATGTCGCGGCGCACGTGCGTCATGTCCTGCCAGCCACGCTCGGTGAACGCCGCACGCAGGTCGCCCCACGGGAGCGGAGGACCGTAGACGCGGTCGTGCTCCTTGTCGAAGTAGGCGAGCGGGTTCTTCAGCACGGGAGCGAAGTAGTCGTTGCTCCCGAAGACGAACAGGCCCGGGCGGGCGAGGAGTCCGCCGAGCGCCTGGACGACGGCCGGAACGGCCTTCGGATGCGACAGGTTGTCGCCCGTGTTCACGACGAGGTCGGGCTCGAGGCCGTCGAGCTCGCGCAACCAGTTCTGTTTCAGCTTCTGGTTGGGAGTCATGTGCAGGTCGCTGATGTGCAGGACCCGCAGTGTCGACGCGCCGGGCGCGAGCACCGGCACCGTGACCTCGCGAAGAGTGAACGCGTTCCGTTCGATCAGCGTGGCGTAACCGAGGCCGAGAGCGGCGGCGCCGGCAGCACCGAGGGTTACGCGGCGAATTGCAGACAGGTCAGGCACTTCTCCAGCGTACCGCCGTGCGTGGACCTCGCACGTGGTTCGCCTGCCCCGCGTAGCGTTTCCGGCATGAGCGACACCACATCCTCCCTCGAATCCAGGCTGCGGACGGACCTGACCGCAGCGATGAAGGACAAGGACAAGCTGCGGACCGAGACGCTCCGGATGCTGCTCGCGGCGATCCGGAACAAGGCGGTGTCCGGCAAGGAGGCGCGTGAGCTGTCCGACGACGAGGTGCTCGAGGTCCTCGCGAAGGAGTCGAAGAAGCGCGGCGAGGCCGCCGAGATCTACACCGAGAACGGACGCGGCGAGCTCGCGGCCAAGGAGCACGCCGAGGCGCGGATCATCGACGAGTACCTGCCCACCCCGCTGACCGATGCCGAGCTCGTCGATGTCGTCGACACCGCCCTCGCGCGCGTCGCGGAGGAACTCGGCGCGCGGCCGGGCCCGAAGAACATGGGCCAGGTGATGAAGGCCGCTACCGAGATCGCGGCAGGCAAGGCCGACGGCAAGCGCCTGTCCGCAGCCGTGCGTTCACGCCTGTAACCGAACGGCCGTGCAGTTCTCGTCGACCGTCACGAGGACGAGGCGACGAGAACTGCACGGCCGTGGAAGCCCTGCGGCTCAGTTGTCGGGGCGGCTCGGTGTCGTCGTGGGAGTGGACTCCTCCTCCGCCGGCGGACTCGACTCGCTCTGCTCGAGCTCACGTCCCGGGATGGGCGCGGGCGTCGACCGGCGGGTCGTGTCGGGCACCTCGCGGTCGCGCGGGCGGGCCGGGGTGGCGCTCGTGGTGGGAGCCACGCGGACCGATCCGTCGCTGATGAACAGCGTGACCGTCGATCCCGGGACGGCCGAGCCGCTCGGGGACGTACCCGTCACCGTTCCGGCGCGTTCCTCACCGGCGATCGTGGCCTCCGAGACCGAGAATCCGGCGTCCTGCAGTCGCTGCACAGCGCGGTCCTTCGACAGGCCCGTCACGTCCGGAACCTGGGCGTTGCCCGCGCCGCGGACGTACCGGGGATCGGGGGCGGGCAGCTCGATGGAACCGAACTTGTTCGCCACCGGCAGCATCGCCGAGAACCACGTCCGCGCCGGTTCGGTACCGCCGAAGAGGTTGCCGTCGTAGCAGGGGCGGACCGGACCCGAGCAGATCTGGCCGGGGGTGGGGGAGTCGCCGTAGGTGTAGACCACACCGGCGAACCGGTTGGTGAAGCCGAGGAAGGCCGACGACATGTGCGACTCCGTCGTACCGGTCTTCGCCGCGACCGGCAGGTTCCAGCCCACCGACCCCGCGGCACCCGAAGCGGTACCGCCGGCGGAGGTGTCCTTGCTCATCGCCGTCGCGAGGGTGTCGGCGAGGCCGGGCTCGACCACCTGCTCACACGCCTGCTGCGTGATCGGCACGGGCTTGCCCTCGCGGTCGAACACTTCCTCGATCGGGCTGGGCGGGCACCACTTGCCGTGCGAGGCGAGTGTCGCCGCGACGTTCGACAGCTCCAGCGCGTTGATCCACGTCGGCCCGAGCGTGTACGAGCCGAGGTGCTGGTCCTTCTGCATCTCGGCCATCGACTGGTCGCCGAAGCCGGAGGTGCGGGGCTGCAGGTACGACCGCAGGCCCAGGCGCACCGACATGTCGACAACCGCGTCGACGCCGGTGGCCTCGATGAGCTTGACGAACGCCGTGTTCGGCGACTGTGCCAGCGCGTCGGTCACCGACAGTCGCGACGGATAGGGCGCGGCGTTCTCGACGCAGTAGTAGTTGGCCGGGCAGCCGCGGGCACCGCCGTCGCCCAGACCGCGGGCGTTGTAGCGGGACGGGACGTCGAGCACGGCAGAGGTGCCGAGACCCTGTTCCATGGCGGCGGCGACGGTGAAGATCTTGAAGATCGACCCGGCGCCGTGACCGGCCAGCGAGTAGGGCTGCGGCTGGACCGTCTCCTTGGCCTCGGCGTCGAGACCGAACTTGCGGCTCGACCCCATGGCGAGGACCTTGTGCGAATCCTGGCCCGGCTCGATCACGTTCATCACCGAGGCCACGTCGTCGACGGTGGGGCTGGTGAACCGGTCGAGCGACTCCTTGACGGAGTTCTGGACCTCGGGGTCGAGGGTCGTGCGGATGAGATATCCGCCCCGGTCGATCTGCTCGCGCGACAGGCCGGAGTTCTCGAGGTACTGCAGCGCGTACTCGCAGAAGTAGCCGCGGTCGTCGGCGGCGATGCAGCCGCGGGGGAGCGTGTTGGGCTCGGGCAGCACGCCGAGTGGCAGTTCCTTCGCAGCGCGGATCTCGTCGGCGCGCTCCGGGATGTTGTCGATCATCGTGTCGAGCACGATGTTGCGACGGGCGAGCACACCGTCGGGATTGGTGTACGGGTTCAGCGCCGAGCTGGACTGCACCATGCCCGCGAGCATCGCGGCTTGCGGGATGTTCAGGTCCTTCGCGTCGATGCCGAAGTAGGTCTGGGCGGCGTCCTGGATGCCGAACGACCCGTTGCCGAAGGGGACGAGGTTCAGATAGCGGGTGAGGATCTCGTCCTTGGTGAGCTGATCGTCGAGGGTCAGCGCCATGCGGATCTCACGGATCTTGCGGGCCGGCGTCGTCTCGATCGCCGCGCGGCGTTCGGCGTCGGTCTTCGCGATCACGTGCAGCAGGTAGTTCTTGACGTACTGCTGGTCGATCGTGGAGGCGCCCTGCTCGACCTGACCGCTCGTGGTGTTGGTGAGGAACGCGCGGATCGTGCCCTGCCAGTCGACGCCCTGGTGCTCGGGGAACCGCTTGTCCTCGATCGAGACGATCGCCAGCTTCATCTCGTTGGAGATCTGGTCGCTGGGCACCTCGAAGCGACGCTGGTCGTAGAGCCACGCGATCGGCTCGCCCGCCTTGTCGACCATGGTCGTCACGGCTGGGACGACACCTTCGACGAGCTCTGCGGAACTGTTGTCGACGGTGTCCGCGGCGCGGTTCGAGACGTACCCGAATCCACCCGCTGCGGGGAAGAGCATCCCTGCTACGAGAACGCCGCCGAGGGCCGTGCAACCAGCGAGCTTCGCCACCGTTCTTCGGATCGACACGCCTACACACTACGTGGCGGGGGACCGGCCGGCCGTTTCCAGGGAGCGGGCGTGGCACGACGGGCGCTGTGAAAACGTCTCCGACGTGCAACTTTGTACGTACGTACCAGAAAAGGTTTCGTTCGCCTTGCGCGTGGGCATCAGTTTACCTAGATTGAGACATCAGTGTGACGCAGATAACACCTTGACGGGCAGGTTTCGCGCCGTCGCGGCACACGGGCGGCGCAGACCTCGAACACCGCGAACCGGCGTTCGGAAAGTAAAGGGGCAACTGAATGCACATGACCACCCCGACGACCCGACTCGACGTCGATCAGGCCGAAGCGCGCATCGCTTGGGTCTCCAAGGCTCGCTGCCGCGAAGTCGATCCCGATGAACTGTTCGTGCGTGGCGCAGCACAGCGCAAGGCTGCGGTGATCTGCCGGCACTGCCCGGTGATGCTCGAGTGCGGGGCGGACGCCCTCGACAACCGTGTCGAGTTCGGCGTGTGGGGAGGCATGACGGAGCGGCAGCGTCGTGCTCTCCTCAAGCAGCATCCCGAGGTCGAGTCCTGGGCCGATTTCTTCCAGGCGCAGCGACAGCACCAGAGCGCGGTCTAGTCACCACCTCACCGGTACGAACCGCCGAGATCATGACCCGCGAGACATCACGCCTCGCGGGTCAATTGCTCACCCACCGCCCGCAGCGCCTCGAGATCCGAGACCTCGAAGGGCAGCGAGGGCACCCCGACCACGGGGACGGCGGGATTCGCCGCGGTGAAGTTGCGTAGCAACCGCAGCTCCCGCTTGGCGATCACGGCCCGGTGCGCGTGGATGCGGAGAACGGCCTCCGCGGCCTTCGCGTCCACGCCCTCCTCCTCGGCGAGCTGGTCCGCTGCGGCGAGGGCGTGATCGGACGGCAGCGCCGACAGTGTCGGATGGGTGCGGTTGAGCACCAGGCCCGACAGCGGCATGCGATCGCCCGAGAGTCGCTCGACGAAGAACGACGCCTCGCGCAGCGCATCGGGTTCGGGTGCCGCGACCACCATGAAGTGGGTTCCCGGCTGCTGCAGCAACCGGTAGGTGCGGTTGGCGCGCTCGCGGAAGCCCCCGAACATCGAGTCCAGCGACTGCACGAAGGCCGACGCGTCCGACAGCATCTGGCTCCCGACGATCGTCGAGACCGCCTTGAGCGCGAGCCCCATCGCGCCGGTCACCAGGCGGCCGAAGCCACGCCCGGGTGCAGTGAAGATCCGGATCATCCGGCCGTCGAGGAAGGCTCCGAGCCGCTGGGGAGCGTCGAGGAAGTCGAGCGCGTTCCGGGACGGCGGGGTGTCGACGATGATGAGATCCCACTCGTCGCTCTGCGCGAGCTGACCGAGCTTCTCCATCGCCATGTACTCCTGCGTGCCGGAGAAGGACGACGCCACGGTCTGATAGAAGGGGTTGTCGAGGATCTGCTGCGCCTTCTCCGGCGTCGAGTGCTCGAGCACCATGTCGTCGAAGGTGCGACGCATGTTGAGCATCATCGCGTGCAGCTCGCCCTTCGCCTCCGGCCCGAGCTCCACCTTCTGCGGGGAGTTGTCGAGCGAGGCGACCCCGAGGGCCTGCGCCAGTCGCCGCGCCGGGTCGATCGTGAGCACCACGACGCTGCGGCCCCGCTCGGCCGCGCGCAACGCGAGCGCCGCGGCGGTGGTCGTCTTGCCGACACCTCCCGATCCGCAGCACACGATCACCCGGGACGAGCGGTCGTCCAGGATGCTGCCGACGTCGAGGGCCTTCCGGATCGGTGCGCTCATCGGACACCCTGCTCGGCGAGGGCGTCGGCGAGTTCGTAGAGGCCACCGAGATCGACACCGTCGGCCAGGGCCGGTAGGGACATGCGTGCCACCTTCACTTCGTCGAGTTGAGCGGCGCTCACCTGTTGCGCCTGGAGTACCGCGGCGTGCTCGATGGTCTCGGTCAGCAGGCCGGCGAAATCGTCGTCGGACAGCTTGATGGACACCTTCTCCAGGGTCGTCCGGACCGCGGGCCCCGCGATGCGGCCGGCGGCGACGTCGTCGACGAGTTCCTCGGGCAGGTGTTCGGGGGCGGTGCGGTTGACGATCACCGTGCCCATCCGGAGATCGGCGGCCTCGAGTTCGTCCACCGCGTCGGCCGTCTCCTGCACCGGCAGAGCCTCGAGCAGGGTCACCAGGTGGACCACGGTCTGGTCGGAGTGCAGCAGCCGGACCACGCCCTCGCTCTGCGACCGGATCGGACCGGACTTCGCGAGATCGGCCATGGCCTTGGTGACGTCGAGGAAGCTGCCGATGCGGCCGGTAGGCGGGGAATCGACGACGACCGCGTCGTAGACGGGGGTACCCGACGCGTCGGTCCGCACCACCGTCTCCTTGATCTTGCCGGTGAGGATCACGTCGCGCAGACCCGGCGCGAGCGTGGTCACGAACTCGATCGCCCCCATCCGTCGCATCGCGCGACCTGCGAATCCGAGGTTGTAGAACATGTCGAGGTATTCGAGGAAGGCCGCCTCGATGTCGATCGCGAGAGCCGACACCTCCCCGCCACCCGGCGCGGTCGCGATCTTCGTCTCGACCGGCGGGAGCGGCGGGACGTCGAACAGCTGCGCGATGCCCTGACGTCCCTCGGTCTCGACGAGCAGGACCTTGCGACCTCCGGCGGCGAGCGCCAGCGCGAGCGCAGCGGCCACGGTGGACTTCCCGGTGCCACCCTTGCCGGACACGAAGTGCAGTCGCGCCTGGGCGGCGCCTGCCGGCCATTCGCCGGAATGTGATGTCGGAGATGCCACGATCACGAGCCTATAAGTCGTGGACGGTGAACGGTGCCGGATAGGGTCAGGACATGAGTGAAACCACCACATGGGAATACGCAACCGTGCCGCTGCTCACGCACGCGACCAAGCAGATCCTCGACCAGTGGGGTGCCGACGGCTGGGAGCTCGTCACCGTCCTGCCCGGCCCCACCGGTGAGCAGCACGTCGCCTACCTCAAGCGTCCGAAGGGCTGACCCGTGTCGCACAACACCTGGAGCGCACGCCTGACCGAACTCGGCATCACCCTGCCGCCGGTCGCCGCCCCGGTGGCGGCCTACGTGCCCGCCGTCCGCAACGGCGACGTCGTCTACACCTCCGGTCAGCTGCCGCTGGTCGACGGGAAGCTGACGCACACCGGCAAGGTGGGTGCCGAAGTGTCGGCGGAGGAGGCGAAGACCGCGGCCCGCACCGCCGCGCTCAACGCGCTCGCCGCCGTTGATGCTCTCGTCGGACTCGACAACATCGCGAGCGTCGTGAAGGTCGTCGGCTTCGTGGCGTCCGCCGAGGGCTTCACCGGTCAGCCCGGCGTCATCAACGGCGCGTCGGAACTGCTCGGGGAGATCTTCGGTGAGGTCGGTGCGCATGCCCGCTCGGCCGTCGGCGTCGCCGAACTGCCCCTCGGCGCTCCCGTCGAGGTCGAGCTGATGGTGGAAGTACGCTGACGCCACCCTCCCCGACCGAGGGCGGCTCCCGACGGACCCGACACGAGAGGCACAAGTGATGGCGCTGGTCCACCCCGCCTACGCGCAGTTGCGGCAGGTCACCGAGAACGCCGCGGTGATCCTGGCCGAGAACCCCTCGATCATGTCCCTCGAGGGAACGAACACCTGGATCCTCCGGGCGCCCGGCAGCGACGAGTGCGTCGTGGTCGATCCGGGTCCCCTCGACGAAGGGCATCTTGAGCGGATCGCGCAGGTGCCGGTGGCGGCGACCCTCATCAGTCACCGCCACTTCGACCACACCGAGGGTGCCGAGCGTTTCTCGCAGCTCGCGGAATGCCCGGTGCACGCGGTGCTGCCGGAACACCGCCACGGCGGTGGGCAGCAACTGTCCGACGGCGACGTCGTCGAGGCGGCGGGTCTGCGCATCCGGGTCGTCGCGACCCCGGGGCACACCGCCGACTCGCTGTCGTTCGTGATCGAACAGGACCGCAGTGTGCTCACTGCCGACACCATCCTCGGCCGCGGTACGACCGTGCTCGACGACTCCGACGGCGACCTCGGCGACTACCTGCGGTCGCTGAGGTCGCTCATCGGACTCGGCGGCGGCTACACGGTGCTGCCCGGGCACGGCCCCGAGCTGCCCGACCTCGAGACGATCGCGCGGGAGTACCTCGCACACCGGGAAGGCCGGCTCGAGCAGGTGCGCGGTGCACTGCGAACCCTCGGCACCGATGCCTCCGCGCGGCAGGTCGTCGAGCACGTCTACGCCGACGTCGACCCCTCGCTGTGGGGTGCGGCGGAGAAGTCGGTCAACGTGCAGCTGGAGTACCTGCGCAGCCACAGCTGAACCGGAGCAACCACGGCCGGCTGAGGTGAGACACACGAAAGGCCGGGACGCAGAGCGTCCCGGCCTTTCGGCGATCCGTGGGTCAGCGAGCGCGACGCGCCAGACGCTCCGAGTCGGAGATCAGCACGCTCTTGCCCTCGAGACGCAGCCAGCCGCGGTGCGCGAAGTCGGCCAGGGCCTTGTTCACGGTCTCGCGGGACGCGCCGACGAGCTGCGCGATCTCTTCCTGAGTCAGGTCGTGCGTGACACGCAGGGCGCCGGCCTCCTGGGTGCCGAAACGCTGAGCGAGCTGCAGCAGCGCCTTGGCGACACGACCGGGGACGTCGGTGAAGATCAGGTCGGCGAGGCTGTTGTTGGTGCGACGCAGACGACGGGCCAGCACGCGGAGGAGCTGCTCGGCGATCTCGGGGCGCTGGTCGATCCACGCCTTGAGCGCGTCGCGGTCCATGCTCACGGCGCGCACCTCGGTGACGGTGGTGGCGGTGGAGGTGCGCGGACCCGGGTCGAAGATCGACAGCTCGCCGAACATGTCGGACGGGCCCATGATCGTCAGGAGGTTCTCGCGGCCGTCGGGCGAACGACGCCCGAGCTTCACCTTGCCGGAGACGATGATGTACAGCCGGTCGCCGGGTTCACCCTCGTTGAAGATGACATGGCCGCGCGGGAAATCTACAGGCTGAAGCTCTTTGATCAGCGCCGCAACCGCCGAGGGCTCGACTCCTTGGAAGATGCCTGCTCTGGCCAGGACCTCGTCCACGTGCGCTCCTTTTGGGAATGATTCGTCATCTACTGCCGGGTCTGCACGTCGACGGACTTCCCGGGCAGGTCACCTGTCAGGCGTACGAGCGCCCAGTCTATCGTGCGCGCTGCACGAGTGAGTGACCGATACCACGGAAGCGGTCGACGAAACCGATCATCGGCACTTCGAGGCTACCGGCAGGTAGTCGTTCAGCTGGCGCGGCGCGCGCGGAGATGGTCGTCCGAATCATCCGCTCCGTCGGCGCTCGGTCCGCGGCGCCGGCGACGCTGGAAGCGGGCCAGGGCCCCGGGGAAACCTTCCCGAGCGAGGGCCGCGACATCGGCCTGGTCCGCCTTGTCGAGGAACTCCTCCACTTCCTGCTCACGGACGGACAACCGACTCAAGCGCGCTTCGACACGTTCCATGGACAGTGCGAACAACATGAGCAGCACCGGGAAGAGGACGACAGCAAGAGCTTGCATACCCGGAAGTAAACACCGGAAAGATCTCGGAAGAGACACGGGGCCGGATCCTGGGGAGAGTGTTTACGTAGAGTGGATCAGGTGCATGCCACCCAGTCCGAGAGCCCCGAGACGGCCCCGCGCCGAGTGAACGGAAAGGCTCGCGGACCGGAGTCGCGACTGGCCCTCGTCCGTCGCGCACGACGGATGAACCGTCGCCTCGCCGAGGCGTTCCCGCACGTCTACTGCGAGCTGGACTTCACGAACCCGCTCGAGCTCGCCGTCGCCACGATCCTGTCGGCACAGTGCACGGATGTGCGGGTCAACCAGGTGACTCCCGCTCTGTTCGCCCGGTATCCCGACGCCCGCGCGTACGCGGAGGCCGACCGCGCCGAGCTCGAGGAGTACATCCGCTCGACCGGCTTCTACCGCAACAAGGCCAACTCGCTCATCGGTCTCGGCCAGGCTCTGCTCGAGCGGCACGACGGCGAGGTGCCGGCCCGCCTGAAGGAGCTCGTCGCACTGCCCGGCATCGGCCGCAAGACCGCCAACGTCATCCTCGGCAACGCCTTCGATGTGCCGGGTATCACGGTCGACACCCACTTCCAGCGGCTCGTGCGTCGCTGGGAATGGACCGACGAGACCGATCCGGTCAAGATCGAGCACGCGGTGGGTGCGCTCATCGAGCGCAAGGAGTGGACGCTGCTGTCCCATCGCGTGATCTTCCACGGTCGGCGCGTGTGCCACGCACGCAAGCCGGCATGCGGGGTGTGTGTCCTCGCGAAGGACTGCCCCTCCTACGGGACCGGGCCCACCGATCCGCAGACCGCGGCCGCGCTGGTGAAGGGACCGGAGACCGAGCACCTGCTCGAGCTGGCCGGGCGGTGACGGAGTGCGTCCTTCCACAGCAGGCCGCTGGAGCCTGGCAGCACTCGTCGTCGTCATCGCGTTGATCGTCGCCATCTGGCCGCGCGACCGCAGCGACCCTCCGCCGGCCACCGGTTCGGGACCGGCCACCCCGTCGGCCGCACCCGTGGATCGCCGACCCCAGGACGACGCGCAGTCCCTCGCCCCGCTGCGCGAGACCGCCGCGCTGGATCCGTGTCCGCAGCCGGGCGTGTCCTCGCCCGCTCCTGCCGGTCCGCTCGCCGGGCTGGTCTTCGAGTGCGTGGGCGACGGATCCTCCGTCGACCTCGCGACCGCACTCGCCGGAAAGCCCGCCGTGGTGAACCTGTGGGCGTGGTGGTGCGCTCCCTGCGCCGAGGAACTGCCGGTTCTCCAGGATTACGCCGCCCGGGTGGGCGAGGAGGTCACCGTCGTCACCGTCCACACCGACCCGAACGAGTCGAACGCCCTCGGCAGGCTCGCCGATTACGGCGTGCATCTGCCGGGTGTGCAGGACGGCTCGGGTCGCGTGCAGGCCGCGGTCGGTGCGCCCGCCGTCCTTCCCGTGACGGTGCTGCTCCGCGCGGACGGATCGGTCGCCGCGGTGCTCCCGATCCCGTTCCGGTCGGCCGACGAGGTCGCTTCGGTCGTCGAGGAGCATCTGGGGGTGGCCGCGTGATCCCCGAATGGCTCCGGCGTGTCGCCTCGGTGTCGCCGACCGACCCGCACGGTCTCAACCCGATCCTGAACCGCCGCGCGCCGCGCGACGCGCGGGTGCGGCAGGCCTCGGTGCTGGTGCTGTTCGGCGGGTCGCCGGAGGCCGATCCGATCGCCCGCGGCGGACTTCCCGCCGACGCCGACGTCCTGCTCACCCAGCGCGCCGCGACGCTGCGGCAGCACAGCGGACAGGTGGCCTTTCCCGGAGGCGCTGCCGATCCCGAGGACTACGGCGCCATCCACACCGCCCTGCGCGAAGCGGAGGAGGAGACCGGCCTGGATCCGTCCGGAATCCGGCCGCTCGCTGTGCTCCCCGAACTGTTCATCCCGCCTTCCGGCTTCGACGTGACCCCCGTGGTCGCCTACTGGGAGACCCCGAGCCCCGTCGGCGTGGTCGACCCGCAGGAGGCGATCCGCGTGGTCCGGGTGTCGCTGCACGAGTTGCTCGACCCCGACAACCGTTTCCAGGTCCGGCACCGGCTGGGCTATCAGGGCCCGGCATTCCAGGTGGACGGGATGCTGGTCTGGGGTTTCACCGCGGGTGTGCTCGCGGGTCTGTTCGCGGTGTCGGGGTGGGAGATCGAGTGGGATCACCACGATGTCCGTGACCTCGACGTCGTACTCGCCGAACTGGAGACGGGGGTGGTCGAATCATGACCGGATCGGGCTGGATCGATCTGATCATCGTGGTGATCGTCCTGATCGCCGCGTCCTCCGGACTCCGGCAGGGAGCCGTCGCCTCGGCGCTGGCCTTCCTGGGCGTGCTGCTCGGTGCGGTCGCGGGCATCCTCATCGCCCCGCACGTGCTCGTGCACATCGACGACGCGCGCATGCGCATCCTCGCCGGGATCGCTCTGATCGTGGTGCTGGTGGTGATCGGCGAGGTGGCCGGCATGGTGCTCGGACGTGCCGCGCGCAGCGGCATCCACAGTCCGGGTGCGCGGGCGGTGGACAGCGTCGTCGGCGCCGGTCTGCAGTCGGTCGCGGTGCTCGTCGCCGCGTGGCTGCTCGCCATCCCGCTGACCGCCACGACCCAGCCCGCCGTCTCCGCGGCCGTGCGAGGCTCCCAGGTGCTCGGGACCGTCGACGATGTCGCCCCCGACTGGATGCGCGCGATCCCCAACGAGTTCTCGGCGCTGCTCGACACCTCGGGTCTGCCCGAGGTGATCGGGCCGTTCGGGCGCACCCCGATCGCCGAGGTGGAGGCACCCGACGGTGGTCTCCTCGAAGGATCGGTCCCGGCCCGGCTGCAGACGAGCGTGCTGCGCATCAACGGCGTCGCACCCAGCTGCCAGAAGGCGCTCGAAGGATCCGGTTTCGTCGTGGCCCCCGAACGGGTGATGACGAACGCGCACGTCGTGGCCGGAACCGCGGCGGTGACCGTCGATACGGAGAGCGGCCCGCTCGATGCGACCGTCGTGCTCTTCGATCCGGAGGTGGACGTCGCGATCCTCGCGGTGCCGGGACTGACCGCGCAGCCGCTGGGGTTCGCCCCGGAGCCGGCGGAGTCGGGTGACGACGCGATCGTGCTCGGCTACCCGGGCGGTGGCCCGTACACGGCGAGCGCGGCGCGGATCCGCGAGACGCTCGACCTGCAGGGCCCGGACATCTACCGCGGAGGAACCGTCGAACGCGAGGTGTACACGGTGCGCGGCACGATCCGGCAGGGCAACTCGGGTGGTCCGCTGGTCGATCCGTCCGGCAGCGTCCTCGGGATGGTCTTCGGCGCGGCGGTCGACGACACCGACACCGGTTTCGTTCTCACCGGCGCGGAGGTGAGCCGGCAACTGGAGATGGCCGGAGTGAATCAGCCGGTCGCGACCGGCGCCTGCATCGTCTGACGCCTGCCCGTCCGGCGGACGGGCAGGTCAGTCGAGTCCACGGACGAAGTCGGCGAGCAGTCCCGTCACCGCTTCGGGTTTCTCCTGGTGGGCGTAGTGGCCGGCCCCGTCGACGAATTTCAGGATCCGTCCGGGGGCGTGGCGCACGCAGCGCCGCAGGGTCGCGGCGAGCACGTAGGGATCCAGCGCGCCGTGCAGTTGCAGGATCGGCAGGGTGAGCTCGACGTCCATGGCCTTCATGAAACGGCGACCGTCGGGACGCCACTGGCTGCGGAACGCCCAGCGTTGGTATTCGAGGGTCAGGTGCGCCGTGCCCGGGATGCGGATCGCGGTGCGCAACCGGTCGACGACGTCGGCGAACTCGTCGGTGCGACGCCAGTCCGGGCCGCACCGCACGCGCAGCAGTCGTTCGATCTCCAGGCCGTTGTCGCGGACCAGTTTCCGTTCGGGACGCCACGGCAGCTGGTAGGCGAGGAAGGTCGGCAGCAGAGCGTTGCGTTGCGCACGGTCGCGCAGGGTCGCGTCGCGCAGCGAGATGGGGTGCGGGGAGTCGACGACCGCGATCGCCCGCACGACATGGGGATGGAGCACCGCGGTCGCCCAGCACACGAGGCCGCCGTCGGCGTGGCCCACGAGGATCGCCTCGGTGTGCCCGAGCGCACGGATCAGTCCCGCGATGTCGTTCGAGAGCGTCCAGCCGTCGTATCCGCGCGGCGGCTTGTCCGTGTCGCCGTAACCGCGCAGGTCCACCGCGACCGCCCGGTAACCGAGATCGGCGAAGGCGGTGAGCTGGTGACGCCACGACCACCACAGGTCGGCGAAGCCGTGCACGAACACCACGAGCGGTGTGTCCGGGTCGTGCGGGCCGGCTTCGACGGCATGGAAACGGATGCCGTTGGCGTGGATGTCTCGATGCGTCCACGGTCCGGGATACCGGACCGTGGACGGGTCGGGGACGGGCACTGACGGTTCCGGTTCGTCAGCGGGTGGCGTGACGCGGCGCGGCGTGGCGCGGGCCGTCCGCGTCGTGTCCGTCCTGGCTGCTCGGGAGGATCGACGCGGTCTGCTTGAGCGAGTCGATGGTCTTGTTGGGCGCGCGCAACTTGCGGACCCGCATGTAGCCGATCAGGGCCAGCAGGCCCGTCACCACCAGCATGATCAGGAAGACGATGAGGAAGGCGAGCCAGCGCGCCACCCAGACGTCGAGGAGTTCGGCGAGAAAGAAGAAGAAGAAGAACGAACTGAAGGTCAGCACGGCGAGCGCGAGGATGAAGAACAGGCTGCCCTGCACGCCCTTCTTGACCTCACCGGTCACCTCTGCCTTGGCGAGCTGGACTTCGGCGCGGAACAGTGTGGACAGCTGCGTCGCGGCGTCGCGCACCAGTTCGCCCACACTGGCGTCGCGGGGTGTCGGAGCGTCCACCTTCGTCAACGGGATCCCCGAGATGCTCGACGGGACTCCGTTCTCCGGACGATTCGCGTTCGTCACGCTCACTACTCGACCCCTTCGGTTGGTTCGTTCCGTTGGCGGTGGGCGCGCCCACGCCGTAACAGTAGCGCCGACCCGAGGAGAGAGGCGATCAATGACGTCACCAGCACGGCGGCCTTGGCGATCTCGGCGGCCTCTCCGGTCAGCGACAACTCGGTGATCAGCAGACTCACGGTGAACCCGATCGCGCCGAGCACGGCAAGGGCGAGGACGTCGCCCCACTGCAGCCCGGTCGGTTTCGTCGCCACCCGGAAACGGATGGCCACCCACGTGCTGCCGAAGATGCCGACGGTCTTGCCGACGAGCAGACCGAGGACGATGGCGAGGCCGACGGGGTCGGTGAAGACGTTGCCGAGCATCTCGGCGCCGATGGGAACACCCGAGGCGAACAACGCGAAGATCGGGACGCACAGACCCGCCGACCACGGCTGGAGGCGGTGGGCGAGCCGCTCGGCGGGCCCGTAGTCCTCTCCGGGATCGGTGCGGACGCGGGTGAGGAGGCCGAGGAGGACCCCGGCGACGGTCGCGTGGATACCGGCGCTGTGCATCGCGTACCAGGTGAACAATGCGAGCGGCACGTACAGCCACGGGGTGGTGATGCGCTTCTTCTGCGCGAACCAGTACGCCGCTGCCGCGGCCACCGTCGCGAGCATCCAGCCGAGCGCGAGACCGGAGGTGAACAGGATCGCGATGAGTGCGATGCCGATGAGGTCGTCGACGACTGCCAGGCTCAGCAGGAAGACCCGGGCGCTGGTGGGGATGCGCGAACCGGTGAGTGCGAGCACGCCGAGAGCGAAGGCGATGTCGGTCGCGACCGGGATCGCCCAGCCCCGGTCCATGCCGGGGGTTCCCCAGCCCACGGCGGCCGCGATGAGGGCCGGCAGCAGCACACCGCCGCAGGCCGCGATGACCGGCAGGATCGCCTTCCTGCGGTCGGCGAGTTCGCCGATGACCAGTTCGCGCTTGAGTTCGAGGCCGGCGACGAAGAAGAAGACCGCGAGCAGTCCGTCCTTCGCCCACGTCCCGAGCGACAGGTGCAGGTGGAGGAACTCCGGTCCGATCTCGAAGTCGCGCAGCGCGGTGTAGGAGTCGCCGAAGGGGGAGTTGATCCAGATCAGCGCGATCGCGGCGGCGACGAGCAGCAGTGAACCGCCGACGGTCTCGGCGCGGAGATAGCGGTTCAGGGAACTGGTCCAGGTAACGGAGGAGGTGTCGGACACGGGCGTCTTTCGCTGGGCGGATACGGGCACGGGCGAACCGTCGCCGACCAGACTTCCCGGCACACCGGGGAAGAGTCTAACGCCGGACGGGGGCGTCCGTAGGAGTGTCCGATTTGCGGTGGGCGGAAACTCGGGTGTTCACTTTTCCTAGTAAGTGGGATCTTGTCTCAGAATGTGAGTGGAGTAGTGGGGATGGTTCAGTGAGCACATCGGTCGGAGTGGAGGACGGCGGCTCCTCGCTCGTCGCAGGCGTTCCTCGCCGGCGCATCGTCGTCGCCAGCATGGTCGGCACGTCCATCGAGTTCTACGACTTCTACATCTATGCGACAGCCGCCGTCTCGGTCTTCCCGCACCTGTTCTTCCCGCAGGGCAACAGCACGACCGCGCTGCTCGCCTCCCTCGCGACCTTCGGCATCGCCTTCGTCGCCCGTCCGGTCGGATCCGTGGTCTTCGGACACTTCGGCGACCGCATCGGCCGCAAGGTCACTCTCGTCGGCTCGCTCCTGACGATGGGCATCGCGACCTTCCTCATCGGCCTGCTGCCGACCTACCACCAGGCCGGGCTCATCGCACCGGCGTTGCTGGCGCTCATGCGTTTCTGCCAGGGTCTGGGTCTCGGTGGGGAATGGTCGGGGGCGGCGCTGCTCGCCACCGAGACGGCCGAACCCGGCAAGCGCGCCTGGGCGGCGATGTGGCCGCAGCTCGGCGCGCCCATCGGCTTCATCGGAGCCAACGGTCTGTTCCTGATCATCACGCTGGCGCTCGGCCACGACAACGGTGATCCCGACCTGTCGAGTGCCTTCCTCGAATGGGGCTGGCGCATCCCGTTCCTGCTCAGCGCCATCATGGTGATCATCGGCCTGTACGTGCGGCTCAAGCTCGAGGAGACGCCGGTCTTCGCCAAGGCCGTCGCCGAGGGCAAGAAGGTCAAGACGCCTCTCGCCGAGGTGTTCAAGACCAGCTGGCGTCAGCTGATCATCGGCACCTTCGTCATGCTCGCGACGTACACGCTCTTCTACATCATGACCACCTGGGTCCTGAGCTTCGGAACGGGCAAGACCCCCGCCGAAGGCGGCCACGGTGCCGGATTCCAGTACGCGGACTTCCTCGTGCTGCAGCTGGTCGCGGTGCTGTTCTTCGCCGCGGCCGTGCCCCTCGCCGGATGGCTCGCCGACCGCTACGGCCGCCGCTCGACCCTGCTCGTCGTCACGGGCGCGATCATGGTGTTCGGCCTGTGCTTCCAGTTCCTGCTGTCGAGCGACGGCATGAGCTCCGGCCGCATGCTGTTCTTCCTCATCGTCGGCATGCTGCTCATGGGTCTGACCTTCGGGCCGCAGAGCGCGATCCTGCCCGAGCTGTTCCCGACGAACGTCCGCTACACCGGCTCCGGGATCTCCTACAACGTCTCGAGCATCCTCGGTGCCGCCGTCGCCCCGTTCATCGCGACCTGGCTCGCCACGAGCTACGGCGTCGGCTGGGTGGGCATCTACCTGCTCATCGCCGCGGCGACGACCTTCGTCGCGCTGCTCATCGTCAAGGAGACGCGCGACCGGTCGCTCGACGAGGTGTAGTCGTACCGACAGCGAAAGGCCCCTTCCGGATCCGATCCGGAAGGGGCCTTTCCTCGTGCGGAACTACTTGCCGCGGATCGCGTCGAAGACGGCCGGATCGACCAGGGTCGAGGTGTCGCCGAGCTCGCGACCCTCGGCGACGTCGCGCAGCAGGCGGCGCATGATCTTGCCCGACCGGGTCTTCGGCAGTTCCGGCACCACGGTGATCTGGCGGGGCTTGGCGATCGGGGAGATCTCCACCGCGACGTGATCGCGCAGTTCCTTGATGAGCGTGTCGCCGGTGTTCTCGACATGCTCGCGCAGGATCACGAACGCGACGATGCCCTGACCGGTGGTCTCGTCCGCCGCGCCGACGACCGCGGCCTCGGCGATGGACGGGTGCGACACGAGCGCCGACTCGACCTCCGAGGTGGAGATGCGGTGACCGGAGACGTTCATGACGTCGTCGACGCGGCCGAGCACCCACAGCGCTCCGTCGTCGTCGTAACGCGCACCGTCGCCGGCGAAGTACCAACCCTGGTCCTCGTAACGCGACCAGTAGGTCTCGCGGTAACGCTGCTCGTCGCCCCAGATGCCGCGCAGCATCGCCGGCCACGGCTGGTCGAGCACCAGATAGCCGTTACCGCCCGCGCCGAGCGGCTTGGCCTCGTCGTCGACGATCTTCGCCGAGATGCCGGGCAGCGGCGCCATCGCGGAGCCGGGCTTGGTGGCCGTGATGCCGGGCAGCGGCGAGATCATGATCGCGCCGGTCTCGGTCTGCCACCAGGTGTCGACGATCGGTGCCGAATCCGCGCCGATGACCTCGCGGTACCACCGCCACGCCTCCGGGTTGATCGGCTCGCCGACGCTGCCGAGCAGACGGATCGACGACAGATCGTGGGCGTCGGGGATCTCACGACCCCACTTCATGAACGTGCGGATCAGCGTCGGGGCGGTGTAGTAGATCGACACCCCGTACTTCTCGATGATCTCGAAGTGCCGGTGCTCGTTCGGCGAATTGGGGGTGCCCTCGTAGACGACCTGGGTGACGCCGTTGCTCAGCGGTCCGTAGACGATGTAGCTGTGGCCGGTGACCCAGCCGATGTCGGCGGTGCACCAGTAGACGTCCTTGCCCGGCTTGTGGTCGAAGACGTAGTGGTGCGTGTACGACGCCTGCGTCAGATAGCCACCCGAGGTGTGGATGATGCCCTTGGGCTTACCCGTGGTGCCCGAGGTGTACAGGATGAACAGCGGGTGCTCGGAGTCGAACGGCTGCGCCTCGTGCTCCGGCGACGCCTTCTCGACGGTCTCGTGCCACCACAGGTCTCGGCCCTCGGTCCACTCGACGTCGATACCGGTGCGCGCGACGACCAGCACGTGCTCGATCGACTTCGCGTCGGCGACGGCCTCGTCGGCAGCGTTCTTGAGCGGCGCGGCCTGGCCACGACGCCACTGGCCGTCGACCGTGACGAGCAGCTTGGCCTGCGCATCGTCGATGCGCGAGCGCAGCGCCGACGACGAGAAGCCGCCGAACACCACCGAATGGGTCAGGCCGAGGCGCGCACACGCGAGCATGGTGACGATGGCCTCGGGGATCATCGGCATGTAGATCGCGACGCGATCGCCGGCGACCAGGCCGAGCTCGGTGAAGGTGTTCGCGGCGCGACAGACCTCGGCGAGCAGGTCGTTGTAGGTCAGCGACCGGCTGTCGCCGGGCTCGCCCTCGAAGTGGATGGCGACCCGATCGCCGTTACCGGCCTCGACGTGCCGGTCGACGCAGTTGTAGGCGACGTTGAGCTTGCCGCCGACGAACCACTTCGCGAACGGAGCGTTCGACCAGTCGAGCACTTCCGTCCAGGGCTCTGCCCAGTCGAGTCGTTTCGCCTGCTCGTCCCAGAATCCGAGCCGATCGGCGTCGGCCGCGGCCTGCAGTTCCGGACCGGCGTTGGCCGTGGCGGTGAACTCCGGGCTCGGCGGGTACGCCTTCGATTCGTGCTCCTGGGCTGCGCTCGTCATGATGCGGGGCCTCTTTCCGGGATGGTTCCATTCGGGCTCTTGTGAGCGTAATCATCTGTGACCGGCGCCGCACCGTTGCATCGATATGCAACCCCGTCACTTTCGCTCATCGGTCGAATTCGCGCGACGAACGGCATTCGGACACGACCGGTGAACCTCTCGTCCGTCCACCGCATGCGCGCCGGTACCGTCGTCGGCGTGACCGACCCTCTTCAGCCTCTCGTCGACCTTCCGGGCGTACGCGACGCCGCCGACCGTGCCCGCGACGCGCTCGCAGAGGTGCATCGCCACCGAACCAATCGGCGTGGCTGGGCGAACACCGCCGCGGAGGCATCGGTGCGGGCCGCCCGCGCCTCGGCGTCGATCGACGGCGGATCGATGGAACTTCCGCAGCCGGGGGAGAGCGGCGACCCGATCCTGGCCGGAGCACTGCGGGTCGCGCAGTCGCTCGACGGTGATGCGCTCGGCAACATGGTCGCGACGTGGCGACGTGCCCCGCTGCAGGCGCTCGCCCGCCTGCACCTGCTCGCTGCCGCGGATCTGGTGGAGGACGCCGAGGAACTGGGTCGTCCGCGGACGGAACCGGGGGTCGCCGAGCGTCTCGACGGGCTCGCGCAACTCGTCACGGGCGGGACGAACGCGCCGGCGCCGGTTCTCGCTGCGGTCGTGCACGGTGAACTGTCCGTTCTGAAGCCGTTCGGTGTCGCCGACGGCATCGTCGCGCGGGCCGCGTCCCGGCTCGTGTGCGTTGCGTCCGGACTCGACACGCGCAATCTGGGCGTACCCGAGGTTCACTGGATGCGCCGACTGCAGGCCTACCGCGACGGGGTCGCCGGATTCGGGGCGGGAACCGTGGAGGGCGTCGGCGGCTGGGTGCTCTTCTGCTGCGGGTCGCTCGAGGCCGGGGCTCGTGAGGCCGGCTCGATCGCCGAGGCGTTCGCCGGCTGAGTGCCGGAGGCTTCGCCGGCCGGGCCTCCCCACCAAACCTCTGCGCGCGAAACCCCCTGCACGCGAAAGCGGGTGGCATATCGATCGAGATCGATTCCGCCACCCGCTAGCACGGACGGTCCGAGTTACCATGCGTGCTGAAATGGGTTGTGATTCAACGGCCTCGGCGATGATCCGGGTATCGTCGATTCGTCCTCGCAACGGGTGCGGGGAACTCGTCTTCGAAAATCCGGAACTCGCAGGCCCACAACACTCGTGCCCTTATAGTGGCATCGGCTTCGCGTGGGTACTCGGTGTCCGTGCTGGGAAGAACAGTCGGGAGATCGAATCTTCTCTTCCGATTCGGTCTTGGCCTTCCGTCCTTCCGTAACTCCTTTCTACCCCGTCCGCGAGATGTCGGCAAGCCCCCGACGGCAATGCTTCGTTTTCGATTTCGCGGTGAGCGGCCCTGAGTGTCAACGCATCCGGCGCTTGGCCAGTCGGCGGGTGGCACCCAGTATCAGTGCGGTCGCTCCGAGGGTCGCGGCGAGCGTCGCCAGGGCGCGCGGCGACGGACGGGCACGACGTCCGAGTGGTACGGGCCGAACGAAAGTGAGAACGGGCCAACCATTTTCGGTTGCCGCCCGGCGCAGCGGGCGGTCGGGGTTGACCGCGCGCGGATTGCCGACCTCGAGCAACATCGGCAGGTCGGTGGCCGAATCGGAGTACGCGTAGCTGCGGGAGAGGTCGTAGCCGTACTGCTCGGCGAGCTCGCGGATCGCGACCGCCTTCGCCTCCCCGAAGCAGTAGAACTCGAGCTCGCCGGCGTACCGGCCGTCGACGATCCGCATCCGGCTCCCCGTGCTGTGGGAGGCACCGAGTGTCCGGGCGATCGGAGTCACCACCTCCTGGCCGGACGCGGACACGATGATCACGTCGTGACCGCGGGCCCGATGATCGGCGATCAGGTCCTTCGCCTCCGCGTAGACGAGCGGCGTCACGACGTCCTGCAGGGTCTTCTCGACGATCGATCCGACCTGCTCGACATCCCATCCCTTGCACATGTGCGCGATGTGTTCGCGCATCCGGTCCACCCGGGCCTGATCGGCCGCCGACAACAGGTAGAGGAGCTGGGCGTAGGTGCTCTGCAGCACGGCCCGACGGCTGAGGAGACCCTCCTCGAAGAACGGCCGGGTGAACGCCAGCACGCTGGACTTGGCGATGACGGTCTTGTCGAGATCGAAGAACGCTGCGATGCGAGCCGAATCCGGTGAGCCCCCCGTCGACGGGGCCGGTCGGGACGGATTCACGGACGTGTCGGTCACGATCACCACAATAGGGGCGCGCCGCGCCGGTGTTTGAAGTTGCAAGTAGTCACGCCTAACGGTGTACTATCGCGAATGCCCGGGTCGATACTCGGGTTGTGTTCAGCCCGACCCCCCGGGGCTGAACGCAGACGGCCCTCGCCTCCTCCCCCCTGGCGAGGGCTGTCGCTTTGTGTGAGGGCCTTTCCCATACGTCTTCGTACTGTCTTCTACACCCGCCGACCTGCGCACAGGTGCGACGAGGGTGCGCACGGCCGGGTTGTCCACAGGCCCCCGATTCATCCACAGGCGGGGCTTCCGAGGCCGTTCCCCCGGCGCTCACGACCCCGCAGCGGGGCAGCCTGTCGGGCATGAACGACATCCTCGGACTGGTCGACGATCCTGCGCTGGTCGCCGACCTCCGTCGCGTGGTCGCGGCGGCCGATCGCACGCTGCACGAGATGTCCGTGCCGGTGCCCCGCAGGGCGTGGACCGACGCGGCGATCGTCGTCCTCGACGCGTCCGCAGCAGCGGCATGCGCGGCCGGATATCCCCGCCGCCCCGGCGTGATCCTCGTGTGCAGCGGGACGGCCGGCCTGGCGGACTGGCAGGCCGCCGCGACCGTCGGCGCCGAACACGTCCTCGCCCTCCCGTCCGAGGAGGTGGAACTGCTCTCGATCGTCGCAGCCGCCGACGAGCCCTCGACCGGTGCCGGTACTGTCCTCGCGGTCGTCGGAGGATGCGGGGGAGCGGGCGCGTCGTCCTTCGCCGCCGCACTGGCCTGGGCCGCGGGGAATGACGAACGACGCGACACCCTGCTCGTCGACGCCGATCCGTTCGGCGCGGGACTCGACGTCCTGACCGGTCTCGAGGAGCGTCCGGGAGTGCGGTGGTCCGGTCTCACCGTCGACGGCGGACGAATCTCCGCGCGTGCCCTGCGCGACGCCGTGCCCGTATGGGCATCCGGGGTGGGCGTCCTGTCGACCGACCGCGAGAACACCGATCGGCTCACCGCCGTCGCCGCAGAGTCGGTCGTCGACGGGGTACGCGGAGCGGGAGCAACCGTCGTCTGCGATGTGGGGCGCAGCTTCGACCCGGTCGCCGACGCGGTGATCGCACTGGCCGACCTCACCGTGGTCGTCGTGCCGGCCCGGATCGGTGCGGTGCTCTCCGCTGCCCGGGTCGCCCGCACGCTCGCGGCGCGGGGTGAGCCCGCCGGAGTCGTCGTCCGCGGACCTGCACCCGGGGGCCTGCGAGCCGTCGACGTGGCGGACGCGGTGGGCCTGGACGTGCTCACCTCGATGCGTCCCGAGCCGGGCCTGAGCGAGATGCTCGAACGCGGTGGCTTGCGGCTGCGGCCACGCTCGCCGTTGCTCGGTGCGGCGCACGACGTGCTGGCGGCCGTGGAGGCCGACCGCGCCGGCCCGGGACGTGCGGCATGACCGGGATCCTCGGGGACGATCTCCTCTCGCGGGTCCGCGACCGTCTGGCCGACGAGACGGGGGAGCTCACTCCGGCCCGCGTCGCCGCGGCCCTGCGCGCTGAATCCGGGGGAGTGCTCGGAGACTCCGATCTGCTTGCGGCACTGCGGCATCTGCAGACCGAACTGACCGGAGCGGGCCCGCTCGAGGCTCTGCTGGCAGACCCGGCGGTGACCGACGTGCTCGTCACCGCACCCGACCGGGTCTGGGTGGATCGCGGCAACGGGCTGCACCTGACCGAGGTCACCTTCCCCGACGAGGCCGCGGTCCGACGACTCGCTCAGCGACTGGCACTGTTCGCCGGGCGTCGACTCGACGACGCCCAGATGTGGGTCGACGGCAGGTTGCCCGGGCACGGTGAGTTCGGTGTCCGACTGCACGCGGTCCTCTCTCCGGTCGCGCAGGCCGGGACGTGCCTGTCGCTGCGGGTCCTGCGACCCGCGACCCAGGGACTCGAAGCACTGCGGGATCGCGGTGCGGTCTCCGGGGCCGCCTACCGGTTGCTGCTGCGCATCGTTCGCGCGCGTCTGGCCTTCCTCGTCGTCGGCGGTACGGGTGCGGGGAAGACGACGATGCTCGCGGCGCTGCTCGGCGCGGTGGACCCGACCGAACGCATCGTCTGCGTCGAGGACGCCGCCGAACTGGTCCCGGCCCACCCGCACGTGGTGCGCCTCGTGGCACGGGCACCCAATGTGGAGGGCGTCGGTGAGGTCACCGTCCGCGATCTCGTGCGGCAGGCGCTGCGGATGCGACCGGACCGCATCGTCATCGGTGAGGTGAGGGGCGCCGAGGTCGTCGATCTTCTCACCGCGCTGAACACGGGTCACGACGGTGGTGCCGGGACCGTGCACGCCAATTCGCCCGACGAAGTGCCCGCGCGGCTCGAGGCCCTTGCCGCGCTCGGCGGTCTCGACCGGGCGGCGCTGCACAGCCAGCTCGTCGCAGCGGTGCAGGTGATTCTGCACGTTCACCGGGGCAGCGACGGAGTGCGACGTCTCGTGGGGATCGGCGTGGTCGAGCGGGACCCCGTCGCGGGCGTGATCGTCACACCCGCGTGGACCCACGACAGGGGCGACGAGCACGGCATGGACACCCTCGAGCGGATCCTGCGTCGACGGGACGCGCCGTGAACGCGACGCTCCTGTGCCTCGCGGCGGCGCTGTTCGTCCTGCCGTCGTCCTCGGCCCGCCGTCGACTGCGACGCGGGGTGCCCGACGCGGCGCCGCGCCCGATACCGCGCGCCCTCGTCGCAGGGGTGGTGGTCGTCGTGCTCACGACGGTTGTGGTGTGGGCGGGGATCACGCCGGCCGTGGCCGGCGCGACCGTCGCGGCGACCGTGGTGGGGCGTCGTCGATCGCGTCGTCGCGCTGCGGAGCTCGATCGGCAACGGCGGATGTTGCTGTCGGGACTCGACACCGTGATCGCGGATCTGCGGGTGGGGACGCATCCCGCCGACGCGTGCGAGACGGCGGCTCGGGAGACGGCCGGGTCCGTCGCCGGTGCCTTCCGGGTCGCTGCGGCCCGGGCGCGACTCGGCGGGTCGGCGGCACACGGATTACGATCTGCTGCAGCATCGTCGGACGGCGATGGCGTCGCCGACAGTCTGGACCGTGTTGCCGACGCGTGGGCGGTCTCCGACCGTCACGGTCTCGCTCTCGCCGAACTGCTCGGGGCCGCGCGCGTCGATCTGGCCGCGCGTATGCGGATCCGTGCCCGTACGGAGGCAGGTCTCGCCGGCGCGCGGGCCACGGCGACGGTCCTGGCGGGACTGCCGGTGCTCGGGGTGGGTCTCGGGCAACTCATGGGCGCCGCTCCGCTCGGCATCCTTCTCACCGGTGGGCTCGGCGGCGTCATGCTCGTGGTGGGCACTGCGCTGGTCTGTGCGGGTCTGTTGTGGACGGATCGGATCGCGGCACGGGTGGGGGCATGAGCGCGACGTGGGCGGTGTTGCTGGGAGCGGCCTCGCTCGTCGTCGCGCCGACACCTCGTGGAACCACCCGCTTGTTCTCCACGAGAACCCTTGCCGATCAGTCGGATACAACTACACCCGAGACCGACCCGCACGCGCTTCCCGCCGCCTTCGATCTCTTCGCGGCGTGCCTGCGCGCGGGGATGCCCGCCGGTTCTGCGGCGCGGGTCGTCGCGGAGTCTGCTCCACCCGACCTCGCGGCGGCGTTGCGGAGAGGTGCCGACCGATTGGCGCTCGGAGCCGATCCGGCCGATGCGTGGGGAGGTTCGGGAGCGGTCGACGTGCTGGACGATTTCGCCCGCGCGGCACGACGATCCGCGAAATCCGGTGCGCCCCTGTCGGACATCGTCGCCGAACTCGCGGTCCGGCATCGCGCCGAGACGGAGGACCGGGTGGCTGCCGAGATCGATCGGGCCGGAGTGCTCGTGAGCGGGCCGCTCGGTCTGTGTTTTCTGCCTGCTTTCGTGTGCCTGGGCATCGTGCCGGTCGTCGTCGGCCTGGCGCGGGACGTCCTGGGTGCGGGGCTGATGTGAACGTCGGCGCGGACGGTCCGCGCCGCACGGATGGGAGGGACGGAAGATGGGGAAACGAACACCGGACGCAGGGCTCGCACGTGGCCTGCGTGGTCGTCTTGGCGGGCTCGTCGTGCAGGACGACGGCATGTCGACGGCGGAATATGCGATCGGGACCATTGCGGCGGCGGCTTTCGGGGCGGTGCTGTACACCGTGGTGACCGGTGATTCGATCGTGTCCGCGCTGACGGGCATCGTCGAGCGTGCCCTGAACACGGCGGTGTGACACCGAAGCATGCGAAAGATGCTCGGACGACGCTGGTTACGTGCCTTCGTTCGTGAGGACGAAGGCGGGGTCACCGTCGAAGCGGCTCTCGCCGTCGCGAGCCTGGTCACGGTGCTCGTACTGTGCCTCGGTGCGGTGCTGGGCATCGCGTACCAGGTGCGGTGCCATGACGCCGCCCGCGAAGCCGCCCGCCTCGCTGCGCGGGGAGACCAGGCGAGGGCGATCGAGGTGGCCATGCGAGTCGCGCCTCCGGACGCACGCGTGGCGGTACGCGAGGAGGGAGATCTGATCGTGGCGGTCGTGACCGCGGAGAGTCCGCTGCTCCCGTTGCTGACCCTCACGGCCGAGGCGGTGGCGGTGCGCGAGCCGGAAGGAACGCGATGAGGTCGGGCCCCTCCCTCCTCGGCGACGACGGGAGCGCGAGTGTGATCGGCTGCGCCGTGATGGCCGGCCTCATCGCGATCACGGCCACGTTGCTGCACGTCGGGTCGGTCGTCGTCGCACGTCATCGTGCGCAGGCGGCGGCCGACCTGGCGGCGGTGGCGGTCGCCTCGGCACTGGACCGCGGGGTCGTGGAGGCCTGCGAGGCGAGCGAGGTGATCACCACACGGATGCGAGTGCGATTGCGGCGCTGCGAGATCCACGAGTGGGATGCGCTCGTCGAGGTCACCGCTGCGGTGTCGGCCCTCTTCGACGGGAAGGAGGCGACGGCCGTCGCGCGAGCCGGTCCTGCCCGATGAGGCCGTCGGCGGGTCGCTCGCGGCCGTATCCAGCGGATTCGCGCTCATTGCTTACCTGTGCTTATTATGTGTGACGGTCGTCATAGACGATTGTGGACACAGTGGTGGTGGACGAAGCAATTCCGGTTCCCGGTCGGGCAGCGGTAAGGGGTGCGGGAGCGGATGTAGTGCGGGGATGAGGGTCGGTTCCGTGGTCGGAACCCTTTCGCATCGACGTATCCGGCAGGCGACGTGTGTTCCTGTCTGATTACGAAGGTATTTCGTTCGTTCTTTTCCGGTCCCCCGATCGGGGGACGCCGCGTGACGGACTCTCGAAGTGTGTCCAGAGTCCCCCGGCATTCCGGGCTGCACATCGTTCGCACTGTGGCCCACACCGACACCGCGGACCATCGCGGCCTGCGCGGACGGCGACCCCGTCCCGCGGGAATTGAGGGAGGATCGATCTTGAGGGTCAAGCGCGTAATCGCGGCCGTGTCGGCAGGCTTCGTGGCTGCCGGCCTGCTCGCGGCATGTGGGGGCGGCAGCGCTTCCGGTGCCGAGGGCGTCTACAGCCTGCACATCATGCAGCCCGAGAACCCGCTGGTTCCGGGCAACACCACCGAGAGCGAGGGCAATCAGGTCCTCAAGTCACTGTTCACGCCGTTGGTGCGCTACAACGACGAGACCAGCGACGTGGAGTACACCGGCGTCGCGAAATCGGTCGAGTCCGAGGACCAGATGACCTGGACCATCGAACTGAACGAGGGCTGGACGTTCCACGACGGAACTCCCGTCACCGCGAAGTCGTATGTCGACGCGTGGAACTACACCGCTCTGAGCACCAACGCGTACGGCGCCTCGTACTTCTTCGAGAACGTCAAGGGATACGACGAGCTGCAGGCCGCCGACGGTGCCGAGCCCGCCGCGACCACCATGTCGGGCCTCGAGGCCGTGAACGACACGACGATCTCCGTCGAGCTGAAGGAACCGTTCGCGATCTTCCCGGTCACCCTCGGGTACACCGCGTTCTACCCTCTGCCCGAGGTGTTCTTCGACGACCCCGAGGCGTTCGGTCGCCGTCCGATCGGCAACGGCCCGTTCAAGGCAGACGAGGACTTCGTCGACGGTCAGGGTTTCACCGTGACCAAGTACGAGGAGTACGCCGGCGACAACCCGGCGCAGGCCGAGGGCGTGCAGTTCAAGGTCTACACCGAACTGACCACCGCCTACACCGACGTCCAGGCCGGCGGCCTCGACGTGCTGCTGGACCTGCCGCCGGACGCCTGGGCCACCGCCCGCGACCAGTTCGGTGATCGCTACGTCGAGCGCGCCCGCCCCGACATCACCGCGCTCTCGTTCCCGACCTACGACGAGCGTTTCGCCGACCCGCGTGTCCGCGAAGCATTCTCGATGGCGATCGATCGTCAGGCCATCACCACGGCCATCTTCACCGACACCCGCACGCCGGCGGCCTCCTTCGGGTCGCCCGTCGTCGAGGGCTACCGCGAGGACGCCTGCGGCGCCAAGTGCGAGCTGAACGTCGAGCAGGCCAACAAGCTGCTCGACGAGGCCGGCTTCGATCGCAGCCGGCCGGTCGATCTGTGGTTCAACGCCGGAGCCGGGCACGACCAGTGGATGACCGCGATCGGCAACCAGTTCCGCAGCAACCTCGGTGTCGAGTACGTGCTTCGCGGCGACCTGCAGTTCGCGCAGTACCTGCCGCTGCAGGACGACAAGGGCATGACCGGTCCGTTCCGGATGGGCTGGATCATGGACTACCCGTCGCTGTACAACTTCCTGGCTCCCGTCTACAGCACGGCCGCGATGCCGCCGGCCGGGTCGAACATGACCTTCTACAGCAACCCCGAGTTCGACGGGGCCCTGTCGGCCGGTAACAACGCCGACACCCTCGACGAGGCCACGGTGGAATACCAGCGCGCCGAGGACATCCTGTTCCGCGACCTGCCCGCCACGCCGCTCTTCTACGGACTGAACCAGGCCGTGACGAGCGACCGGGTCGACAACGTGAAGATCGACGCGTTCGGTGACATCGTGACCGAAGAGGTCACGGTCGGCTGAGTGACGAGTGGTGGGGGGGTCCCCACCAACAAGGGACCCCCCCACCACCCGCGTAGGACGTTCTGTTCCGTATAGGAGAACCCAGTGGGTCGCTTCATCACGCGCCGAGTGCTGTTGACCGTTCCGGTCCTGATCGGCGCCTCGTTCCTCATCTTCGCGATGGTCTACGCCCTTCCGGGCGATCCCATTCGCGCGCTGGCGGGCGATCGCCCGCTCGCTCCCGCGGTCGTGGCGCAGCTCCGCGCCCAGTACAACCTCGACGATCCGTTCTTCGTCCAGTACATCAAGTACGTCGGTGGACTGTTCCAGGGCGACTTCGGATCCGACTTCTCCGGTAGGCCGGTGCTGGACACCATCTCGCAGCGCTTGCCGGTCACCATCCAGCTGACCGCGGTGGCCGTGGTCTTCGAGATCCTCATCGGCGTCACGGCCGGTGTGCTCGCAGCGCTGCGCCGCAATTCCTTCTTCGACAACCTCGTGCTCGTCTCGTCGACGCTGCTCGTCTCCATCCCGGTGTTCGTCCTCGGCTTCGTCTCGCAGTACGTCCTGGGATACAAGCTGGGTCTGTTCCCGATCGCCGGTATCAACGACGGCTGGTACAGCTACCTGTTGCCCGGCCTGGTGCTCGCATCCCTGTCGATGGCCTACGTGGCACGACTGACGCGCACTGCGGTCTCGGAGTCGATGGCGGCCGATTACATCCGCACCGCCCGCTCCAAGGGCGTCGGATACAGCCGCATCGTGACCCGGCATGCCTTGCGCAACAGCCTCATCCCGGTCGTGACGTTCATCGGTGCCGACATCGGCGCGTTGCTCGGCGGCGCGATCATCACCGAGTCCGTGTTCAACATTCCCGGGCTCGGCCGCGCCATCTTCGACGCTGTGCAGAACCAGGAAGGTGCAGTGGTCGTCGGCATCGTCACGCTGATGGTCTTCTTCTACATCTTCTTCAATCTCGTCGTGGACGTGCTGTACGCCTTCCTCGACCCACGGATCAGATACGAGTAGTGGTGATGGATTCCAATAACGCCGAGGCCGCCCGCCAGCACGCCGTGCAGGAAGGCGAGCCGGGAAATGTCGTGACCGGTGAGGCCGTCGAGCTCGTCGGCCAGGCGAGCCTGTGGGGCAACGCGTGGAAGAAGCTGCGCCGCAGCGCGTTCTTCTGGTTCGGAGCCGTCATCACCATCGTTCTCGTCGCGATGGCGGTGGTGCCGCAGGTGTTCGCTCGCGGGATCGATCCGCGGGCCTGCGACCTGTCGGACACCCGTCTCCCGCCCAGCGCGGAGCACTGGTTCGGAACGGACCTGCAGGGTTGCGACTACTACGCCAACGTCGTCTACGGCGCCCGCGTGTCGCTGTCCATCGGTCTGCTGGCCGTCATCGGTGTGCTGGTCATCGGTGTCCTGATCGGTTCGCTCGCGGGATATTTCGGAGGAATCCTCGACAGCGTGCTGGCACGGTTCACCGATGTCTTCTTCGGCATCCCGCTCCTGCTCGGTGCGCTCGTGCTGCTGACCGTGACCAGTGAGAGGACGGCCCTGACGGTCGCGATGGCGCTGATCGCCTTCGGCTGGATGACCGCGATGCGCCTGGTGCGGTCGTCGGTCATCGCGGTCAAGGGCAGTGAATACGTCCAGGCGGCGCAGGTGCTCGGTGCGTCGACCTTCCGCATCCTCGTCCGGCACATCCTGCCGAACGCCCTGACCCCGGTGCTGGTGTACGCCACCGTCGCCGTCGGTACGTTCATCGCGGCCGAGGCTGCGCTGTCGTATCTCGGTATCGGCCTGCAGATGCCGGCCATGTCCTGGGGCCTGCAGATCAACCTGGGCCAGAGCTACCTCTCCACCTCGCCGCATCTGGTGCTGTTCCCGGCAGGATTCCTGTCGGTCACGGTGCTGGCCTTCATTCTCATGGGTGATGCGCTGCGCGATGCGCTCGACCCGAAACGGAGCTGACGCAATGAGTCTCGATACGCGCGAGAAGACCACCCCCGGCGCCCCGATCCTGGAGGTCTCCGGTCTGACCATCGACTTCGAGGTGGACCGGACCTGGCGGACCGCCGTGCACGACGTCTCGTTCGAGGTGGCGCGCGGAGAGATCGTGGCGATCGTCGGCGAATCCGGTTCGGGCAAGTCGACGACCGCCATGGCGGTACCGGGTCTGCTCGCTGACAACAGCCGGGTCGACGGCAGCATCACCCTCGGTGGGCGCGAGCTCGTCGGTCTGGCGGAACGCGAGCTGAACTCGGTGCGCGGCAAGGATATCGCCGTGATCTTCCAGGAGCCGATGACGGCTCTCAATCCCGTCTACACGATCGGGTGGCAGATCACCGAGGCCATCCGCGCGCACGCCGACGTGACGAAGGCCGAGGCGAAGGAGCGCGTGGTCGAGCTGCTGCGTCTCGTCGACATGCCCGAACCCGAGAAGCGCGTCGGCTACTACCCGCACCAGCTCTCCGGCGGTCAGCGTCAGCGCGCGATGATCGCGCAGGCCCTGGCATCCGAACCGTCGGTGCTCATCGCCGACGAACCCACCACCGCTCTCGACGTGACGGTGCAGGCGGAGATCCTGCAGCTCATGCGCGACCTGCGCGAGCGGGTGGACGCGGCGATCGTGCTCATCACGCACGACATGGGTGTCGTCGCCGACATGGCCGACCGCATCATCGTCATGCGCGACGGTGCGATCGTCGAGCAGGGGACGTCGGATCGGATCTTCGGCACGCCGGAGCACGCCTACACCCGCGAACTGCTCGCCTCGGTGCCCCACCTCGGCTCGCGCGCCGGTGAGGTGGGTGCCGACGACACACCGGACGTGCAGTACGCGCTCCGGTTCGTCGACGCGGTGATCGAGTACCCCGGTGCCCGACGCAACAGCGGCTTCCGCGCCGTGGACGGGGTGAGTCTCGACATCGAACCGGGTGAGGTCGTCGGGCTCGTCGGCGAATCGGGCTCGGGTAAGTCGACCATCGGCAAGGCCGCGGTCGGTCTGGTCGGGTTGCACTCGGGGTCGTTGTCCGTCGGCGGTGTGGACATCACGAAGATGTCGGCGCGCGACCTGCGTCCTGTGCGCCGCAAGATCGGCATCGTCTTCCAGGATCCGGGTTCGTCGCTCAATCCGCGGTGGCCGATCGGGCAGTCCATCGCCGAGCCGATGCTGCTGCACACCGAGATGGACCGCACGCAGCGGGACAAGAAGGTCGAAGAACTTCTCGATCAGGTCCATCTGCCCCGCGACATGCGCAACCGCTATCCGCACCAACTTTCCGGCGGACAGCGTCAGCGGGTGGGCATCGCCCGGGCCCTCGCGCTCGAACCGACACTGCTGATCGCGGACGAACCCACCTCTGCGCTCGACGTGTCGGTGCAGGCCAAGGTGCTCGAGCTGTTCCGGGAACTGCAGCGTGAGTACGGCTTCGCGTGCCTGTTCATCAGCCACGACCTGGCCGTCGTCGAGGTGCTCGCCCGTCGCATCGCCGTGATGCGCGCCGGCAGACTCGTCGAGTTCGACCGGACCGATCGCATCCTGCGTTCGCCGTCGGATCCGTACACCAAGCGACTGCTGGCGGCCGTTCCCGTCCCGGATCCGGCCGAGCAGGCGCGCCGCCGCGAGGCGCGTGCCGCGCTGCTGGCCGCCGAACGCGCCGAGGCCGGAGGCGCGCCGGTGGCCTGAACCGGCGTCACCCCCCGATCGCAGCGAGGACGGCATCGAGGACGGCGACCGCGCCGGCCTTGTCGAGAGGATCGTTGCCGTTCCCGCACTTGGGGGAGTACACGCACGACGGGCATCCGGCGGCGCACTCGCACGCCGCGACCGCATCGCGGGTCGCGGTGAGCCATTTGGTGATCCGGTGGTATCCGCGTTCGGCGAATCCGGCACCGCCGGGCTGTCCGTCGTAGACGAAGACGGTGGGCAGCCCGGTGTCGGGGTGCAGGTCGGTGGAGACACCGCCGATGTCGCCGCGATCGCACGTCGCGAGCAGGGGGAGCAGACCGATCGCGGCATGCTCGGCGGCGTGGAGTGCGCCGGGTACGCGATCGGGGGTCACCCCGATCCGGTCGAGCAGGTCGGGGTCGATCGTGTACATCACCGCGCGGGTGTCGAGCGTGTGCTCCGGCATGTCGAGGGGGATCTGGTCGAGCACCTCCCCGGACGGCAGGCGGCGCAGATAGCCGACCACGCGATGCGTCACCTCGACCCCCACGGACGCGACCGTGACGGGCCCGAACTCGCGGTATTCGTCGACGGAGATGCAGCAGATGTCGGTGATCTCGCGTGCGCTCGTCGACCATTCCGGGTCCTCGGCGTGCACGAGGGCGATGCCGTCGTCGAGATACAACTCGTCGACGACGAAGGTTTCGCCCTGGTGCAGGTGCACCGCTCCGGGGTGAACGGTCGCGGGGGCGCGGGCGGCATCGACGGTGCCGAACATGCGACCGGTGTCGCCCTCGACGATCGAAACCTGGTGGCCGATCCCGCCGCGGATCTCGACATCGCCGTGCGGTTGCGTTCCCGGCGTGACGAACCAGCCGTGCGGGCGGCGCCGGATCAGTCCCTGCTCCGCGAGGTCCGTGAGGACGTCGAGCGCGCCGAACTCCTCGACGTCGGCATCGTTGAGCGGCAGTTCCGATGCAGCGCAGAGGAGTTGGGGTCCGAGCACGTACGGATTGTTCGGATCGGTGACCGTCGCCTCGACCGGCCGGTCGAGCAGTGCCTGCGGATGGTGCACGAGATAGGTGTCGAGCGGATCGTCCCGCGCGACCAGCACGACGAGCGAACCCTGCCCGCGGCGGCCGGCGCGACCGCCCTGCTGCCGGAAGGACGCGACCGTGCCCGGGAATCCGGCGACGATCACCGCGTCCAGACCGGCGATGTCCACTCCGAGTTCGAGGGCGTTGGTGCTGGCGACGCCGAGCAGACGGCCGTCGGAGAGAGCGGCCTCGAGATCGCGCCGATCCTCGGCGAGGTAGCCCGCGCGGTAGGCCGCCACCCGGTCGACGAGATCCGGTGCCGCCTCGGCGAGAAGCCGGCGTGCACCCATGGCCGTGAGCTCGGCGCCGTGACGCGACCGGACGAACGCCAGGGTGCGGGCACCTTCGACGACGAGGTCGGCGAGAAGACGCGCGGCCTCGGTCCCGGCGGCCCGCCGCACCGGAGCGCCGTGTTCGCCCGTGAGTTCGCGCAGCAGGGGCGGCTCCCACATCGCGACGGTGCGGGGTCCGTGCGGCGAACCGTCCTCGGTGACCTCGCGGCAGGGTGCTCCGATGAGCCGGGACGCCGCCACCCCCGGTTCCGCGGTCGTCGCGGAGGCGAGGACGAAGACGGGATCGGCGCCGTACCGGCGGGCGACGCGCCGGAGCCGACGCAGGATCAGTGCGACGTGCGAGCCGAACACACCCCGATAGGAGTGGCATTCGTCGACGACGACGTACCGCAGGCGTCGCCACAGCCGGGCCCATCGTGCGTGGGCGGGCAACAGCGACAGGTGCAGCATGTCGGGATTGGTGAAGATCCAGCGCGAGTGCCGGCGCGTCCACTGCCGGATCTCGGTGGAGGTGTCGCCGTCGTAGGCGCACGCGCACACGGTCGACAGGGCGTCGATGTCGGAGGTCAGTTCGGTGACCGCGCGCAGCTGGTCCGCGCCGAGGGCCTTGGTGGGCGACAGGTACAGGGCGGTGGCCTGCGGGTCGTCGGCGAGCGCGCTCAGGACGGGCAGCTGGTAGGCGACCGACTTGCCCGACGCGGTGCCGGTGGACACCACCACGTTCTCCCCGCCGGCCGCGATGTCGGCGGCGCTCGCCTGGTGGTGCCAGGGACGCTCGACGCCCTGTTCACGGAAGGCCCGGACGACGTCCTCGTGTGCCCACTGCGGCCAGTCGCTGTGGTGGGCGGGTCGGGCCGGGATCTCTGCGACGTGGGTCAGCGGTGACTCGCCCGTCGGGGTGCCGGCGAGCAGCCGGTCGAGCAGCTCACGACCGTAGGTGGGGGCGGTGGCGTCGCCGCTGTGGAGGAAGGGCGAGCCGGTCACGCAGTACTCCGCTGGGTCGGACGAGGTGTCTGTCGGAAACGTCTGTCGATAGGAGTGTGTCGGATACGGGGAGGCTGTGTCGGATACGGGGAGGCTGTGTCGGATGCGGGAGACCCGGGTCCGGGACGAGTGGGGCCACAGTGGCTTCCCGTAACATGGGAGCAACAGCTACCCGTGGGTAATGCTACCGAGACATGAACAAGATCAGGGAATTGGCACGTTTGTGCCCATTCCTACTGTTGCGCGTGCCCAGAACGTGGTTGACTGACACCCGGTCGCAGCTTCTGTGTTCGTAGACTTGGAAAAGTGCACGCTCGCAGGATCGATGGTTGCGAGCGCGGTGCTTTAGCTCTTCCAACGGGGGACTCGAGAAGTACAGCGGTCGGAACCGGGACCTGGCGGATCGCGTACCCGGCGGTTCGTCGAATCCGGTGTTAGAAAGAGAAGGAAAAGCATGGCACAGGGCACTGTGAAGTGGTTCAACGCGGAGAAGGGCTTCGGCTTCATCGCTCCTGAGGACGGCTCCGCCGACGTGTTCGTTCACTACTCCGAGATCCAGGGTTCCGGCTTCCGCACCCTCGAGGAGAACCAGCGAGTCGAGTTCGAGGTCGGTCAGGGCACCAAGGGCCCGCAGGCCACCGGCGTGCGCGCACTCTGATCCACCCGCTCGAGCGAGCAACCGGGCAAGGTCAACCACCTCGCCCGATCGTCCCCCGTCGCCTCAGGTGATGGGGGACGATGCATTTTCCGGGACGTGTGCGCGAACCGGTCGCGGAACCTCGCCGCCTCGTCGCGCTCACGGAGCCGGGAGAGGAGGACCCGTGAGTCAACTGTCCTTCTTCGGGGCCGACACGATGCCGCCGGCCCTGGCCGACCTGAGCGGCCTGCTCGCGGCACACGGACGTGCGCGTCTCACCGACGACGGCGCAGTGCTGACCGTGGAGGTCGACGCCGAATGGCGCGCCCGTGCGATCGTGCAGCTCGTGACCGACACGGGAGTCGAGGCGGACATCGCCGTCGACGGTGAGCTGTTCACCGTCAGCACGTCCACCGACTCGGCTCTCGTCCCGCTCGCGACCCAGTGGAACAGCAGCGACGGCAAGACGGTCCCGACCGGCTGGGTTCCGTCCTCGCGGGCCCAGCGGGCGTGGTTCCTCGCGTCCGGTCGCATGGAGGTCGAGGGAGCACAGTATGTTCTCGGTCTGGATCCGACGGCTCCCGACACCCATGCAGTTCTGGCGCAGGCGCTCATGCGCGCCGGCATCGCACCGACCCTGATCGGTACGCACGGCACCGGTGGGCCGGGGTTGAGGATCTCCGGCCGGAGGCGTCTGACGAGGCTCGTCGAGAACATCGGTGCACCTCCGGACGCCGACGCGGCACGACGGATCTGGCCGCACGTGGAACCGGGTGATCATCACTTGTGAAGAGCCGTTCCCCGAGGATGTGCGACCCTGTGTGTGGCCGCGTCTGGGGAACGGGTCGGTATACATGTCTTCGAACAAGACGACATGTCGGCAATGAGGGAAGGTGCGGGCGGCACGGTGGCAGCACGGGAGAAGAGCACTGCGGGCGGTTCGTCGGGCACGCGTCGGCTCGTGATCGTCGAGTCCCCGACCAAGGCGAGGAAGATCGCTCCCTACCTCGGTCGCGACTACGTCGTCGAGGCATCGGTCGGTCACATCCGCGACCTGCCGCGCGGTGCCGCGGACGTCCCCGCCAAGTACAAGGGCGAGTCGTGGGCGCGCCTCGGTGTCGACGTCGATCACGACTTCGAACCCCTCTACGTCGTCAGCGCCGACAAGAAGACCAAGGTCTCGGAGCTGAAGAGCCTGCTCAAGGACGCCGACGAGCTCTACCTCGCCACCGACCCCGACCGTGAGGGCGAGGCCATCGCCTGGCACCTGCTCGAGACCCTCAAGCCCAAGGTGCCGGTCCGGCGCATGGTCTTCCACGAGATCACCGAGCCCGCCATCCGCGCGGCCGCCGAGAACACCCGCGATCTCGACAACGACCTGGTCGACGCGCAGGAGACCCGCCGCATCCTCGACCGTCTGTACGGCTACGAGGTCAGCCCCGTGCTGTGGAAGAAGGTCATGCCCCGTCTGTCGGCGGGTCGTGTGCAGTCGGTGGCGACCCGCGTGATCGTGCAGCGCGAACGCGAGCGCATGGCGTTCAAGTCCGCCGAGTACTGGGACATCGCGGCCACGATGGACGCCGGCGCCGATGCGAGCCCCCGTTCGTTCGGTGCCCGCCTGGTCAACGTCGACGGTTCCCGTGTCGCCTCGGGTCGCGACTTCGGGCCCGACGGGAACCTGAAGTCGAACGGTGTCGTCGTCCTCGACGAGGACCGTGCACGCCGCCTCGCGGAGGCACTCGCCGGTGTCGCGCTGACGGTGTCGTCGGCCGAGAGCAAGCCGTACACCCGCAAGCCCTACGCGCCGTTCATGACGTCGACGCTGCAGCAGGAGGCGGGCCGCAAGCTGCGGTTCTCGTCCGAGCGCACCATGCGCACCGCGCAGCGTCTGTACGAGAACGGCTACATCACCTACATGCGTACCGACTCGACGACGCTGTCCGAGTCGGCGATCGCGGCGGCCCGCGCACAGGCCACCCAGCTGTACGGTGCCGAGTTCGTCCATCCGACGCCGCGCCAGTACACCCGCAAGGTCAAGAACGCGCAGGAAGCACACGAGGCGATCCGTCCCGCCGGCGACGTCTTCGCCACCCCCGGCGAGCTGCACGCGCGCCTCGACGGCGACGAGTTCAAGCTCTACGAGCTCATCTGGCAGCGCACCGTCGCCTCGCAGATGGCCGACGCGCGGGGCACGACGCTGACGCTGCGCATCACCGGCACCGCGGGCAGCGGCGAGGAGTGCACCTTCTCGTCGTCGGGCCGCACCATCACGTTCCCGGGCTTCCTCAAGGCGTACGTCGAGAGTGTCGACGAGGAGGCCGGTGGTCAGTCGGACGACGCGGAGTCGCGTCTGCCGAACCTGTCCGAGGGCGCGTCGGTCACCGCGACGAAGCTCGATCCGGACGGTCACTCCACCAACCCGCCCGCCCGGTACACCGAGGCGAGCCTGATCAAGACGCTCGAAGAGCTCGGGATCGGCCGGCCCTCGACCTACGCGTCGATCATCAAGACCATCCTCGACCGCGGCTACGTCTACAAGCGTGGCAGCGCGCTCGTCCCGTCGTGGGTGGCGTTCGCCGTCATCGGCCTGCTCGAAGCGCACTTCGCCCAGCTCGTCGACTACGACTTCACGGCCGGGATGGAGGACGATCTCGACGAGATCGCCTCCGGTCACCGGCAGCGCACCGACTGGCTGACGCGGTTCTACTTCGGCAGCGACGACGGTCACGAGGAGTCGGTCGCGCGCAAGGGTGGCCTGAAGAAGCTGGTGGGGGAGAACCTCGAGGACATCGATGCCCGCGAGATCAACTCCATCCGCCTGTTCGACGACTCCGAGGGTCGTGAGATCCACGTGCGTGTGGGTCGCTTCGGTCCGTACCTCGAACGGATGGTCACCGACCCCGACAACCCCGACGCCGAGCCGACCTCGCAGCGGGCGAACCTGCCTGACGACCTGCCGCCGGACGAGCTCACCCTCGAGTACGCCGAGAAGCTCTTCTCGACGCCGCAGGAGGGACGCGTCCTCGGTGTCGATCCGTCGACCGGCTACGAGATCGTCGCGCGGGAGGGTCGCTTCGGTCCCTACGTGACCGAGTTGATCCCCGATCCCGAACCCGAGCCCGAACCGGAGCCGGACGTCACGCCCATCCCCGTCGAGGAACTCGGCTCGGAGGGAGAGGGCGGCACGAAGACCGCCACCAAGAAGGCCGTCGCCAAGAAGGCAGCGAAGAAGGCTCCCGCGAAGAAGGCCGCGAAGAAGACCGGCCCGAAGCCCCGCACGGGTTCGCTGTTCAAGACGATGGACCTGTCCACGGTCACCCTGGAAGACGCCCTGAAACTGCTGTCGCTGCCGCGCGTGGTGGGTGTCGATCCGGAGTCCGGCGACGAGATCACCGCTCAGAACGGCCGCTACGGTCCGTACCTGAAGAAGGGCAGCGACTCGCGGTCGCTCGCGAACGAGGAGCAGATCTTCACTGTCACCCTCGAGGAGGCGCTGAAGATCTACGCGGAGCCGAAGCGCCGCGGCCGGCAGGCCGCCGCCACGCCGCCGCTGCGCGAGCTGGGCACCGACCCGGTCAGCGGCAAGCCGATGGTGATCAAGGACGGCCGGTTCGGTCCGTACGTCACCGACGGTGAGACGAACGCGAGCCTGCGCAAGGGCGACGAGGTCGAGTCCATCACCGACGAGCGGGCATCCGAACTGCTCGCCGACCGTCGGGCACGCGGTCCGGCCAAGAAGACCGCGAAGAAGACTGCGGCGAAGAAGACTGCCGCCAAGAAGACCACCGCCAAGAAGACGGCGGCGAAGAAGACGACGAAGAAGGCCGCCGCGAAGAAGACGACGGACTGACGGGTCCCCGTCGGGGTACGCGGATAGCCTCACGGTGTGTACCGCGAACTGCCGACGGGGATCCGCGGCGTCACACTGTGGCGGTCCGAGCCGTCCGGTGCCCGCGTAGGCGGAACCCATGTGCTGCCGGACGGCTGCATGGACCTCATCCGGCACGCCGACGGCTTCCTCGTCGCCGGCCCGGACACGACGTCCCAGTTCTCCGATCTGGCGGCGGACCGACCGCTGACGGCCGTCCGGTTCGAGCCCGGCCTGGGGGCGCGGTTCTTCGGCGTCGACGCGAGCGAGCTGACCGATCGACGGGTTCCGCTCGACGAACACGATCCGATGGCCGACCTCGCGCGGACGCTGGCCGCCGGTGCGGCCGTCACGGAAGTCGCCGCGACCCTCGGCTGGAGCGACAGGACCCTGCGTCGTCGCTCGGCCCGGGCCTACGGATACGGACCGAAGATGTTGTCGCGGGTGCTGCGCTTCCGTCGGGCGGTCGCGCGTGCCCGGGCCGGCGACGACTTCGCCCGTGTCGCAGCCGACTGCGGGTACAGCGACCAGGCGCATCTGGCCCGGGAGGTCCGTGCCCTGTCGGGTGCCACCCTCGGTGAACTGGCCCGGGGTCACCCCGGGAGCGCGGCGAACAGGTCGACGCTGTGGCCGTCGGGATCGATCGCACTCGCGTAGCGCTGTCCCCAGAATGCGTCCCAGGGCGCCTTCGTCGACGTGCACCCCGCCTCGATCAACGCTGCAAGTGTCTCGTCGACCGCCTCTGGGGAACCACAGTCGAAGGCGAGCGCCGCCCCGCCTCCGGACGACGGCTCGAACTCCGGATCGAAGCTGCGGACGGATTCGACGGTGTCCCACATCAGGCGCAGACCACCGGGGAGAGTGACCTCGAAGTGCGGTACCTCGGGTGCTTCGGTGGGCAGGTCGAGGCCGAGCACGCGATAGCACGCGAAGGAGCGATCGAGATCGGCGACGACGAGCCCCACTGCGGAGAAATGAATGGTCATGGTCCGACGGTAGGGCCGTGGACGTGCGGCCGTCTTGAACGTTTCGGACACGTGATCCGGACCCGTCGGACCCGGTCGTTAGGCTGAGCGCATGCCCGGGGTCTTCGATCGTCTCGTCGGTCAACGCGATGTCGAGACCGAACTCGTCGCGGCCGCGGTAGCTGCCCGTCGGGGCGACACCGGGTCGGCGATGACGCACTCGTGGCTGTTCACAGGTCCTCCCGGGTCCGGTCGCTCGGTCGCGGCGCTGTGTTTCGCCGCCGCCCTGCAGTGCACCGACGAGGAGACTCCCGGCTGCGGGCGATGCCACGCCTGCACCACCACGATGGCCGGCACCCACGGCGACGTACGGCGGGTCGTGCCCGAGGGACTGACGATCAGCGTCAAGTCGATGCGCGACATCGTGCAGGTCGCGTCGCGGCGTCCCAGCACGGGGCGATGGCAGGTCGTGGTGATCGAGGACGCCGACCGTCTCACCGAAGGCGCCGCGAACGCGCTGCTGAAGGTGGTCGAGGAACCGCCGCAGCGAACGGTTTTCCTCCTGTGTGCGCCGTCGGTCGATCCCGAGGACATCTCGGTGACGCTGCGCTCGCGCTGCCGTCACATCGGGTTGGTCACCCCCAGCGCCGACGCCATCGCGCGCGTCCTCGAAGCCACCGACGACATCGATCCGAAGACGGCGCAGTGGGCTGCATCCGTCAGCGCCGGCCACGTCGGCCGGGCCCGACGGCTGGCCATCGACGAGGGCGCCCGCGACAACCGGGCACGTGCGCTCGCTGTCGCCGGCGCGGTCCTGCGCCCCGCCACCACCTACTCCGCAGCCGACGACCTCGGCCGCAGCGCCGAGACCGAGGCGAAGGAGATCAGTGCGGAGCGCGACGAGCGCGAGACCGAGGAGCTGAGGACCGCTCTCGGTGCCGGCGGTACCGGCAAGGGAGCTGCGGGTGCGCTTCGCGGTTCGGCCGGGGTCCTCAAGGAACTCGAACGCACCCAGAAGTCGCGGAAGACGCGGACCGAGCGCGACATCATGGACCGAGCCCTGATCGATCTCGCCGGCCTGTACCGGGACGCACTGGTGCATGCCTTCGGGTCGCGGGTCACGCTCAACCATCCGGACATGTCGGATCGCGCGGCCGACCTGGCGTCGAGGACCCGGCCGGAGTCGCTGCTCGAGTGCATCGAGGCCATCCTCGACTGCCGGGAGGCGCTCGCCCAGAACGTCAAACCCCGCTTCGCTCTCGCGGCGCTCGCAGCCCGGTTGAGCTCGGCGTTCCGGTAGCCGAAGTGCCGGTTTGCGTCGGGGTGGGGGTAGTCCGCTAGACTTCGGACGCCGAAAGGCTCGCTGCCTTAGCTCAGTCGGTAGAGCATTTCACTCGTAATGAAAAGGTCGTCGGTTCGATTCCGACAGGCAGCTCCACGAAGGCCCCTCACCACGGTGAGGGGCCTTCGACGTTTCTGCGCGCTGTGCGATTCGCACGGATGATGGAGACATGTTGATGGAACTGTTCTCCTTGGTCCTGATCATCGGCGCTCTTGCCGTGGTGCTGCCCATGGCCGTCCGGGTCTTCCGGGACAAGGACCGTTGACGCGAAGCGACCGCGACTATCGGCGCGCACGAGAGCGGTCTCGGACACGGCTGCGAAATCCTCGACAACCCGGTCACCGCGCAGCATGCTTCTCTCATGGCTGAGTCGTTGAAGGACCGGGTTCGGGAGAAGATCCTGCGGCAGCGCGCCGAGGACGGGGGCCGGCCGATCGGCGACGCGGAAGGGGACGACCCTCGCCTCATGGATCTCCGCAGCGACCTCGCGATGCTGGAGCAGGCCGGCGAGGACGATCCGATCGTTCAGCACCTCGCAGCGAAGTACTGGGTCCCCTGAACACCCTCACAACGACGCTCCGTAAGTCGATAAACCCGCTCTGAACTGGCGATTTGGTGTTCTCGGAGATGTTCGCGTAACTTATTCCAGGTCAGAGCGACACGGACACCGACCCGGGCCGAGAGGAACGGGACAACGAGGTTGGACGAAGGCGCCTGCAGATTTCACTGGTTCGAAACCTTCTGGTAAGGTTTGGAGCCGTGCCCGAGAGCCGGAAGGCCCTCGGATGAACAGTCACCCCGGAGTGAACGAACCGGAAGGTTCGGGATCGATGGTGTGTGCGTGTTCTTTGAGAACTCAACAGTGTGCCGATGAATGTCAGTGCCAAATAATATTTGGTGCGACCATCGAATTTGTTCGGTGGTTGTTGCTGGACATCGCATTCTTCCGTCTGCGGTGGTCCAGTG